>JAEVZY010000288.1 GCA_023392035.1 Pseudomonadota bacterium | reverse complement strand
CTTGCCGTTCAGTTCCGGCAGCACCAGGCCGACCGCGATGGCGGCGCCGGTCTTGGTCGGGATCATGGACTGGGTGGCCGAACGCGCGCGACGCAGGTCTTCGTGCATGACGTCGGTCAGCACCTGGTCATTGGTGTAGGCGTGCACCGTGGTCATCAAGCCATTGACGACGCCGATCTTGTCGTTGAGCGGCTTGACCAGCGGCGCCAGGCAGTTGGTGGTGCAGGAGGCGTTGGAAATCACGGTGTCGCTGGCCTTCAGCACGCCGTTGTTGACGCCGAACACGATGGTGGCGGCCACATCCTTGCCGCCGGGCGCGGAGATGATGACTTTCTTGGCGCCGCCCTTCAGGTGGGCCGAAGCCTTTTCCTTGGTGGTGAAGAAGCCCGTGCATTCCAGCACCACGTCCACACCCAGCTCGCCCCATGGGATTTCGGCCGGGTTGCGCTGGGCGAACACGCGGATCTTGTCGCCGTTGACCACCATGTAGTCGCCATCCACGCTCACCGTGCCGGGGAACTTGCCGTGGGCGGTGTCGTACTTGGTCAGGTGGGCATTGGTCTGGACATTGCCCAGATCATTGATGGCAACGATCTGGATGTCGTTCTTCTTGCCGCCCTCATAGTGGGCGCGCAGGATGTTGCGACCGATACGTCCATAACCGTTGATGGCAACCTTGATCGTCATGACTTTCTCCGGAGTTGAGTATCTGTAATTGTGGCCTCAAGCGGCCAGAACCGATTTGACGGCGGCCACGACTTTTTCCGTCGTGAAGCCGAAATGCTTGAACAACACGCCGGCCGGGGCCGACTCGCCAAAACTGTCGATGCCGACCACAGCGCCTTCCAGGCCGACATACTTGTGCCAGAAGGCCGTGACACCGGCTTCCACCGCCACCCGCGGCAAGCCGCGCGGCAGGACGCTGGCGCGATAGGCCGCATCCTGGCGGTCGAACACGTCGGTGCTGGGCATGGACACCACGCGCACGGCCACGCCTTCGGCCGCCAGGGCGTCGGCGGCATTGACCGCCAATTCCACTTCCGAGCCGGTGGCAATGATGATGGCTTTCGCATTGGCCGCATCGCGCAGCACATAGCCGCCACGGGCGATTGCCAGCACTTGTTGCGCGTCGCGCTCCATGTAAGGCAGGTTCTGGCGCGAGAAAATCAGGGTGCTCGGGCCGTCCTTGCGCTTGACCGACTCCGCCCAGGCCACGGCGGATTCCACCGTGTCGCAGGGACGCCAGTTGTCCAGGCCGGGAATCAGACGCAGGCTGGAAACGTGCTCCACCGACTGGTGGGTCGGACCGTCTTCGCCCAGGCCGATGGAATCGTGGGTGAACACGAACAGCGAGCGGATCTTCATCAGCGCCGCCATGCGCAGGGCATTGCGGCTGTAGTCGGAGAAGGTGAGGAAGGTGGCGCCGAAGGGAATGAAGCCGCCATGCAGGGCGATGCCATTCATGATGGCGCTCATGCCGAATTCGCGCACGCCGTAGTTGATGTGGTTGCCGGCCTGGTTGTCGCGCACCGCCACCGATTCTTTCCAGTTGGTGAGGTTGGAGCCGGTGAGGTCGGCCGAGCCACCCAGGAATTCCGGCAGCACCGGGGCCAGCGCCTGGATTGCATTCTGGCTGGCCTTGCGGGTGGCGATGGTTTCTTTCTTTTCCAGGCAGGCGGCGATATAGGCCTTGACCGTTTCTTCAAACACGGCCGGCAGATCGCCCTGCATGCGGCGCTCGAATTCGGCGGCTTGTTGCGGGAAGGCGTCGCGGTAGGCGGCAAAGCGCTGCGACCATTCCTTCTCCAGCTTGACGCCGGCTTCGCGCGCATCCCAGTCGGCATAGACTTCGGCCGGCACTTCGAACGGTGCGTGGTCCCAGCCCAGCGCGGCGCGGGTGGCGGCGATTTCCTTGTCGCCCAGGGCGGCGCCATGCACCTTGTCGGTGCCCTGCATGGTGGGGGCGCCCTTGCCGATCACGGTCTTGCAGCAGATCAGGGTCGGACGGTCCGACAGCTTGGCCTTGGCAATGGCGGCATCCACCGCCTGCACGTCATGGCCGTCGACGTCGGGAATCACATTCCAGCCATAGGCTTCGAAGCGCAGCGGCGTGTTGTCGCGGAACCAGCCGTCGACCCGGCCATCGATCGAGATGCCATTGTCGTCATACAGCGCGATCAGTTTGTTCAGGCGCAGGGTGCCGGCCAGCGAGCAGACTTCGTGCGAGATGCCTTCCATCAGGCAGCCGTCGCCCAGGAACACATAGGTGTGGTGGTCGACGATCTCGTGACCGGGCTGGTTGAACTGGGCGGCCAGCAGTTTTTCGGCCAGCGCCATGCCGACCGCATTGCTGATGCCCTGGCCCAGCGGGCCGGTGGTGGTTTCCACGCCCGGGGTGATGCCCACTTCCGGGTGGCCCGGGGTCTTGGAATGCAGTTGGCGGAAATTGCGGATCTCGTCCATCGACAGGTCAAAGCCCGTCAGGTGCAGCAAGGCGTAGATCAGCATCGAACCATGACCATTGGACAGCACGAAGCGATCGCGGTCCATCCATTGCGGATTGCGCGGATTGTGGCGCAGATGGCGCGACCACAGTGCGACTGCGATATCAGCCATACCCATAGGCATGCCGGGGTGTCCGGAGTTGGCTTTCTGTACAGCGTCCATCGCCAAGGCGCGGATCGCGTTGGCCATACGGGTAGTGGTTGGAAGTGAAGTCATGGCGAAGAGATAAAATGCGATCCAGCCCTTTGTGAGGGCGGGCCACCGGAAGAGCAAGAAACCGGGAATTTTACCAGAGTGAGGACGGTGCATAAACCGGCCGGCCGCTATCCGCCCCGGACTCGCCCGCCAGCGCCCGATCTCTTGACTGTTCTACAAAAACAAGCACACCAGGAACCGCCATGCCGCGTTTTTATTGTCCGCTCCCCCTGCAAACCGGGCAGGAGCTTGTGCTGCCCGCCGAAGTCGCGCGCCACGTGCAAGTCTTGCGCATGCAGGCGGGCGACGAGCTGGTGCTGTTCAATGGCGAAGGCGGCGAGCACCTGGCGCAGCTGCAGGAAGTCGGCAAACAGGGCGGCCGCGTTCTGCTTCGGCATTTTTCCCCGCGCGAAGCGGAATTGCCTTACGCGGTGACGATCGCCCAGGCCATGCCCGAGGGCAGCAAGATGGATTGGATCGTGGAGAAATGCGTGGAGCTGGGCGCGGCCTGTATCCAGCCGCTGCAGGCGCAGCGCAGCGTGGTCCGGCTGTCGGCGGAACGAGCGCAAAAGCGGCTGCTGCACTGGCAAGGCATCGTCGCCGCCGCCAGCGAGCAGTGCGGCCGCAACCGGCTGGCGCGGGTCAATGAACCGCTCGATTTCGCCGCCTGGGCCGAACGACGCGATTTGCATCGCCGCATTTTGCTCACGCCGCGCGCCGACCAGTCCCTGGCCGACTGGGCTGCGCATCATCCGCCGCAGGCGCTGGCGATGGTCATTGGCCCGGAAGGGGGATTGAGCGAACGCGAAGAACAATTGGCACTGGAGCAAGGCATGCTGCCGCTGGCCATGGGCGCGCGCGTGCTGCGCACCGAAACCGCGGCGATCGCGGCCCTGGCGGCGCTGGCGGCGCACTGGGATCGCGCTTGAAGCAGCCAGGCGCGCCTGCTGCGCCGCGGAAACGCCGGCATTGCCCGTATAATGTCGGGTTTTCCCGATCCGGTCCTGCATGAAGGTTTTCCGAGGTCTTCCCAATGCCGAAGCGCGCGCGCCCTGCGCGCTCACCATCGGCAATTTTGACGGCGTCCATCGCGGCCACAAGGCGCTCATCTCGCATGTGCGCGAGGCCGCCGCACGCCTGGGGATCACTTCGGCCGCAATGACCTTCGAGCCGCATCCGCGCGAATACTTTGCACTGGCCGCCGGCGATCTTTCGCGGGCGCCGACCCGAGTCTCCAGCCTGCGCGACAAGCTGCAGGCCTTGAAGGACACCGGCCTCGATCGCCTGATCGTCGAGCATTTCAACGCCCATTTCGCCGCCCTCAGTCCGCGCGAGTTCATCGAAAAAGTCCTGGTGCAGGGCCTGCACGTGAAATGGCTGATGGTGGGCGACGATTTCCGCTTCGGCGCCAAGCGCGCCGGCGATTTCGCCCTGCTGCAGCAGGCCGGCCGCGAATTCGGATTTGAAGTGCATGCCCTGCCGGCCGTCGAGCATGAAGGCGTGCGCATCTCGTCCTCGGCGGTGCGCAGCGCGCTGGCGGCCGGCGATTTTGCCCGCGCCAGCGAATTGCTGGGCCATCCTTATTCGATTTCAGGCCATGTGGTGCATGGCAAGAAACTGGGGCGAACCATCGGCTTTCCGACCCTGAACCTGCGCATCACCCACAAACGCCCGCCGGTGATGGGCGTGTTCGTGGTGCGCGTGCATGGCCTGGCCGAGCATGCGCTGCAAGGCGTGGCCAGCCTGGGCGTGCGGCCCACGGTGGACGACAGCGGCCGCGTGCTGCTGGAAACCTGGCTGTTCGACTTCGATCAGCAAGCCTATGGCCGGGTGGTGCGGGTCGAACTGCTGCACAAGCTGCGCGACGAAAAGAAATACGATGGACTGGAACCGCTGGTGGCGGCCATCCATGACGATGCCCGCCGCGCGCGCGACTGGTTCGCGCAGCAGGCCTGCGACGCGGTCTCGGCCACTGACCGAATTTGACGCTGCATCGCCCGCGCATCGATGCGCAGCTTCACCGCGAAACCGCGTCCAACGAAACCAGAACTCAAGCAAGCGATATGTCAGACAAACAAAAGCCGGCCGACAAGGCTGCCAGCAAGTACCCGGTCAACATGACCGAGACCCCTTTCCCCATGCGCGGCGATCTGGCCAAGCGCGAGCCCGGCTGGGTCGCCGCCTGGCAGCAGAAGAACATCTACCAGCGCATCCGCGCCGCCAGCAGCGGCCGTCCGCGCTGGGTGCTGCATGACGGCCCGCCCTACGCCAATGGCGATATCCACATCGGCCATGCGGTCAACAAGATCCTGAAGGACATGATCGTCAAGACCCGTCAGCTGGAAGGCTATGACGCGCAATATGTGCCGGGCTGGGATTGCCACGGCATGCCGATCGAAATCCAGATCGAAAAGCAGTACGGCAAGGGACTGCCCACCGAACAAGTGCTGGCCAAGTCGCGTGCCTACGCCCAGACCCAGATCGAAAACCAGAAGCGCGACTTCATCCGCCTGGGCGTGCTGGGCGAATGGGATCGTCCCTACAAGACCATGGATTTCCGCAACGAGGCCGATGAAATCCGCGCCCTCGGAACCATCCTTGAAAAAGGCTATGTGTATCGCGGCCTGAAGCCGGTGAACTGGTGCTTCGACTGCGGTTCGGCGCTGGCCGAGGCGGAAGTCGAATACCAGGACAAGCGCGATCCGGCGATCGACGTCGGCTTCGCCTTCGCCGAGCCGGAAAAGCTGGCGCACGCCTTCGGCCTGCCCAAGCTGCCGACCGACAAGGGCTATGCGGTGATCTGGACCACCACGCCCTGGACCATCCCCGCCAATCAGGCGCTGAACGTGCATCCGGATCATCGCTACGCACTGGTGAAAGTGCAGCGCAATGGCGAAGAGCAGCTGTTGTTGCTGGCGGTGGAGCTGGTGGCCTCCAGCCTGGAGCGCTATGGCCTCACCGGCGAAATCATCGCCACCGCTTCCGGCGAAGCGCTGTCCATGATCAACTTCAAGCACCCGCTGTACGACAGCGATCCCGGCTATGCGCGCCTGTCGCCGGTGTACGTGGGCGACTACGTGACGCTCGATACCGGTACCGGCATCGTGCACTCGGCGCCCGCTTACGGCGTGGACGACTTCCTGTCCTGCAAGGCGCATGGCATGACGGATGATGAAATCCTCAAGCCGGTGCTGGGCGACGGCCGTTACGCCGACTGGCTGCCCTTCTTCGGCGGCATGACCATCTGGGAAGCCAGCAAGCCGATCTGCGACAAGCTCAACCAGGCCGGCGCGCTGTTCAAGCTGGTGATGTTCGAGCACTCCTACATGCACTGCTGGCGCCACAAGACGCCGATCATCTATCGCGCCACCTCGCAATGGTTTGCCGGCATGGATGTGACGCCGAAAGACGGCAAGCCGAGCCTGCGCCAGACGGCATTGAAGGGCATCGACGACACCGCCTTCTATCCGGCCTGGGGCAAGGCACGCCTGTACGGCATGATTGCCAATCGTCCGGACTGGACGCTCTCGCGCCAGCGCCAATGGGGCGTGCCGATGGCCTTCTTCGTGCACAAGGAAAGCGGCGAGCTGCATCCGCGCACGCAGGAACTGCTCGAGCAGGTGGCGCAGCGGGTGCAACAGCATGGCATCGAAGCCTGGCATGCGCTGGACCCGCGCGAGCTGCTGGGCGCGGATGCCGATCACTACGTGAAGAACCGCGACACGCTGGACGTCTGGTTCGACTCCGGCACGACGCACCAGACAGTATTGCGCGGCTCGCATGCGGCCGAATCGCACTTCCCGGCTGACTTGTATCTGGAAGGCTCGGACCAGCATCGCGGCTGGTTCCACTCTTCACTGCTCACCTCGTCGATGATCAATGGCCAGCCGCCCTACAAGGCCTTGCTGACCCATGGTTTCGTGGTCGATGGCGAAGGCAAGAAGATGTCCAAGTCCAAGGGCAATGTGGTGGCGCCGCAAAAGGTGTCCGATTCCATGGGCGCGGAAATCCTGCGCTTGTGGGTGGCGTCCACCGATTATTCCGGCGAGCTTTCGATCTCCGACGAGATCCTGAAACGCGTGGTGGAAAGCTATCGCCGCATCCGCAATACCTTGCGCTTTTTGCTGGCCAATACCTCGGATTTCAATTTTTCCGAGCAGGCGGTGGATGTCGATTCCATGCTTGAGATCGACCGCTATGCGCTGGCGCAGATGACGCAACTGCAGGCCGAGATCCGCGCCCATTACTCGGTCTTTGAATTCCATCCGGTGACGGCCAAGCTGCAGATGTACTGCTCGGAAGACCTGGGCGGCTTCTATCTCGACATCCTCAAGGACCGGCTCTA
This sequence comes from Pseudomonadota bacterium, assembly GCA_023392035.1. Lineage (GTDB taxonomy): Bacteria > Pseudomonadota > Gammaproteobacteria > Burkholderiales > Burkholderiaceae_D > Lacisediminimonas. Next base: position 26,170 of record JAEVZY010000288.1, on the reverse strand, counting down.
CACCAGCGGCGTCGATTCGCATGCGCGACGCTCGGCGCAAACCGCCTTGTGGCACATCACCCAGGCTTTGCTGCGCCTGATGTCGCCCGTGCTCTCCTTCACCGCCGAGGAAGCCTGGCAGGTGTTTGCCGGCGAGGCAGCCTGGAAGGCTTCCGGCGAAACCATCTTCACCCAGCTCTATCACGCGCTGCCGGAAGTGAATGATGCGCCGGCGCTGCTTTCGAAATACGCTTTGCTGCGTGAAGTCAGGGCGGAAGTCATGAAGCGGCTGGAAGATGTGCGGGTTTCGGGCGCGATCGGCTCTTCCCTGCAGGCGCAGGTGGAGATCAAGGCGGCGGGCGAACGCTACCAGGCCCTGGCCACGCTTGACGATGACCTGAAATTCCTGCTCATCACCTCGCAGGCCAGCCTGAGCCAGGTGGAAGCGGGTGCAGAGGCGGTGGAAGTCACGCCCTCGCCCTATGTGAAATGCGAGCGCTGCTGGCATTACCGCGCCGACGTCGGCCACGACCCGGCGCACCCCGGGCTGTGCGCGCGCTGCACCAGCAATCTGTTCGGCCAGGGCGAAAAGAGGCGTTATGCCTGAGGGCGGCAGCAAGGCGGCCCGCGCCGCAAAAAACCAAGGGAAGAACCGGCACATGGCAAGCAAAAAGCAAAGCGTGATGAAACTCGGCAGCGGCGGCACCAGCATGGCGCCCTGGTTGGGCCTGGCAGCAATCGTGATCCTGCTGGACCAGCTGACCAAGATCACGATTTCGCAGATGCTGTCGTATGGCGAATCGAAAACCCTGACCTCGTTCTTCAACCTGGTCCTGGCGCACAACAAGGGCGCGGCCTTCAGCTTCCTGGCCAGCGAAGGCGGCTGGCAGCGCTGGTTCTTTGCCGCGATTGCGGTGGCGGCCGTGCTGTTCATTCTCTGGCTGCTGCGCAAGAACGCCGGCCAGCGCCTGTTCAGCGCGGCGCTGGCACTGATCCTGGGTGGCGCGGTCGGCAATCTGATCGACCGCATGATCTATGGCCATGTGATCGACTTTCTCGACTTTCATGTCGGCGGTTGGCACTGGCCGGCTTTCAATGTGGCCGACAGCGCCATCTGCATCGGCGCGGCACTGTTCATCCTGGATGAGCTGCGCCGGGTGAATCGCTAGGCGCAACTCGCTCGCAAAAAGCGGGTAACGGTTTCTCACAGCCCAGCGGGAGCGTTGGCGTTACACTAGCGCCCCGACTGGAAGCAATACAGAGGAATGCCATGGACCTGGCTGGCAAGAAGATCGTCCTGGGACTGACCGGCGGCGTCGCCTGTTACAAGGCCGCCGAGTTGCTGCGCGCCCTCTCCAAGGCCGGCGCGCAGGTGCAGGTGGTGATGACCGAGGCCGCCACCCACTTCATCACCGCCGTCACCATGCAGGCGCTGTCGGGCCGCACGGTCTACACCGACCAATGGGATGCGCGCGTGGCCAACAACATGCCGCATATCGACTTGACGCGCGAGGCCGACGCCATCGTCATCGCGCCCTGCTCGGCCGACTTCATGGCGAAACTGGCGCACGGCATCTGCAACGATCTGCTGTCCACCTTGTGCGTGGCGCGCCCGGCGATGCTGCCGCTGCTGGTGGCGCCGGCCATGAATGTCGAGATGTGGCAAAACCCGGCCACCCAGCGCAATGTGCGCCAGCTGCGCGATGATGGCATACAGTTGCTGGGTCCGGCCGCCGGCGAACAGGCCTGCGGCGAAACCGGCATGGGCCGCATGCTGGAGCCGCAGGAGCTGCTGGAAGAGATCATCGCCGCCTTCGCCCCCAAATCCCTGGCCGGCAAGAAGCTCTTGATCACCGCCGGACCGACCTTCGAGCCGATCGACCCGGTACGCGGCATCACCAATCTTTCCTCGGGCAAGATGGGCTATGCCATCGCCCGCGCCGCGCGCCAGGCCGGCGCCCAGGTCACGCTGGTTTCGGGCCCGGTTGCGCTCGAGTCCCCGGCCGGTGTGCAGAAAATCAATATCCAGACCGCGCAGCAGATGCATGATGCGGTGATGGCCGAGGTGGCGCGCCAGGACGTTTTCATCGCCGTGGCGGCCGTGGCCGATTGGCGCGTGGCCAATGCCAGCGGCCAGAAGCTGAAGAAGCAGGATGGCAAGAGCGTGCCGCAACTGGAGTTCGTGCAGAACCCCGACATTCTTGCCGCCGTGGCCGCCCTGCCCGCGCCGCCCTATTGCGTCGGCTTTGCCGCCGAATCGGAAAACCTGATTGAAAACGGCCAGGCCAAGCGCATTCGCAAGAACGTGCCGCTGCTGGTGGGCAATCTGGGCCCGAATACCTTCGGTCGCGATACCAATGAACTGGTCCTGTTCGACGAGAACGGACATGTGAAACTGCCCGCCGCCGACAAGCAGACGCTGGCGCGGCAACTGGTGGATGAACTTGCGCGTCGTCTGAACTCAACCCGTCCGCAGCCCGCCGTGGCCGCGGCCAGCACGCAACAAAGGACCGCATGAAGAAGCTGGACGTCAAAATTCTCGACGAGCGCATGCGCGCTCAACTGCCCGCCTATGCCACCGCCGGCAGCGCCGGCCTCGACCTGCGCGCCTGCATCCAGGCGCCGATGGTGATCGAGCCGGGTGAAACCAAGCTGGTGCCCACCGGCCTTGCGATTCATCTTGCCGACCCGGCCTACGCGGCACTGATCCTGCCGCGCAGCGGCCTGGGCCACAAGCACGGCATCGTGCTGGGCAACCTGGTGGGCCTGATCGACTCCGACTACCAGGGCGAATTGATGATCTCGACCTGGAACCGCGGCAGCGCCGCGTTCACCTTGAATCCGATGGAAAGGCTGGCGCAGTTGGTGGTGGTGCCAGTGCTTCAGGTGGAATTGAATATCGTCGATGAATTCGATTCCAGCGAACGCGGCAGCGGCGGCTTTGGCAGCACCGGCAAGCACTGAGGTGAACGCCATGGCCAAGACTTCACGCATATCCAAACTGGCGGCTTGGGTCGCCATTCCCGGCGCGCTGGCGTTGGCCGGCTGCGCCACGCAAACCCAATTGCCGACCCAGATGCCGCGTCCGGTGCAACCGACGGTGATGGTGCAGGCGCCGCCGGCCGAGCAGGAGATGCTGCGCACCCTGGTGAATTACCAGGACCGGCTGTATCGCGTCTCGGGTCCGCTTCTGACCAGCAATCCCGAACTGTGCAAGGGCAATAACGCGCGCAATCTGTTCGGCTTCACTGCCAAGAACAAGTATTCCTGGTCGCCTGATTTGGCGGACGCCGCCGAAACCGTGTTTGGCCTGGATGATCGCCTGCAAATCGTCGGCGTGCTGGCCGGCAGCGGCGCCGACCGCGCCGGCTTGAAGCGCGGCGACAAACTGGTGTCGGTGGAGGGCCGCGCCATGCCCACCGGCCCGAATGCGGAGCGCCAGGCGGCCGGCATCCTGGCCCCCATGGTCGGCAAGAAGCCTTCGGTGAACCTGGTGGTGCAGCGTGGCGACAGCGGAAGCATCCCGCTCACCGTCAAGCTGACCCGCGCCTGCGCCTACAGCGTGGAATTGGGCAATGCCGACAACATCAATGCCTATGGCGATGGACGCCGGGTGATGGTCACGCGCGGCATGCTGAATTTCACGCAGTCGGACGATGAATTGGCGCTGGTGCTGGCCAAGGAAATGGCACACAACTCCCTGATGCATCCCGCCAAGCTGAAGAACAGCGCGGCCGAAGCCGACATCATCGACAACCTGTTGCGCATCAAGCCTGATCTGTCCGGCCTGGCCGGCACCGGCGGCATCCGCGCCACGCCGCAGGACATGGATGCGGCCGCCGATGTGCTGGCGCTCTACATGGTGGCGCGCGCCGGTTACCGCTATGAAGACGCGGCGCGCTTCTGGGAAAGACTGGCCAACCAGCAGCCGGCCTCGGTCCTGAATGGCCATACCCATAACCATCCGGGCACGGCTTATCGGATTGGCGTGATCGAAAAGATCATCCCTGAAATCAAGGCCAAGCAAAACAACAAGCAGCCGCTCTTCCCCTGACAGGCCGCCGCGCTTGCCTCGAACATCTGCCGCCTGCGGGCGGCATTTTTTTTGGGCGCCAGTAGGACTAAAAGATGCATCGCATATGCATCTTTGGTAGACTGCTCGCTGTTCCTCAAGCCGCTTCCAAGCGGCACTTCTCTTCCACCGGCATGCGTCTCACTCGTTTTTCCGACATCGGCTTGCGCGTACTGATGTATCTGGCCCAGGCCGATACACAAAGAGCGCCGGCCACGGTTGCCGAGATCGCCAGGCAATTCGACATCCCCATCAATCACCTGGTGAAAGTGGTGGCCGAGCTTTCACGCAGCGGTTGGATCCTGGCCACCCGCGGGCGCAAAGGCGGCCTCAGTTTGAATGTGGATCCGAAGAAGCTGAAGATAGGTGCGGTGCTGCGCGAACTGGAAGGCGACGCCGAGCTGGTGGATTGCGAAGCGCAAAACTGCCGCCTGAGCCAGGACTGCCGCCTGCGTGGCGCGCTCGCCGCCGGACAACGCGCCTTCTACCAGGCCATGGACGGCTTCACCCTGGCCGACATCGTCAAAGGCAGCACGGGCGAACAAATCATCCTGATGCACCGGGAATTTTCACATCTGTCGGAGCTCAGCCGAGTCCCGGCAGCTTGATTGGCATTTGCTCGCGTGGGCATCGCTCGCGTCGAGCAATTTTTTTATGTTTTAACTTGGGAGTTGGGCGTGCCGGCGCAGCTGCTGCATCGTGAAGTGTTCGGTCCGGAGCTGCTGAACTTCCTCAACTGAGCGCTGATTCAGGGCCGGCAATCACTGGCCCAAAAAAAATGCCCGGACGTGTCCGGGCATTTTTATTTTTGGTGAGTGTCGCTGCGCTTACTCGACTTCCACCAAGTCGGCAGGAGACGCCGGCGGAGTCGGATCGCCCTCGACAAAGTCGAGCTTGATCTTCTCGTTCTCGTCCATGTCCACCGTGACCTTGCCGCCGGACATCAGCATGCCGAACAGCAGCTCGTCGGCCAGGGCCTTGCGTATCATGTCCTGGATCAGGCGTGCCATCGGGCGCGCGCCCATCAGCGGATCGAAGCCCTTGCGTGCCAGATAGCGGCGCAGGTTTTCGGTGAATACCGCGTCGACTTTCTTCTCGTGCAGCTGCTCTTCCAGCTGCATGAGGAACTTGTCGACCACGCGCATGATGATCTCTTCGTCCAGCGCGCGGAAGCTGATGATGGAATCCAGCCGGTTGCGGAATTCAGGCGTGAACAGGCGCTTGATTTCGGCCATTTCGTCGCCGGTTTCCCGCTTGTCGGTGAAGCCGATGCTGCGCTTTTGCAGGCTTTCCGCGCCCGCATTGGTGGTCATGATGATGATCACGTTGCGGAAGTCAGCCTTGCGACCGTTGTTGTCGGTCAGCGTGCCGTGGTCCATCACCTGCAGCAGGATATTGAAAATGTCCGGATGGGCTTTTTCAATCTCGTCCAGCAGCAGCACTGCGTGCGGCTTCTTGGTGATGGCTTCGGTCAGCAAACCGCCCTGGTCGAAACCGACATAACCGGGCGGCGCGCCGATCAAACGGCTCACCGCATGGCGTTCCATGTACTCCGACATGTCGAAGCGGATCAGGTCAATGCCGAGGATGAAGGCCAATTGCTTGGCGACCTCGGTCTTGCCGACGCCGGTCGGGCCGGAGAACAGGAAGGAACCGATCGGCTTGTCGGTCTTGCCCAGGCCGGCACGCGCCATCTTGATGGCGGCCGCCAGCGCTTCGATCGCATCGTCCTGACCGAACACCACGTTCTTCAGATCGCGGTCTATGGTCTGCAGCTTGGCGCGATCGTCCTGGTTGACGGTCTGCGGAGGAATGCGCGCGATCTTGGAAATGATTTCCTCGATGTCGGTCTTGCCGATGGTCTTCTTGCGCTTGGAGGTCGGCAGCACGCGCTGGGCGGCACCGGCTTCGTCGATGACGTCGATTGCCTTGTCGGGCAGATGACGATCGTTGATGAAGCGCGCCGACAGCTCGGCAGCCGAGGTCAGGGCGGAAGCGGAATACTTCACGCCGTGGTGCTCCTCGAAGCGCGACTTCAGGCCGCGCAGGATCTGCACCGTTTGCTCAACGGTCGGCTCAATCACATCGATCTTCTGGAAGCGACGCGACAAGGCATGGTCTTTCTCGAACACGCCACGGAATTCCGTGTAGGTGGTCGCGCCGATGCACTTCAACTGGCCGGAAGCCAGGGCCGGCTTCAGCAGGTTGGAAGCGTCCAGCGTGCCGCCCGACGCCGAACCGGCGCCGATGATGGTGTGAATCTCGTCCACGAACAGAATACCGTTGGGGCTGTCCTTCAATTGCTTGAGGACGGACTTCAGGCGTTGTTCGAAATCGCCGCGATACTTGGTGCCGGCCAGCAGTGCGCCCATATCGAGCGAGTACACCACCGCGCTTTGCAGCACTTCGGGCACGTCGCCCTGGGTGATGCGCCAGGCCAGGCCTTCGGCGATGGCAGTCTTGCCGACACCGGCTTCACCGACCAAGAGCGGATTGTTCTTGCGACGACGGCACAGGGTCTGGATGACGCGCTCGACTTCCTGCTCGCGCCCGATCAAGGGATCAATCTTGCCTTCGCTTGCCAGCTTGTTGAGGTTCTGGGTGAACTGATCCAGCGGGCTCTCTTTCTGGCTGGTTTCGCTTTGCGCTTCCTCGCTGCCCTCGGGCGCTTTTTGCGGATCGGATTGCTGATCCTTGCGCACACCGTGCGAAATATAGTTGACCACGTCCAGCCGGGTCACGCCCTGCTGGTGCAGGTAATAGACCGCGTGCGAATCCTTCTCGCCGAAGATGGCCACCAGCACATTGGCGCCGGTGACTTCCTTCTTGCCGTTGGAAGCCGATTGCACGTGCATGATGGCGCGCTGGATCACGCGCTGGAAACCGAGCGTGGGCTGGGTATCGACCTCGCTGGTTCCGGGAACCGTGGGCGTGTTGTCGGTGATGAAGTTGGTCAGGGTTTTACGCAAGTCTTCAATATTGACTGCGCAGGCGCGCAGCACCTCGGCAGCGGACGGATTGTCCAGCAGCGCCAGCAACAGGTGCTCGACCGTGATGAATTCGTGCCGGGCCTGACGGGCCTCGACAAACGCCATGTGCAAACTTACTTCCAGTTCCTGGGCAATCATGCTTCCTCCATCACGCATTGCAGGGGATGCCCCGCTTTGCGTGCGTGTGCCAATACAAGTTCTACCTTCGTGCTCGCAATCTCTTTGGGATAGACACCGCACATTCCCTTGCCATCGCGATGTACCTTGAGCATGATCTGCGTCGCGGTCTCGCGGTCTTTGTTGAAATACTCCTGGATGATGGCCACTACGAATTCCATCGGGGTGTAGTCATCATTGAGCAGGAGGACCTGGAACATGGGCGGAGGCTTGATCCGCTCTTGCTGTTCCTTGCGCACGAGAACAGTGCCATTCTCATCCTTGGTTGCCATGCGTCTATTCTATAGCCTTGAAATGGGTCCGCAACGCGCGTCAGCGCGAACCTTGACATTTCCGCCGATATTACGCCGATTCTTGACCTCTCGCAGATGCAGTTCATGGGCGCAAAATCAAGGCCCCACATAGCGGATTTCGAGGCGTTTTTGTCCCTTGAGCAAAAATCTTGACATTTTTATTTTTTCATCGAACAATGGGTTTATTATTAATTAGTGCCTATAAGCACTATTGATAAAAAAAGAGAGCAGGTCCGAGGAGGGGCACAGCGTTACGCGAGGCTTCTTGCTTATACGGCTCGTGTGATTGTTTTAACTTGAAAGCTTCTATGGCAACTGGCACCGTTAAATGGTTCAACGATAGCAAGGGCTACGGTTTCATTACTCCCGATGACGGCGGAGAAGACCTCTTCGCTCACTTCTCGGCGATTCAGATGAATGGATTCAAAACCCTGAAAGAGGGTCAAAAAGTCCAGTTCGAAGTCACGCAAGGCCCCAAAGGCAAGCAGGCATCGAACATTCAGGCAGCCGCCTGAGAATCAGGTCCGCATTACCAGATTCCTGTCCCCGCCATGGCGGGGATTTTTTTTGGGCGGACCAAAACAAAAAGCCGCAGCACCGCTGCGGCTTTTTGCTTTTGAGGAGAAGCTTGCGCCCGAAACGCTTGGGCGCGTTGCCGACTCACCGCAGGTCCTGGCGGACCCGTGGTCATTCAAGCTCAGGCGCCCAGTGAGTCGATGGCGGCGTTGAAGGTTTTGCTGGGTCGCATGACGGCATTCACCTTGGCGGTATCGGGCTTGTAATAGCCACCCAGGTCCACCTGCTTGCCCTGCACTTCGATCAGCTCGGCGACGATTGCCTTCTCCTTCTCGGCCAGGGTCTTGGCCAGGGGGGCGAAATAGGCTGCCAGCTGGGCGTCTTCCTTCTGGGCCGCCAATTCCTGCGCCCAATACAAGGACAGGTAGAACTGGCTGCCGCGATTATCCAGCTCGCCGGTCTTGGGCGAAGGCGATTTGCGGTTTTCGAGCAATTTACCGGTGGCTGCGTCCAGGGTCTTGGCCAGGATCTTGGCCTTGTTGTTGTTTTCCTTGATGCCCAGATCTTCGAAGCTGACCGCCAGCGCCAGGAATTCACCCAGCGAATCCCAGCGCAAGTGGTTTTCTTCCACCAGTTGCTGCACATGCTTGGGAGCCGAACCGCCGGCACCGGTCTCGTACAGGCCGCCGCCGGCCATCAAGGGCACGATCGACAGCATCTTGGCGCTGGTGCCCAGTTCCATGATGGGGAACAGGTCGGTCAGGTAATCGCGCAGGATGTTGCCGGTCACCGAGATGGTGTCCAAACCGCGGATCACGCGCTCCAGCGTATAACGCATGGCGCGTACCTGGGACATGATCTGGATATCCAGGCCCTTGGTGTCGTGATCCTTCAGGTAGGTGTGGACCTTCTTGATCAGCTCGTTCTCGTGCGGACGGTACGGATCGAGCCAGAACACGGCCGGCGTTCCCGAATTGCGGCAGCGGGTAACGGCCAGCTTGACCCAATCGCGGATCGCCGCATCCTTGGTCTGGCACATGCGCCAGATATCGCCCTGCTCCACGTTCTGCGTCAACAGCACTTCGCCGGTCGCCAGGTCGGTGATGTTGGCCACGCCGTCTTCCGGAACTTCGAAAGTCTTGTCGTGCGAGCCGTATTCCTCGGCTTGCTGCGCCATCAGGCCGATATTGGGGACCGTGCCCATGGTGCGCGGATCGAAAGCGCCATGCCATTTGCAGAAGTTGATGACCTCCTGGTAGATGCGCGCGAAGGTGCTCTCCGGCATCACCGCCTTGACTTCCTTCAGACGGCCGTCGGCGCCATACATCTTGCCGCCGGCGCGGATCATCGCCGGCATCGAAGCGTCGACGATGACGTCGCTGGGCGAATGGAAGTTGGTGATGCCCTTGGCCGAATCCACCATCGCCAGTTCCGGGCGGTTCTCCTGGCAGGCATGCAGGTCGCGAATGATTTCTTCGCGCTGCGAATCGGGCAGCTTGGCGATCTTGTCGTACAGGTCGACCATGCCGTTGTTGACGTTCACACCCAGCTTGTCGAACAGCGCGCCGTGCTTTTCAAAGGCCTGCTTGTAGAAGATGCGCACGCAGTGACCGAACACGATCGGGTGGGACACCTTCATCATGGTGGCTTTCACGTGCAGCGAGAACATCACGCCGGTCTTGTGCGCGTCTTCGATCTGTTTCTCGTAGAAGGCCAGCAAGGCCTTCTTGCTCATGAACATGGAATCGATGATTTCGCCGGCCAGCAGCGAAACCTTGGGCTTCAAGACCACCGTCTTGCCGCTCTTGGTGATCAGCTCCATCTTGACGTCGCGCGCGCGGTCGAGCGTCATCGACTTTTCGCCGTGGTAGAAATCGCCCTCGGTCATGAAGGACGCATGGGTGCGCGAAGCGGGCGACCATTCGCCCATGGAATGCGGATTCTTGCGCGCATACTCCTTGACGGCACGCGGCGCGCGGCGGTCGGAGTTGCCTTCGCGCAGAACCGGATTCACTGCCGAGCCGAGGCACTTGCCGTACTTGGCGCGAATGGCTTTCTCTTCGTCAGTCTTGGGATCGGCCGGAAAGTCGGGAACCTTGTAGCCCTTGGACTGCAGCTCCTTGATTGCCGCCAGCAGCTGCGGCACCGAAGCGCTGACATTGGGCAGCTTGATGATGTTGGCATCGGGCTGCAGGGTTTTCTTGCCCAGTTCGGTCAAGGTGTCGGGCACGCGCTGCTCGGGCGTCAGGTATTCCGGGAAGTTGCCGAGAATGCGCCCGGTCACCGAGATGTCTTCCAGGTCGATGCGCACGCCGGCCGGCTTGGCGAAGCTGCGAATGACGGGCAAGAATGCGTGAGTCGCCAACATGGGCGCCTCGTCGGTAAGCGTGTAGATGATGGTCGGTTCGCTGCTCATGCGCTGGTTCCTTGGTTTCGCGAAGCTGTTCGGGATGGATGCCGGCCTGCCCGGGGAAAAATTTTCCTTGCCTGTCGACAGGTCTTATATAAGACATAAGACACGGCATTATGCACCAGATTTTTGCCCTGCGCCACATTTTCATGGCCGCCGTAAGGGTGGCCTCCGGTTCAAAACCGCGGCTTCGAGCCCTGAAGTGGCAGGGCATGCCTTAGACTCGCGAACATGAAACTTGTCCTGTTCAATAAGCCCTTCGGTGTGATCTGCCAGTTCTCTTCCCACCCTGAACGTCCTTCGTTGGCGCAATACCTGCCCTTCCCCGAGATCTATCCGGCCGGCAGACTGGATGCCGACAGCGAAGGCTTGCTGCTTTTGACCGACAACGGCCGGCTGCAGCACGAAATCGCCCACCCGGCGCGCAAACAGGAAAAAACCTACCTGGTTCAAGTCGAAGGCCAGGCACACGCCAACCAGCTGGCGCAACTGCGCCAGGGATTGGACCTGGGCGACTTTCACAGCGCGCCCTGCCACGCCAGCCGGGCAGCGGAGCCGGATTGGCTGTGGCCGCGCAATCCGCCGGTGCGCTATCGCGCCAATGTGCCCACCGACTGGCTGATCATACGGCTGGCCGAAGGCAAGAACCGGCAAGTGCGGCGCATGACCGCCGCCGTCGGCTTGCCTACCTTGCGCCTGGTGCGCACGGCGATAGGCCCGATTTCGCTGGCGAGCCATCCGCTGTTGCCGGGCGAGTGGCGGGAGCTGCCGGTGTCGGATTGGAAAACTTGAAGTTTGCCGCAGCGCGTCAAAAATTCAGTGCAAAAATAGTGCAAAAACTGTCAACCACTACCACCACCATGCGTTTTGGAAATTGATTCTTCTCAGAATCACCTTAACGTTAACGTAAAAATCAAGGACACAATATGAAACTGATCGCTGCTCTGGTCGCTGGCCTGTTCTCCGTCGCCGCTTTCGCTCAAGCTTCGGCTCCTGCTGCTTCGGCTCCGGCTGCTGCTTCCGCTTCCGCTTCGGCCAAGAAAGAAGCCAAGAAAGAAGCCAAGAAAGAAGCCAAAGCTGAGAAGAAAGCTTCGGCTGCTTCCGCTGCTTCGAAGTAATTCGAACGCCAGTAGCAAAAAAGGCAGACTTCGGTCTGCCTTTTTTTGTTTACACTGCGCCCACCACCACTTCCACCCCACGCCCAGATGAAACACGCCTTTCACTACGCTGCGCTCGCCGCCCTGCTGCTGACAGCCGCCGCCCGGGCCGAAAACCGGCTGCCGACCGTCGAGCTCACCGCTGGCATGCACGTCATCAAGGCCGAAGTCGCCGCCCGTGACGAAGACCGGCAGCAGGGCCTGATGTACCGGGAAAAAATGGGCGCCAACGAAGGCATGCTGTTCATCTTCGAGCAGCCGCAAAAGGTGTGCATGTGGATGAAAAATACCCTGCTGCCGCTGTCGGTCGCCTTCGCCGATGCCCGTGGGCGCATTCTCAATATCGAAGACATGAAGCCGCAAACCCTGGACTCCCATTGCTCCAAGGGTGGCGCGCGCTATGCGCTCGAGATGAACCAGGGATGGTTCAAGCAGGTAAATATCAAAGCCGGCCAAACCCTGGGCGGATTGCCGGGCGTCGCCGGACGCTGAGCCGTCGAATCCGGCCGGCCAAAGATAGCCCCGTCCTAAATCGACCAGACAAAGCAAAACAGCCCGCGGGCCTTGCCGGCGGGCTGTTTCGTATTTCCGGAAATCCCGAGAGCCCGGGAGGCTCTCAGATCAGGGCTGGAATCAGGCCAGACCTTTCAGAGCGGAAGCCAGGCGGCTCTTGTGGCGAGCGGCCTTGTTCTTGTGGATGATTTTCTTGTCAGCGATGCGATCGATGATCGAGATGGAAGACTGGAAAACCTGGGTCGCCGCGGCTTTGTCGCCACCTTCGATAGCCTTGCGAACGGCCTTGATGGCAGTGCGCAGAGCGGAGCGCTGAGCCGAATTGTGGGCGTTTTGCTTGACTGCCTGGCGAGCGCGCTTGCGCGCTTGAGCGGTATTTGCCATGGAATATCCTGTAACTGTTCTTGAGCCGCAGGAGAACCACCCGCAGGCTGAAATTCTGTAAAGCAGCGGATTATAACGAGCTTTGCAGGGTGAGGCAAGGCCGGAAATCGGAAGTGATGCTTCCTTACGGAATGCTTCAGCCCCGGCCGCTATAATTGCCCGCCATGAAATTGCACAAAACGCTCGCCACCGTGTCGGGCATGACCATGCTCTCGCGCGTGACCGGCCTGCTGCGGGAATTCCTGGTTGCCCGCGCTTTTGGCGCCTCCGCCTGGACCGACGCGTTTTTCATCGCCTTTCGCATTCCGAACCTCTTGCGCCGGCTGTTTGCCGAGGGCGCATTCTCGCAAGCCTTCGTGCCCATCCTGGCCGAATTCAAGAATCAGCGCGGCGACCTGGCGACCAAGGAATTGATTGACCATGTGGCAACCGTCCTGCTCTGGAGCCTGATGGCGGTCACCCTGCTTGGCATTGCCGGCGCCCCGGTCGTGGTGTACCTGATGGCGAGCGGCTTCTCGTCCGATCCGGCGGCCTTCCAGGCCTCGGTGCTGATGACCCGCATCATGTTCCCCTACATCATATTCATGTCCTTCGTCGCGCTGGCCGGGGGCATCCTGAATACCTGGCGCGAATTCCGGATACCGGCTTTCACCCCGGTGCTGCTCAATTTCTCCTTCATTGCGGCGGCCCTGCTGGTGGCGCCGCATGTGAAGCAACCAGTCTATGTGCTGGCCTGGGCGGTGCTGGTGGGCGGTGTGCTGCAGGTGGCGATACAAGTGCCGGCCCTGATGCGCCTGTCCATGCTGCCGCGCATCTCCTTTCGCCTGGGTACCGCGCTCTCCCATGCCGGCGTGCGGCGGGTACTGCGGCAAATGCTGCCGGCCACCTTCGCGGTGTCGGTGGCCCAGGTCAGCCTGATCATCAATTCCAATATCGCCTCGCACCTGGCGCGCGGCAGCGTCTCCTGGCTGTCTTATGCCGACCGCCTGATGGAATTGCCGACCGGCCTCCTGGGTGTGGCGCTGGGGACGGTCCTGCTGCCCAGCCTGTCGAAGGCGCACGCCGATGGCGACCATGCCGAGTATTCCGGCTTGCTGGACTGGGGCCTGCGCCTGTGCTTCCTGCTGGCCCTGCCTGCCGGCGCAGCCCTGGCGGTGCTGGCCGAACCCATCACCAGCACGCTTTTTCATTACGGGAAATTTGACTTCAACTCGGTGCACATGACCAGCCGTGCCCTGGTCGCCTATGGGGTTGGACTGATCGGCTTGATCCTGGTGAAGATCCTGGCGCCCGGCTTTTACGCCCGCCAGGACATTCGCACCCCGGTGAAGATCGCGGTCGGCGTGCTGTTGGCCACCCAATTGATGAATTTGCTGTTCGTGCCCTTCATTGCCCATGCCGGCCTTGCGCTGTCGATCGGCCTGGGCGCCTGCCTGAATGCCGCTTTCCTGTATGCCGGCTTGCGCCGCAAAGGCATCTACCAGCCGCAGCCGGGCTGGCTGATGTTCCTGCTGCGTGTGGTGGGCGCGGTCTGCCTGATGAGCGGCATCGCCGCCGCCCTTGCCGGGCAGTTCGACTGGACCGCCTTGCAGGCCCAGCCCCTGCTGCGCGTTGCGCTGCTGGCCGGCGTGGTAAGCGCCGCCGGCGCCTGTTATTTCGGCGCACTGTTGCTGATGGGATTCCGCTTCGGCGATTTCCGGCGTTCCGCGCATTGAGCGCGCGCAAGCCGGCTTGCATCAAAGTCGGCCGGCTTTATTTGGTGCGAAGCGGCGGCTATGATGGGACGCATATGACGACTCCTCTCGAGTACTTTGCGACGCTGGTTCAACAGGATGAGTCCATCCCCCTGTTCGAAGCCGCGCTCGCCATTGCCCAGGACGCCGATCCGGCGCTGGACATGAATGGCGCGCAAGTGGAAATCGACCAGATGGCGCAACGTATCAAGCGCCGCCTGCCGGCCGATGCCTCGCCAATCCAGAAACTGCGCCTGCTGAACCATTTCTTCTACCGGGAAATGGGTTTCGCCGGCAACATCAACGATTACTACGCGCCGGACAACAGCTACCTGAACCGCGTCATGCTGACCCGGCGCGGCATTCCGATTTCACTGGCGGTGGTGTACATGGAGCTGGCCCAGCAGATCGGGCTGGATGTGCGCGGCATCGCCTTTCCCGGCCATTTCCTGATGAAGCTGTCGGTCAGCTCCGGCGAAATCATCCTCGACCCGTTCAATGGCGTGAGTCTTTCGCGCGAAGACCTGGAAGAAAGGCTGGAACCCTATTTTGAACTGGACGGCCAGGCGCAGAACCTGCCGCTGGGCCTCTACCTGCGCGAAGCGCCGCCGCGGCACATATTGGTACGCATGCTGCGCAATCTGAAAGCCTTGTACGCCAGTCCACCCGATTGGCAGAAGCTGCTCGATGTGCAAAACCGGCTGGTGATTTTGCTGCCCGGCGAAATCGAAGAGCGGCGCGACCGCGGCCTGGCCTATGCCGAACTGGAATGTCCGCAAGCGGCCCTGCTGGATCTGCAGGCCTATCTGCAGGCGCGGCCGAATGCACCCGATGCCAGGGAATTGCGCGAGCGCCTGCCGCGCCTGGAAGCCGCCAGCCGCCGCATGAATTGAGCGCGGCCGGGCAAGGCCTGTGGCGTCAGGATTTGGCGCGCGCCTCGATCGCTTCCCACTTCTCCAGGCTTTCCATCAGCAGATCGTCGATCTCCGAAAAGCGCTGGTTCAGGCGCTGCACTTCATCCGGCTGCGACTTGTACAGCTCGGCATCTCCCAGACGTTCACTGATGGCTTTCTGTTCTTCTTCCAGCTGCGCGATCAGGCGCGGCAATTCTTCCAGATCGCGCTGTTCGCGGTAGCTGAGCTTCTTGCCCTTGGCGGGCGCTGGCGCCGGCGAGGCAGCTTCCGGTTTTTTGGGTTTGGCTTCGGTCTGGCGCGGCGCTTCGGCCGACGGCGGCGTACGCATGCGCTCCCAATCGCTGTAGCCGCCGACATATTCGCGCCAGCGCCCCTCGCCTTCGGCGACGAACACTTGCGTCACCACATTGTCCAGGAAGGCGCGATCGTGACTGACCAGGAACACGGTGCCGCTGAAATCTTCCAGCAGCGCTTCCAGCAATTCGAGCGTATCGATATCGAGGTCGTTGGTCGGCTCATCCAGCACCAATACATTGGCCGGGCGCGCAAACAGGCGCGCCAGCAGCAGGCGGTTGCGCTCGCCGCCGGAAAGCGATTTCACCGGCGAACGGGCGCGCTCAGGCGAGAACAGGAATTCGCCCAGGTAAGACATCACATGCTTTTTCTGGCCGTTGATTTCCACCCAGTCGCTGCCCGGTGAAATGGTCTCGGCCAGGCTGGCTTCTTCATTGAGCTGGGCGCGCATCTGGTCGAAGTAAGCGATCTGCAGGCGCGCACCCTGGCGGATGGTGCCGGCGTCAGGCGCGATCTCGCCCAGCATCAGCTTGAGCAAGGTGGATTTGCCGGCGCCATTGGGTCCGATCAAGCCCACCTTGTCGCCCCGCAGCACGGTAGCGCTGAAGCGGTCAACGATCTTGCGCTCGCCGAATTGCTTGCTGACGTCGATCATCTCGACCACGATCTTGCCGGATTTCTCTGCCACCGAAATATCCAGCTTCACCTGGCCTTGCTGTTCACGGCGCTGGCTGCGCGCCACGCGCAAGGCTTCCAGGCGCTTGACCCGGCCTTCGTTGCGGGTGCGGCGCGCTTCCACGCCCTTGCGTATCCACACTTCTTCCTGCGCCAGGAATTTGTCGAACTTGGCGAATTCCACTTCCTCTATCGCCAGCAGTTCCGCCTTGCGCGTCTGGTAGGCGGAGAAATTGCCGGGAAAGGACAAGAGCTTGCCGCGATCCAGTTCGACGATGCGGGTGGCAACCTGGTCCAGGAAGCTGCGGTCGTGGGTGATGAAGAGCACCGTGCCGCGATACTCGCGCAGCAGGTTTTCCAGCCAGATGATGGAGTCGAAATCGAGGTGGTTGGTCGGCTCGTCAAGCAGCAGGACATCCGGCGCATTCACCAGGGCGCAGGCCAAGGCCACCCGCTTTTGCGTGCCGCCGGAAAGCGAGCCCAGCGTGGCATCGCGCGGCAGGCGCAAACGGTCCAGCATTTGTTCCACCCGCTGCGGCGCACTCCAGGCGTCGGTGGCGTCGAGCCGGGTCTGCAACTGCTGCATGCGCTCAATCAGTTGCTCGTCATTGCCGGCGCCGAAAGAGGCGGACAGGGTTTCATATTCCTTCAGCAGCGCGCGCGTGTCGCCCAGCGCATTGTAGACCGCTTCGAACACCGTCTCATCCGGATTGAATTGCGGCTCCTGCTCGACATATTCCGTCTTCAAGCCTTGCTGCAGCACCAGTTGGCCATCATCCAGCCGGGCTTTGCCGGCGATGATTTTCAAGAGCGAAGACTTGCCCGTGCCGTTGCGGCCAATGAGGCCGACGCGCTCATTGCTTTCGAGGGAAAAATCGCTGTGATCGAGAAGCGCGACGTGCCCGAAAGCGAGCTGGGCGTCGGTCAAGGTGAGGACTGCCATGTTCTAGAGGGAATGCGTGTGTTAATGGTGCCGGAAGAAACAGAACAGGCGTCGCCGCCCTGTCCGGCTCGGCTATAATGCCCAACGCTTCAAGCCGTGTCCTCGCCGTAGTTCAATGGATAGAACGAGTGCCTCCTAAGCGCTAGATACAGGTTCGATTCCTGTCGGCGGGACCATCAAGAAACTTGCAGCGCTTGGGATTGCCGCCAAAGTTACCACAGCCCATGGCCGGTGCTCCAGCCTTAGTTCATCCCGGCCCTTGCAGACACCGCGTCAGCCCTCACCCCTTTGGGTTCCCTTGTGCCTGCTCAACCACGATATTCATTACCGTGTATGCCTGAGTTCCCCGAAAGGATCCTCATCCGACGGTATTGGAGCAATCGATTTGCCAGGGCTCCAGGCGAAACGAAAGTCGGCATTGGTCGGTGGCGGCACCGCATTGGCCCTTTCGCGATAACCGCGATTCGAACCGGAACTCCAGCCGCCATATAAGGCTATTTCCACTTCATGGCGTTCGGCCGCCGTCAATCCGCTCCCTTCCCAGGAACGGATCAGGGACAGGTTTTGATTGTATGTTGCGGCAGCAGAGTCCCTGAGTTGCTGCGCATAGGCAGCATAAAAACCGCTATCGGCGTACTGCCGAGTGACACTGCCCTGGGTATAGCCTGACCTGAATCCGTTCGCGAATGCATAGATGCAGTATTCAGCCAATTTCGGCCCATACCTGTAATTCCCTTTGACCAGATTGAAGTATTCCTGCGCATAGCTGGGCCCGAGGTCGCCACTGATGTAGTTGTAGTAATAAGCATATTCGGCTTCGTCGAAAGCCAGCGCCGGCGTGCCCAGCACACTGGCAGCGATTCCCAGCAATAAAACGCTTCTCGTGCTCAAGGCTTTACTCGCCCTTGACCGACCCGGGCCGCAGGAGTGAACGCACTCCTTACCATTCATGAGGTCCCTGGTTGTAGTTGCTGCAATGGTGCGTTCCCACATGCCCCTTTTCGCGGTCACATCCGACCCTGAGCCCGAGTCGCGCACATTCCGGGCAGGCCTGGAGACAGGGCTGCTGGGCGCTCTCGATCTCTTGAATCGCGTTGGCTGTCTCCAGGGCATCTGCGGGCTGACCCTGCACACGCGTGACATCGGTACTGATCATGCGATTCCTCCTGGTGACAGTCGTCGCGCCGGACTTCGATAGGGAACGCGGCCTGGCTGGATAAACCGGCCACTGCCGCCCACATTCCATATTTCGAGCGCGACGACGGCCAAAGGTTTGCTCTTCCCGCGCCCTGCTGATTCCGATCAGATGAATCACGTTCAGGCAACGGAACCCGCCCCGGCTACCGGCAAGATTGTCCACAGATCGTGTGGATAAGCCTGTGAACAAGCGCTGAAACAGAGTGTAAGAGGCTTGGTTTTATTGGCCTTCCTACAGATTGCCCCCGAATAATGCAGCGCCCGTTCCGATGCGCCTTAATCCGGCTGCAGAATCAATTGGGTCTGCGTGACCACGGCGCACAGCTTGCCTTCTTCGTTGAAGACCGAGGTATGCCAGACCATGGTCCTTCGGCCTCGATGCAGGGCGATCGATTCGCCGCGCACCTTGCTGCCGGCCTTCGCTCCGGCGATGAACTTGGTGCTGGAATCGGTGGTCGTGGTCCGGTGCCCCTTGGGCAGGTTCACTACCGTTCCCACCGCACCCAGCGTATCGGCAAAGGCCATGTAGGCGCCGCCGTGCAGGATGCCGCCGGCGGTGCACAAGTCGGGGCGAACCTCCATTTCCGCGCTGACGCGCTGTTCCGTTACCTCAAGCAGCCTGACGCCCATCAGCCCCGGGAAAAGAGGCTCCAACATGGCCTGGATCGCTTCGATACTCAGCATGGCTTCTCCTCGAATTCAGTCGCGACGCGGTTAAACAAGCTGCCCCTGGTGTCGGGGTGCGCCCAGCGGAATTATGTCGAAGAACCCGTGCGAGCGCCGGGCCTCAGAATTTCAGGCGCGCACCACCGCGCAACAATGCCACGTCCAGATAGCTGGACAAGGCTCCGGTCCGGGCATCGAGTTTCACCGTCATCCCGCCCACGTCCATGGGCGCATGCAACTGCAGGCTCTGCACCCCGCGCACTTTGGGCAAGGCATTGCGCTCGATCAGGGCGGCCAGGGTGCGGGCGGCGGCATAGCCTTCCAGCGTCAGGGCTGAAGCCGGTTCATCGCGGAACCTGCGCATCATGTCGCGATGCTCCAGCTGCAGCTTGCTGTTCAAGCCGTTGACGTCGGGGACCACTTGCGACAGCACGGTCCATTCCAGCGAAGCACTGGCGATTTCCTTCAGGGTGGCCAGATCCACCCTCGAAGTGCCGGCGACAAAGCCGCCCGGCTGCACCTTGCGGTACTGGGCCAGGAACAGTCCCGTGCCCACGGTATCGGCCAGCACCAGCACCAGGCCTGGCGCGGCAGCCGCGATCTCGCCCGCGGTGGCGGCGTTGGCCTGCTCGCTGCCCAGCGCGGCGACCTTGATGAGCTGGATGCCGGCATCCTTCATCAACGCAGGCAGACGCGCTGCCAGGGCCTTCATCTCGCCCTCTTGCAGCACCACGCTCGCGCTCTTGACGCCGGAGCGCTGGAAGTGCCGCAGCAGGAAGGTCAATTCGCTGACCGGATTGGGCCGCCAGCGCAGCACGCGATCCGATTCCAGCATGCCTGCCAGCGGCGCGAACATCAGCAGCCCGCTGGCCCGAAATTCCTGGGCGGTCAGCACGGCCTGCAGGGAGGCATCGCCGACCCCGCCCAGCAAGTAGTCCGGATTGTGCTGACCGATCAGGCTTTTGACGGCGGCCGCGGCGGCAGCCGGTTCGCCCCGGTCATCCACCACCACGTATTCGATTTTTCGCCCATGCAAACCGCCGGCCGCGTTTTGCTGGTCAAAGAAAGTCTTGATGCCGGCCACATAGTCGCGGCCCAGTGCGCCACCGGATGCACCGGAAAGGTCGATCACCTGTCCTATGACGATGGGCGGGTGGCCGCCGGCTCGCGCATCGTCGGCGAAGAATGGGGCGCAAAAGAACAGAAGGGGCAAGACGATGCGAGCGGCTCGAGAGAACATGGCGGACCCTTGAGAAACCCGCCATTATTCCTGGCCACTGTTACCGCAAGGTTACCCCGCGCATCGCAGCAAGCCCGCAGTCGAAAAGCGCTCTCAGTCCAGCAACTCCGGCTGCCCGCCCAGCCTGCGCGTCAGGTCGATTGCGGCCGCCAACACCAGCTCGGAAATCTTCTCGATCGCGGCTTCGTCAAAGCGCGTGCTCGGCCCGGACACCGCCAGCGCGCCGCGCAGGCTGCCGCCGGCGCCATACACCGGTGCCGCCACCGCACCGATATCCGGTTCACGCTCGCCCATGGTGACCACCAAGGGTGAAGCCGGCCGCTTGGCGATTGGCGTCAGCAAGGGATCGAACTTCACCAGTACCCGGCCCGCCGCGCCCTTGTCGAGTGGCAGCAAGTCGCCGGCGCGCACATGGTCACGCACCATGCGCGGCGAATCCACGCGGAACAGGCAGACCCGCAGATTGCCTTCGCGCGTAAAGAACGAAGCGCCTTCCAGCGTTTCATTCACCAGCCGATGCAGCACCGGCAGCACATGGTCGCCCAGCCGCAGCGAAGATTGATACAGGCTGCCCCAGTGCAGCAGCATCGAACCCAGCTGATAACGGCCGTCGTCCAGACGCTGCATGCAATGCGCCTGGATCAGGGTGCCGACCAGGCGCAGGATGGTGCTCTTGTAGAGGCCGGTGCGCTCGGCCAGCTCGGCCAGGGACAAGGCTGCCTCGCCCGGCTGATAGGCATTCAGGATCGCCAGCGCGCGCTCGACCGCCGCCACGCCGGAAGTTTTTTCGCTCAAAACGCCCCCCTTGTAAAAGCTGCGCAGGCCGATTATATTTGATGGGCCGCTGTTCTGCTAGATAGAACACAGTTCTAATTGGCAGAACGCACCGATCGGGGAAAACAGAGCAGGCGACCGCGCCGGAACGCACGGTATGGCATGCCAACGGCAACATCCACCCGGCTCGGATAGACAGTAGTCTTTCTTGCCCTCAGGAGATCCGCATGACCAGACGTCCCTTCCTTCGTACGCTCTTGGCCGCCTCGCTGGCGCTGGCCGCGCCGCTGTCCATGGCCCAGAACGATTTCCCGAAACAGCCGATCAAGATCATCGCGCCCTTCCCGCCCGGCGGCGCCACGGATCTGTATGCGCGCTCGGTCGGCGATTCGCTCACCCGCGCCTGGGGCCAGCCGGTGATCGTGGAAAACAAGCCGGGCGCCTCCGGCATGATCGGCGCCGAGTTCGCCTCGCGCCAGCCGGCCGACGGCTACACGCTCCTGATCGGCGCCGCCTCGCTGCACACCATCCTGCCGCTTTTGAATGAAGGCATGGGCAAGACCCAGGCCAACCTGACCCCGGTATCCACCGTCGGCGTCAATCCATCCTACGTGGTGGTGCCGGCCACGCTGCCGGTCAATACCATCCAGGAGTTGGTGGCCATGTTGAAAGCCGCGCCGGGCAAGTATGGCTATGCCTCGGCCGGCTCCGGCACCTCGCAGCACGTGTTCGTTGAACTGTTCAAGCAAACCCTGGGTCTGGATGTCTTCCACGTCCCCTACAAGGGCAGCGCGCCGATGGTGACCGACCTCATCGCCGGCCGCGTCGTGATGGGCATCGAGCAGGGTCCGGCGGTGCTGCAACACATCAAGTCCGGCCGCCTGAAAGCGCTGGCCGTGACCACGCCCAAGCGCTCGCTGGCCTTGCCCGATGTGCCCACCGTTGCCGAAACCGTGGCACCTGGCTTTGAGGCCTCGACCTGGTTCGCCGTCTATGCTCCGGCCGGCACCCCGAGCGACATCCTGCGCAAGCTGTCGGCTGAAATCGGCCGCGGCTTCCAGAGCGCCGACATCAAGGCGCGCCTGCTCAACGCCGGCGTCGAACCCGAGACCAGCACGCCCGAAGCCCTGAAGGAACGCGAAAAGCGCGACACCGCCAAGTGGGGCAAGCTGATCAAGGCCGCCAACATCCGCATGGAGTAATTGAAGTCCGCATGGATATCCGACCAAGCCTGCCGGTGGAAGAAGCGCGCGCCGATTACCTGGAAAAGGTGACCGGTGCCGCCCAGTACGCCAGCGACATCACCGTGCCCGGCATGCTGCACGGACGCATACTGCGCAGCACCGTGCCGCATGGGCGCATCAAGAGCATCGATGTGTCGGCGGCACTGGCCATGCCCGGCGTGGTGGCGGTGCTGACCGGCGCCGACCTCGCCCATTTGCCGGGCAATGAAACGCACTGGGGCGTGGCGATGAAAGACCGCCCCGTGATCGCCATCGACAAGGTGCGTTATGTCGGTGATCCGATTGCGGCGGTGGCGGCAGTCGATGAATTCAGCGCCGAAGAAGCGCTGGACGCCATCGTGGTGGAGATCGAATCCCTGCCCTTCGTCACCACGGCACAGGAAGCGCTGCAGCCGGATGCGCCGCTGGTGCACGAAAGCATGACGCCGCTGCCCGACTACTACTTCAAGGGCAAGGCCGCGGCGCAGGAAGGCAGCAACGTCTTCCAGCACTATCACTACCAAAGCGGCGATGTCGAGCAGGCTTTCCAGCAAGCGCATCGAATCTTCGAAGACGAGTACAGCTTTCCCATGGTGTTTCACTACGCCATGGAACCGCATGTGGTGATCGCCGACTGCCGTGCCGACAGCCTGGAATTGTGGAGCTGCGGCCAGACCCCCAGCGCCGTGCAGCGCGTATGCGCCCAGCTGTTCGGCCTGGGCCAGGCCCAGGTGCGGGTCCACTCTCCCTACGTGGGCGGCGGCTTCGGCGGCAAGGCGTCGGTGAAGATTGATCCGCTGGTGGCGGCGCTGTCCTGGAAAGCCCATGCGCCGGTGCGGGTCTGCCTCTCGACCCAGGAATCGATGCTGACCTGCCGCCGCCTGTCGGCGCAGATTCGGCTCAAGACCGCAATCGATGCCTCCGGCCGGCTGCTGGCCAAGTCGGTGCGGGTGGTGATGGATGGCGGCGCCTACGCCGATACCGGCCCGGCGGTCGCCATCAAGTCGGCGATCCGCGCCATCGGTCCGTATCGCATTCCCAATCTGAAGCTGGAAGCAATCGGCGTCTACACCAACACCGTGCCGGGCGCGGCCTTCCGCTCCATCGGCGGACCGCAAGGCGTGTGGGCCACCGAATCGCAAATGGATGAGATCGCACAGGCCCTGGGCCAGGACCCGGTGCAGTTCCGCCTGATGAACATGGTGGACAAGGGCCAGACCATCAAAGCCGATTTGCGTCCGCTGGACGTGGATCTCAAAACCGCGCTGCGCCAGGCCCAGGCCGGCATGCAGGAACTCACGGGCTCCGGCAAGCCCGGCATGCTGGGCGCGGCGGTGGCCGCCACCGATCCCGGCATTCTGCCGATCGGCAACGCCATCGTGCGGCTGAAGGCGGACGGCTCGGTGCGGGTGCAAGCCGATACGGTTGAAATCGGCCAGGGCGCGCGCGCCGTGCAAAGGCTGGTGGCCGCGCGCGTGCTCAAGCAGCCGCTGGCGCGCATCACTGCCGCCGAACCGGATACCGAGCACGCCCCCTACGACTGGGGCACCGGCGCCAGCCGTTCCACGGTGGTGATCGGCCTGGCGGTGGAACTGGCTTGCGAAGACATCGCGGCCCAGGTGCAGCAAATGGCCTGCGATGTCTTCGGCGGCGTGCCCGCCGATTACAGCCTGTGCGAAGAAGGCGTACAGGGCCCGCCCGGCCGCTTCGCATTCGGCGAACTGCTGCGCCGTTTCCATGGCATCGATGCCGGCGAATTCATAGGCGTGGGAAGAATCACGCCCAAGACCCGGCGCGGCGATTTCGCCATCGCGCCGCTGTTCTGGGAAACCGCCGCCGGCATCTGCGAAATCGATGTCGATGAGGATACCGGCGCCATCAAGCTCTTGCGCTATGTAAGCGCGGCGGATGTGGGCCGCGTCATCAACCGCAAGGCGGCCGAAGGCCAGGATGAAGGCGCGGCGGTGATGGGACTGGGCCATGCCCTGTCCGAGGAATACGTCTACGCCGACGGCCAGTTGATCAATGGCACCCTGTTTGATTACCACGTGCCGACCCTGGATGAAGCGCCCGAGGAAATGCTGACCCTGCTGCTGGAAAGCGGCGACGGTCCCGGCCCCAACGGCGCGCGCGGCATGGGCGAAGGCGCCATCCTGCCGATCGCCCCCGCCATCGCCAATGCCTTGGCGCGTGGCACGGGCGCGCGCATCCGCGATCTGCCGATGACGCCCGAAAAAGTCTGGCGCGCCCTGAAACAAGCCCGCGAGCAAGGATAAAAAAATGGACTTCAATATCGACGCCCGCCTGCCGGCCTCTCCAGAGCGCCTGTGGACCCTGTTCTTCGATGTGCAACGGGTAGCAGCCCTGATTCCCGGCTGCGAAAACGTGCGCGAAGAAACGCCCCTGGTTTCGTACAGCGCGGTGATGAAGCAGAAGATCGGCCCCTTCAAGCTGGAAGTGCCGGCCGCCATCAAGGTGGAAGAACAGGTCGAGGCGCAGCGCGTGCAATTGCGCGCCCTGGGCAAGGACAAGTTCACCGGCACTACCCTGGATGTGCTGCTGAAAGTCAGCCTCACCCCGCAAGCCGAAGGCGACACCCATTTGCGGGTCGATGCCGAGATGCAGGTGCAGGGCCGGCTGGCCAGCCTGGGTTATGGCGTGGTCAAGAAAAAATCCGAAGAGCTGTTCACCGAATTCGAAAAGCGCCTGCGCGCCGAACTGGAGACGGTCTGATGCTGCCGGCGCGATTCGAACTGCACCGCCCGGCTTCGCTGGCCGAAGCGCTGCACTTGCTCTCCACGCTGGAAGACGCCACGCCCTATGCCGGCGGCACCGAGCTGCTGGTGGCAATGAAGGCGCGCGTGCTGCGCTATGCCAACGTGGTGGACATCAAGCGCGTGCCCGAACTGCGCGGCCTGCGGCTGGAAGACGGCAAGCTCTTCATCGGCGCTCTCTGCAGCCATCACCAGTTGGCGCGCGATCCCCTGGTGAAGCAGCACATCCCGGCCTACGCCGAGCTGTCCGACAACATCGCCAACATCCGCGTGCGCGCGGCCGGCACCATCGGCGGCAATCTGTGCTTTGCCGAACCGCATGCCGATCCGCCCGCCCTGCTGTGCGCGCTGAACGCCAGCGTGCTGCTGGCTGGACCGCAAGGCCAGCGGCAGATGCTCTTGTCCGATTTCATCCTGGGCGAATTCAGCACCGCGCGTGAAGAACAGGAATTGATGCTGGGCCTGGAAATTCCCCTGCCCCCTGCCGGCCAGCGCGCGGCCTATCGCGCCTTCGGTCATCTGGAACGCCCGGCGGCCGGGGTGGCGGCGGTGCTGGAGATGGACCAGGGCCAGGCGCGCTGGCGCTTCTGGGCCGGCGCCATCTGCTCGCCGGCCTTGCGCCTGACCGAACTGGAAGAGCGTTGTCACGGCCTGCCGCTGGCCCAGGTGCCGCAATGCATCCGCGACTGCGCCGGCGCCGTCGCCGAAAACCTGCCGGCGCAAGACGACCTGCATGGCAGCGCCGAATACAAACGTCATCTGATAGGCGTGCTCGCAGCGCGGGCGGCCGAGGCTTGCATCGCATGAACGAAATCCCCTACATCCCGCTGTCGCTGGAATTGAATGGCGAAGCGCGCCAGGCGGTGGTCGAGCCGCGCGAATTGCTGATCGATGTCCTGCGCAACAACTTCGGCCTGACCGGCGCCAAGCGCTCCTGCGACGTCGAAGTCTGCGGCGCTTGCACAGTGCTGGTGGATGGCTTGCCGGTATCGAGCTGCACCACGCTGGCGGCCGACGTCGAAGGCAAGTGCGTCACCACCATCGAAGGCTTGTGCAGCGAAGGCCGGCTCGACCCGGTGCAGCGCGCCTTCATCGAGCATGGCGCCATGCAGTGTGGCTTTTGCACGCCGGGCATGGTGCTGGCCGTGAAAAGCCTGTTGCAGGAACACCCGCAACCGAGCGACGAGCAGATCCGCCACTACTTGCGCGGCAACATCTGCCGCTGCACCGGCTACGTGAAAATCAT
>JAEVZY010000263.1 GCA_023392035.1 Pseudomonadota bacterium | reverse complement strand
GAAGCCGCCCCTGCCCATGCGCCAGGGCGTGGCGCCCAGCTTCGTCTGGCTGCCGCCGGGACCGTGGCCCGATCTGCTCTCCTTCCTGCGGGCACGTTTTCCCGGGATTGACCCGGCGGTCTGGATGCGCCGCATGCAGGCCGGAGAGGTGCGCGCCGCGGACGGCGAAGTCCTTGCGCCGGATACGCCCTATCGCGTCGGCCTGCAGGTGTTTTACTACCGCGAGGTACCGCAGGAAATGGCGGTGCCGGGCAAGGAGACTGTGCTGTATCGCGACCAGCGCATCCTGGTGGTGGACAAGCCGCACTTCCTGCCGGTGGCGCCTGCCGGACGATTTCTGCACGAGACCCTGCTCTGCCGCCTGCGGCGTACGACCGGCATCGAGGATCTGGCGCCCGTGCACAGGCTGGATCGGGAAACCGCCGGCCTGGTGGTGTTCTGCATCGATCGCGCGCTGCGTGGACCTTATCAAGCCCTGTTTCGCGAGCGTGCGGTGGAAAAGGAATACGAAGCCGTGGCCGCGGCTGCACCCGGCTTGGACTTTCCGCTCACGCGCGCCAGCCGCATCGTCAGCGGCTCCAAGTTCTTCACCATGCAGGAAGCGCCGGGGCCCGCCAATGCGCAGACGCGGGTCGATGTGATCGAACGAGGCGAACATCTTTGGCGCTATCGGCTCGCGCCTCTGAGCGGCAAGACGCACCAGTTGCGGGTACACATGTTGAACCTGGGCCTGCCGATCCTGAATGATTTGCTTTATCCGGTCGTGCATCCGGTGGGCGCGGAAGATTTCGAGCGGCCCTTGCAGTTATTGGCCAGAAGATTGGCGTTCACCGATCCCGTATCCAAAGAACTGCTGCGCTTTGAAAGCGGCCTTGCATTGCAGCCGCTGCATGTCGGGCCTGCACAGGGACCGGCAAGGCAATCGTGACTCCGCTTGCCTTGGCTCAAGCCCTGCAGCGGTCGCCGCTGCAAAGTGGGGGAAAAACGAAACGCCAAGGAGACCCCATGCAGCACTTCACCGGATCTGCCGTCCTGGCACTGGCTTGCCTGGGCTTGTTTCCGCTGGTGCAGGCCGCCCAGAGCGATTGGGACGGCGCCTGGACCGGCTACGTCTGTCCGCAAGGCAGCGCCGTGAATCCCGCACGCTGCGCCAGCCTGTACCTGCGGCTGTACAGCCGCAATGCCAGGGTCTGCGGCTCGCATGTGTTCGCCTCCGCCGGCGCCAGGGAAATGGATGAGGGCGGCACGCCCTCGATCATCGCTTCGGTGCAAGACAAGCTCGCCAGGGGCACGGTGCAAAGCATACGCGCGACGCCGGCCCTTTCCATCCAGCTCAGCATGCAACTGGAAGACCAGGCGCTGCGCTGGCAACTGGGTGGCAATCCCGATGGCGATTACCTGTTGCCGCGCAGTCTCGCCTTGACCCGCTCGAAGCAGGGCGGCATGCTCAGTCCCATGTTCGAGCAGCGCTTGGCCGCGTCCTGCGCTGCCTATCTCGATATGCCGGTCAACAATACCGGTCCAACCAAGCCGCCTTCCGCGGGCCGCTGAGCTGCATGCAAAACAGTTTCTGGGAACAAGACGCAATGGGCGCTGCCGACTTCATCGTCATCGGCGCCGGTCTGATCGGCTTGCAATTGGCACTCCAACTCAAGCGCCGCGCAAGGCGTGCCCGCGTCATGGTGCTCGAACGCGGCGGTTTGCCCATTGGCGCCTCCACCCGCAACGCCGGCTTTGCATGCTTTGGCAGCCTGACCGAAATCCTGGCCGACATGCGCAGCATGGGTCGCGATGCGGCACTGGCGCTGGTGGCACAGCGCCAACGGGGCTTGTCCCTCCTGCGTGAACTGCTGGGCGAAGAGGCCATCGGCTACGAAGCGGCTGGCGGGTATGAACTGATCCTGCGCGGGCAGGAGCAGGTGCTTGGTGAAGTGGATGAAATGAATCGGCTTCTGCAGCCCTTGTTCGGTGCTTCGGTCTTCAGGGTGATGCCAGAGCCGGCCAGCAAAGCCGGTTTCGGCGAGCCGGTGCATGCCGTGATCGCCAATCCGTTTGAAGGTCAGTTGCATTCGGGCCTGGCGATGCGCGCCTTGCGGGCGCGCGCGGCGGTCGAGGATGTGGAAATCATCAATGGCGTGGAGGTCCGTGCTCTGCAGGAGGCAGCGTCTGGCGTGCACGTCGAAACCGCCAACGGAATCTGTTTTCAAGCCGGACAGGTGGCGGTGTGCACCAACGCCGCCATTCCCCGACTTGTTCCCGGCCTTGCCATCGAGCCGGCGCGCGGCCAGGTCTTGTTGACGGCGCCAATTCCTGAGCTGGCATGGCGCGGCGCCTATCACATGGACGAAGGCTACTACTACTTCCGCAATGTCGGACAGCGTGTGCTGTTGGGTGGCGCCCGCCACCTCGCCGTAGAGACAGAACGCAGCTTCGATCTGGCCACCACGGAAAATGTCCAGCAGGCCTTGGAACAAGTGCTGCGGGAAATCATCCTGCCGCGCCAGGAAGTCAGCATAGCGATGCGCTGGGCCGGCACCATGGGTTTTTCGCCGGACAAGCAGCCCGTGGTGACAAGAGTCGGCCAGCGCCGAGTGGCCGCCTTTGGCTGCAATGGCATGGGGGTCGCCTTGAGTCCCGTCGTGGCGCAAGCGGCGGCGGACCTGCTGCTTGCCTGAGGCAGGCTCACGCCGCGCGCCGATGCTGAAAGAGGGAAACGGCTAGAATAGCGGCTCTTTTTTGTCCTGCCCTTATGAGTGCCGCGTCCCCATCACCGGCTGAACCCGCGCCGCGTACTTCGCGCACCCTGCGCAACGCCATTTTCTGTCTTTCCATGGCCGCCTTCGCCAGCGGCAGTTCCCTGCGCCTGACCGACTCGCTGCTGCCACGCCTGGCCAACGATTTTCAGATCTCGCTCGGCACCGCGTCCTACACGATTACCGCGTTCTCCATTGCCTATGGCCTGGCGCAGTTGCTGTTCGGGCCGCTGGGAGACCGCTTCGGCAAATACCTGATGATTGCCGTGGCCTGTGCCGCCGGCGTGCTCACCACTTTGCTGTGCGCGGCGGCGCCGAATTTCCCCATGTTGCTGGTGGCGCGCCTGCTGGCGGGTTGCACCGCGGCCGCCATCATTCCCTTGTCGATGGCCTGGATCGGCGATGTGATCGCCTATGAAGACCGGCAGCCGGTGTTGGCCCGTTTTCTGATCGGGCAGATTTTGGGTTTATCCAGCGGCGTATTGATCGGCGGCTGGGCGGCTGACCACTCCGGCTGGCGTCAACCTTTTATCGCCATCGCCGTGCTGTACGCCGTGGTGAGCGCGATCCTGTTCACACTGAATCGTCAACTTCCGGCGCATGCCAAGCGCACCGTCAAAAGCGAAGGTCCGGCGATACCGCGAATGATTTCCGAGTTCGGCCAGGTGCTGTCCAAACCTTGGGCGCGCATTGTCCTGGCTTCGGTCTTCCTGGAAGGGATGTTCCTGTACGGCGCATTCGCGTTTATTGCCTCGCATTTGCATCGTGTGCATGGCATGTCCCTGACCGCGGCCGGCTCGCTGGTGATGCTGTTTGGACTGGGAGGCCTGTTGTTCGCCGTGGGCTCAGGCTTTTTCGTGCGCAGCCTGGGGGAGATCAGGATGGTGCGCCTGGGCGGCGTGGTGGGGGGACTGTCGCTGATGGTGATCGGCCTGGCGCCCAGTTGGAGCTGGGTGATTCCAGCTTGCGCCTTCCTCGGCCTGGGCTTCTACATGCTGCACAACACCTTGCAGATCAATGCTACCCAGATGGCGCCGGAACGGCGCGGCGCGGCGGTGGCGAGTTTTGCCTCCTGCTTTTTCCTGGGCCAATCGACCGGCATTGCCACCGCGGCCTGGATGATTTCCTGGCTGGGAACCAGCGCCGTCATCGCTGCCTTCGGGGTGGGCTTGGTGCTGGTGTCCTGGAATTTCAGCCTGCGCAAGGCAGGGCAAATGGAAATTTCCGGCACCTGAAAAAAAAATTGCCCCGCCGGCGGGGCTGGCGGGGCTAACCTACCCAAGAGGGAAGGAGGAGACATCCGTGAAAAAACATCTGACGCCCAGTCACTATAAGACTTGCAAAAATAACCAGTAGAAGTATTAATGAACTGGCATTTTTCCTAACTGGCCTTTCGCCTTCGCCTAGTCGCGCAAAGAGAATGCACGCAGCTCGGCAGCCAGGGACGGGTGCTGGTTTTCCAGCTTGCGCGCCAGTCGGTTGATGGCAATCACGTCTTTCATATGTGCTTGAGCGCGGCGTTCTTCCAGGGATTTGCGCGGCGAAAGGACGAGCAAGCCAGCACGCAATATGCCGCTCAAAAGAGGACGAAAGACCACCAGCAGCGTGGCAAAAATACCCAGGCCGAGCAGCGGACGGGCGGCGGTAGCGGCGACTCCGACTACAGAATTACTGACCGGCAAAACAGCTTCGAGGGGGAAACCCAATGCGAGGAAGCCCATATTTTTCTCCTTGATTCCTATGTTGCAGTGCAGTATAGAAACCAGGCAGATATAAGTCCAATTAGAAGCATCGATATCAGCTATGCTTCATGTGAATACCTTTCAAAAGGACATGAGCGGTGAGCTTTCTGACACTCGACCTCAATTTACTGCGCGTGTTTGACGCGATCATGATCGAGCAGAATCTGACGCGGGCGGCCGAAAGACTGTCCATGACCCAGCCCGCGGTATCCAATGCTCTCAAACGCCTGCGCGATGCGATTGGCGACGAACTCCTGATTCGCACCGCGCACGGTGTAAAACCGACGCCGCATGCGGAAACGCTCTGGCCGGTGGTTCGGAAATCCCTGGCGTCCCTGGAAGATGTCATCGAGCCGGCAGTGTTCGATCTGCGCAGCGCCGACGCCACTTTTCGCATCGTCATGGCCGACGCCACCGCCGCGCTCGGATTGCCGCAATTGGTGCGCTCGATTGAAGAACAAGCGCCGCTGCTCAAGATTCGCATGACGCCGCTCACCACGCGCGATCCGCGCCCATTGCTGGCGCGCGGCGAGATCGACTTGGCGATCGGCTTTTTTCCCGGCGTGGCATCGCAAATGGCCAGCAATCCGGACACGCCGATTCGGCATGAGCGGCTCTATAGCGGACACTATCTGTGTGTAATGCGCAAGGATCACCCGCTTTCCCGCCGCGAATTGACACTGGACGCCTATTGCGCGGCCGAGCATTTGCTGGTCAGCGTCTCTGGCCGTGCCTTCGCCGTGATCGATGACCTGCTTGCGCAAATCGGGCGCGAGCGCAAGATTGTCCTGACCGTCAATCAGTACTTCACTGCCGGCAGGGTGGTGGTCAATTCCGATCTGATTACGGTCCTGCCGCGCCACCTGATCGCGGCCACCGGCATGACGCATGAACTGGTGGCGCGCGAAGTGCCGCTGGAACTGCCCTCAGTCCACGTGGACATGCTTTGGCATGAAAGGGATACCCGCAATCCCGCCCACCAATGGTTGCGCAAGCACATGGCGGAAATGCAGAGCAGTGTGATGGCCGCCGAAACCGAATTCGGCGCGCCGCCCGATCACTGAGCAGGACGCGCACGAATGGCGCGCAGATAGCCCAGACCGGCCAGCACGCTGCACGCGGTCAGCAAGAGGATGGCCTCGGTGCGCTTCAGGCCAAGGCCGAGCGTCACCGAAAATGCAAAGGGTGCCATGGCGCGCGCCACGAATGCGGGCCGCGCCAACCGTCCCAGCAAGGCTCCATAGCCTTCACGGCCGAACAAGGCCGCCGGCACGATGCCGCGGACAATGGTGAAACTGCCATTGGAAAAGCCATACAGCACAGCTACCGCAAACGGCAGCACGGAATATCCGTCGACAAAATAAAGCGTCGCGGTCGCGCACACCATCAGGAAGAAAGACGCCGTTCCGACCGCCAAAGGGCCCGCGCGGCGCGCGAAGACAAATTCCAGCACCCGCACCAGCACTTGCATCGGTCCGATCAAGCTTGCCACCAGCACCGCCTGTGCCGGTGTCAGCCCGGCGTCCTTGAACAAGCCGATGATATGCACCGAAAGCACCGACAGCACGAAGGAACCGATGGCGAAGCCAATCGCCAGCCAGGTGTAGCGCGGGCCGCTTGCCGTGGGCGGCAGCGCTGAATCCTGCTTGCCTTGCACATGCGACCGCGGCGGCGCCGCCGGCAACACCAGCCAGTGTAAGGGAAAGCAGATCAGCAACTGCATGCCGGCATAGAGATAGAGCGTATTGCGCCATCCCGTCATGTCCAGCAGCCATTGCGACAGCGGCCAGAATGCCGTGCTGGCCAGTCCGCCATACAGGGTCAAGGCCGTGATCGCAGTCCGATAGCGTTCGCCGGCAAGCTGGTTGAGTGTGATGAACGCCGCTTCGTACAGGCAGATCGCCATGGTGATCCCGCACAGGAAGCAGGCGAAGAACAGACTGATCGGACCCTGGGCGCTGGCCCAGCTGCCGGCGGCAAGCGCCCCGATGAGAGAACCGCAACACAAGACCCGGCGCCCGCCGTGGCGGTCAATCAGGCGGCCTACCGTGGGTGCGGCCATACCGGAAACCAGCAGGCTGAAGGTGAAGGCGCCGAACAGGAGCGATGACTCGATGCCGAGCTCACGCCGCATGCTTTCGCCCAGCACGGCGATCGAATAATAGAAGCTGCCCCAGGAAATGATCTGCGCCAGTCCCAGTGCTGTCACCACCATGGCAAGCCGGCGGGTGGACAAGGAAGAGACTGAATTGAGCTGTGACATCGTGCGAACAGAGCAAAGATGCCAAAGGGTAACAGATTGACTTTGATGCGGCCCAGCACATTCCGATTAGCGCAGAAGCGCCGTTGATTGAACGAACTGGCCTTGCGAATGCAAGTCCGTACCAACATGAAGCGTGTAGCCAAGATCATTGCGATTGGATTGGCCGGCATTCTGGTCCTGCTCGGTGTGGCTGGATTTGCCTTGGCGCACCTGGACTGGAACCGCGCCCGCCCCATGATCGATGCCAAGGTCAGCGAGGCCAGCGGAAGACCCTTTGCGATTCGCGGAGACCTCAGGCTGTCCTGGCGCCGGCAGGAAGGCGACGTCAGGGGCTGGCGTGCCCACGTGCCATGGCCGCACTTCAGCGCAAGCGAAGTCAGCATGGGCAATCCCGAATGGAGCAAGGCCGGTGACGGCATGGCGCAGGTGGGACGCGTCGATTTTTCGCTCAACCCGCTGGCCCTGCTGGCCAAACGAATTGAAATTCCCACCCTGGTCTTGCATCAGCCTGACCTTGTGCTCGAGCGTGCCGCCGATGGTCGCAACAACTG
Organism: Pseudomonadota bacterium; assembly: GCA_023392035.1. Taxonomy (GTDB): domain Bacteria; phylum Pseudomonadota; class Gammaproteobacteria; order Burkholderiales; family Burkholderiaceae_D; genus Lacisediminimonas. The sequence continues at coordinate 12,677 of JAEVZY010000263.1, read as the reverse complement.
GACCTTCAAGCAAAGCGAAACCGGCAGCCGGTGGAAACTGGAACTGGCCACGGTGCAGTTGAGCGAGGGCCGGGTGAGGTTGCTCGACGCCATTCGCAAAGCGGATATCCGGGCTCAACTCGACAGTCTGCCGCAACAGGACGCGGCGGGTTACCAGTTGCGCTGGTCCCTGCGCGGCAAGCTGGAGCAGGAAACGGTGCAGGGCAGCGGGCGCGCCGGACCCTTGCTGGCCCTGCGCGAAAGCAGCAAGCCTTATCCCTTCGATGCAGATCTGCGGGTCGGTGCCACGCGCTTGCGGGTGAGCGGCAGCGTCGCCCGTCCGCGCAGCTTGATGGCGCTGGACCTGCGGCTGGACCTTTCCGGGCCGAGCATGGCGGCGCTGTATCCCATCACCACGGTGCTGCTGCCGGAAACTTCGCCTTATTCCACCAGTGGCCATCTGAAGGGTCAGATGGACGCAAGCGGTGGCCATTGGAGCTACCAGGATTTCAACGGCAAGGTCGGCCAGAGCGATATTTCCGGCAGCGTGGATTACCGGGCCGGGAAACCTCGTGCGCAACTCAAAGGCAAGCTGGAATCGAAATTGCTGCGCTTGGCCGACCTTGGCGCCTTGATCGGTGCACCGCCCGCAGCGGCGCGCAGCAAGACCAAGGCCGGCCGCGAATACAAGGCCAAGACTGAAGCCGAGGGCCGGGTCTTTCCGGACAAGACTTTCAGCACCGCGCGCTGGAAAACCCTCGATGCAGACATCCAGTTCACCGGACACAAGATTGTGCGCAGCACTGACTTTCCGATTGAAAACCTGCAGACCCATCTGAAACTGAACAATGGCGTACTGAACCTGGCGCCGCTCAATTTCGGATTTGCCGGCGGCCGGCTGGAAACGCAGCTCAAACTGGATGGCAGCACTACCCCGCTGCAGGCGCAGATGAAACTGCAGGCGCGGGCCTTGAGATTGAATCGGCTGGTGCCTTCCGTCGCCGCCAGCCGCGCCAGCATCGGCCAGGTGAACGGCGATGCCAATCTCACCGGGCGCGGCAATTCCGTGGCCGCTTTGCTTGGCAGCGCCAATGGCGAAATGAAAACACTGATCGACCGCGGCACGATCAGCAAATTCCTGCTCGAAGCCATGGGGCTGAACATAGGCAGCGTGATCGTGACCGAGTTGTTTGGCGATCGCCAGGTCAACATCAATTGCGGAGTGGGCGACTTCGTCGCGCAAAACGGCGTCATGAAGATACGCAATCTGCTGGTCGATACCACCGATGCGGTGATCAGGGTGGACGGCCAGGTCAATCTGGCACAAGAGCAGCTGGATCTGGTGATCAACCCTGACGCGCGCAACGTGCGCATTCTGTCGTTGCGCTCCCCGATTTATGTACGCGGTCCACTGCGCAAGCCCAAGGTCGATGTCGACCGCGGCGTGCTGGCGGCCAAGACCGGCGGCGCGATCGCACTTGGCGTACTGGCCCCGATCGTCACTGCCCTGGTGCCGCTGGTGAATACCGGTAATCCAGAAGAAGACAGCGGCTGCCGCAGCCTGCTGGAACAAGCCAGGAAACCGGCGCAAGCCCCGGCTGCCGGCAAACGTTGAAGGGATGTCCTTCTGTGGATAAGCTGGTGGACAAGTCAGGCCTTCCAACGGGGACAAGTCCGGCTTGGCCAAGCAGCGCGATTTTTGTCCAGAATTGGCGCGCCCTCTCTACACCACTTCTCTGCCTGCTTCTCAATTCGGCAAATGCTTGATCCGCTTGCGGTTTACCGGCTTTTCCACAGAAGACGGCCGACGTAAACCATTACTACTATCCTGTATTACTAAAGTCGTTAACTGCAACAGCATTCAGGCGGCCAGACAGTAGCGGCGCACCACATGCAGTGCATATTGCGAAGCAATCCTGTCAACGAAGCGCAGGAAGTCGACCGCCGATTGCGCGTTGGCTTCGTCGGAAATGGTACGTATCACGGCAAACGGCAAGCCGAACTCATAGCAAACCTGGGCCACCGCCGCGCCTTCCATTTCCACTGCGAGCAAGTCCGGCAACAAGGCCTTGAGTTGGGCTGCACGGTCGGGGCCGTGCACGAATTCATCCGCGCTGGCGATCAAGCCCCGATGCAGGCGCGGGTTGGCGAGTTGAAAACTGTCGCGCTCGGCGCTGGCTATCACTTGCGGCAGATCCTGCTTCAGGAATTCCTCGCAGGCCTGCGCCAGGCGCGCCGTCATGCCGGCATCGCTGGCGAAGCTGGCTCGTTGGGTCAGCGGCACTTCCCAGCGCGGAAACAGTGGCCGGGCGTCCATATCGTGCTGTATCAGTTGCTCTGCCAATACCAGGTCACCGATCTTCACCTCATTCGCGGTGCCGCCGGCCACGCCGGTGAACAGGATCTCTCCAACACCAAAACTTTCGATCAAGGTGGCCGTGGTGGCCGCTGCAGCGACTTTTCCCATGCGGGACAGTACGCAGACCACTTCGCGTCCCCAAAGCCTGCCGCAGACGTAATCGCGCATGCCACGACGGCTGGTGACAGGCGCTTCCATGTGCTCGATCAGGCCCGATTGTTCTTGTTGCATGGCGCTGACGATGCCCAGACGGGGTGGATTGGCGTGCATGTTGGGAGGGACGATGAGGAGAAGGTTTTTAAAATAAAAGTCTTTAAATCAAGATAGTAGTGATGTTAACGCTGGCCGGTTTCTGTGGATAAGCGGGTTTACTCCTTCCGGGTCAAGGATTTGGCCTGCCCACAACCGGGCAGAAAACTCCTGTGTGGCCGCTGGATGGATCGGGCATAAAAAACGGGACCTTTGCGCTTACCCGGCTTGTCCACAGCGCCAGCTGCGGATGTCCACGGCTTTTTCCACAGAGAGGCGTTTCAAGTCCCCCAAATCCCCTTGAGCAGCTCAAAAACAGCGGAAATCGCCGGTTCGGAACGGCGTCTGGCCAGGCAGATGAAGCTCAGGCTGGTCTCCAGATGCACCTTGTCGGCGATCACCAGGCCATGGTTATGGGCCTCCTTGATGGCGGTGGATTCGCGCACCAGGGAAAGACCGACGCCCGATTTCACCAGGTCCAGCATGGAATGCTCCTGATCGACCAGTGCCACCCTGTTGGGCGTGACCCGGTATTGCGCGAACACCCGCGACAGCAGGCGGTTGTGGGCCGACTCGGCCGGCGTCCAGACCCAGGGCAGGGCCGCCAGCGCCGGCCAGTCGCGGCCCGCCACCCGGGAGCGCCAGCCACGCGGGGCCACTACGTTGTAGGTAAAGTTGGTCAGGGTCTGGACGTGAAACTCGCGGGGCGGATTGCCGAGGTAATAGCCGACGTCCAGCGTCCCGGCCCGGATCTGTTGCAATACCCAACCGGACATGCCGTGCTGCAGTTCGGTGGAAAGCTGGGGATAGGTTTCCACCAATTGCTTGAGCAAAGCTCCCAGGCGTATGAATTCGGGATCGAGAATGGTGCCGATGGCAAGCGAACCCGAAAGCGTGGAATGCATGGCCGCTGCGGCTTGGCGCAGATCGCTGATGCTTGCCAGTACGCGCTCGGCCAGTGGCAGCAGGCGTGCGCCATCGGTAGTCAGGGCCATGCCCGAGGGCGAACGTGAGAACAGTTGCAGACCCAGGCCTTTCTGCAGGGCTTTGATCTGCAGGCTCACCGCCGGTTGCGTCAGATGCAGCTTTTCAGCGGCGCGGGTCAGATTACCTTCATGGGCGACATGCACGAAGGCGCGCAATTGGGTGAAATCCATGGATCCTCATAAGTGGCGCTTATATGGTTTTGATCATAACTCATTGGATTTCCCCGTGAAGTTGGGGATAAGCTCGGCCCACATCCCTGAAAAAAGCTGGAACAAGCAAAGGAAAATTTATGAACCCTTCCCACATCACGCACTTCATCGATGGCAAGCCGCTTGCTGGCGCCAGCGGTCGCGAGCAAGACGTTTTCAATCCGGCGACGGGAGAAGTGGCCGCGCGGGTCGCGCTGGCCAGCGCTGAAGAAGTCAATGCCGCCGTGGCGTCGGCCAAGAAGGCCGCGCCGGCCTGGGCCGAAACCGCGCCGCTCAAACGCGCTCGCGTGCTCAGCAAGTTCAAGGAATTGATCGAGCAGAATCACGACAGCCTGGCGGCAGCCATCACGCGTGAACATGGAAAGGTGTTCTCGGATGCCAAAGGCGAGGTGGTACGCGGCCTTGAGATCGTGGAATTCGCCTGCGGCGTGCCGCAACTGCTCAAGACCCAGTACACCGACAATATCGGCGGCGGCATCGACAACTGGCAGTTGCGCCAGCCGCTGGGCGTGACCGCCGGCATCACGCCCTTCAATTTCCCCGTCATGGTGCCCTTGTGGATGGCGCCGATTGCCATTGCCACCGGCAATGCCTTCGTCCTCAAGCCCTCGGAGCGCGATCCTTCCCCGTCCTTGATGCTGGCCGAGCTGTTTTCGCGTGCCGGTCTGCCGGATGGCGTTTTCAATGTGGTCCAGGGCGACAAGCTGGCGGTGGATACGCTGATCCACCATCCGGATGTGCAGGCAGTGTCCTTTGTCGGCTCGACACCGATTGCCGAAACCATCTATCAGGAAGGCACGCGCCGCAAGGGCGCCTATCCCTTGCGGGTGCAAGCGCTGGGCGGCGCCAAGAACCACCTGGTGGTGATGCCCGATGCGAATCTGGACCAGGCGGTGGATGCCCTGATCGGCTCCGCCTATGGTTCGGCCGGCGAACGCTGCATGGCCATCTCGGTGGCGGTGGCGGTCGGCGATGTGGCCGACCGGCTGGTTGAAGCCCTGATTACGCGTGTACGCGCGCTCAAGATCAAGAACGGCATGGAGTCCGACGCCGAGATGGGGCCGGTGGTGACCGCCGTGCACAAGGCGCGCATCGAAGGCTATATCGCCGAAGGCGAAAAAGCCGGTGCGAAGTTGCTGGTGGATGGCCGCGGACTGAAGGTGCCGGGCCATGAAAACGGTTTCTTCCTCGGCGGGACCCTGTTCGATCACGTCAAGACCGACATGAGCATTTACCGCGACGAAATCTTCGGCCCGGTATTGTGTGTAGTGCGGGTGCCGGACCTGGGCGCGGCCATCGATTTGATCAACGCGCACGAGTACGGCAATGGCGTGGCCCTGTTCACGTCGGATGGCCACACCGCGCGCGAGTTTTCGCGTCGCATCGAAGTGGGCATGGTCGGCGTCAACGTGCCGATTCCAGTTCCCATGGCCTGGCATTCCTTCGGCGGCTGGAAGCGCTCGCTGTTCGGCGACCTGCACATCTATGGCGAGGAAGGGGTACGCTTCTACACCCGCTACAAATCGATCATGCAGCGCTGGCCCGAGACCATCAACAAGGGTGCCGAATTCACCATGCCGGTCGCCAAATAGGGAGGACCTGTGGAAACCGCAGGCAACTACGACTACATCATCATCGGCGCCGGCAGTGCCGGCTGCGTGCTGGCCAACCGCTTGACGCAGGACCCGAATGTCTCGGTGTTGTTGCTGGAAGCCGGTCGCAAGGATGACTACCTGTGGATCCACATCCCTGTCGGCTATCTCTACTGCATAGACAATCCGCGCACCGATTGGCAGTACCGGACCGAGAACGATCCGGGTCTGAACGGCCGCAGCCTGATCTACCCGCGCGGCAAAGTGCTGGGCGGATCCTCCTCCATCAACGGCATGATCTACATGCGCGGCCAGGCACAGGACTATGCGCGCTGGGCCGAGGTCACCGGCGATGCGTCCTGGAGCTGGGACCAGGTGCTTCCGCTGTTCATGAAGTCTGAGGACCACCACGCCGGCGCCAATCCATGGCATGGCGCGGGCGGCGAATGGCGGGTGGAAAAGCAGCGTTTGCGCTGGGACATCCTGGACGCCTTCCGCCAGGCTGCGCAGCAGACCGGCATCCCCGCCACCGAGGATTTCAATCGCGGCGACAACGAGGGCTGCGCCTATTTCGAGGTCAACCAGAAGAAGGGCTGGCGCTGGAATACGGCGCGGGCTTTCCTGCGGCCGGCGGTCAAGCGCGGTCAGCTCGAGATCATGACCGGCTGCCACGTCCAGCGCTTGCGCCTGGAACAAGGCGAGGGTGGGCTGCGCTGCGTGGGGGTTGAGTTCACCGGCAATGGCCAACAATGGCAGGCCTTCGCCAAGCGTGAAACCTTGCTGTGCGCCGGCGCCATCGGCAGTCCGCAAATTCTTCAGCTGTCGGGCATCGGCAATCCGGAGCATCTGCAGCGCAGCGGTGTGCAGCCGGTACTGGAATCGCGCGGCGTGGGTGAGAACCTGCAAGACCATCTGCAGATCCGCCTGGCCTACAAGGTGCGCGGCGTCAAAACCCTGAATACGCTGGCCAACAGCTGGCACGGCAAGATGCGCATCGGGCTGGAGTATGCCCTGAGGCGCAGCGGACCGATGGCGATGGCTCCATCCCAGCTCGGCGCCTTCGCGCGCTCCAGCGCCGCCTATGCCACGCCCAATATCCAGTATCACGTGCAGCCGCTTTCGCTGGAACGTTTCGGCCAGCCTTTGCACGGTTTTCCCGCCTTTACCGCCAGCGTCTGCAATCTGCGGCCCAGTTCCCGCGGCCATGTGCGCATCGCCAGCGCCGACCCCATGGCGGCGCCAAAAATTACCGCCAACTACCTCAGTACCGCAGAAGACCGCCAGGTGGCCGCCGATTCGATCAGGCTGACCCGGCGCATCGTCAGCGCCCCGGCCTTGCAGAACTACCGGCCGGAAGAATTCAAGCCCGGCACGCAATTCCAGAGCGACGAAGAACTGGCGCAGGCGGCCGGCGACGTCGGCACCACCATCTTCCATCCGGTCGGCACTTGCCGCATGGGACGCGTTGACGATCCGCTGGCGGTGGTCGACAGCCAGTTGCGGGTGAAAGGCGTTCAGGGCTTGCGGGTGGTGGATGCCTCGATCATGCCCTTCATCACTTCGGGCAATTGCAACTCGCCCACCATCATGATTGCCGAGAAGGCGGCCCAGCTGATCGTTCAGGCGGCACGCAATGAAGGCAAGTCCGGCCTGACGCAAAACACGCCGGTCCCGAATCCGGCACCATCGATCGCACTGGCCCGCACTGTTCCCTAATTGACATCAGGGTTCGAGTTCGGCTACGGTAGTTATACTGTATTGCAATGCCGAAGTTGCAATCGGTACGATGCGCGCTTGCCCAGCGCAGATCCATCGAAATAAAAAACGCAGGACAAGACCGAACAGCGCCGCAAAACGGTGCGTCATACCGCGACATGACGCGGAGACGGTCAAAGTCACAGGAGACAGTATGGCGGATGTCATACTCGAGACTAAAAATCTCACCAAGGTGTTCAAGGGTTTCACCGCGGTCAATGACGTCAACCTGCAAGTGCAGCGCGGACATATCCATGCATTGATCGGCCCCAATGGCGCGGGCAAGACCACCTGCTTCAATCTGCTCACCAAATTCCTGGTGCCGACCACCGGCACCATCCTGTTCAATGGCCGCGATATCACCGCGGCGGCGCCGGCGCAAATTGCGCGCCAGGGCATCATCCGTTCGTTCCAGATTTCCGCTGTGTTTCCGCACCTGACCGTTCTCGAGAACGTGCGCGTGGGCTTGCAGCGCAAGCTTGGTACTTCCTTCCAGTTCTGGAAGAGCGAACGCAGCCTGGATCAATTGAACGATCGCGTGATGGAATTGCTGGACGCGGTCGACCTGCGCGGCTTTGCCGACGCCGTCACGGTCGATCTTCCCTATGGCCGCAAGCGCGCGCTGGAAATCGCCACCACGCTGGCCATGGAACCGGAACTGCTGCTGCTGGACGAGCCGACCCAGGGCATGGGCCATGAAGACGTGCATCGGGTGACCGAACTGATCAAGAAAGTCTCGGCCGGTCGCACCATCCTCATGGTGGAGCACAACATGAATGTGGTGGCGGGCATCTGCGACAAGATCACCGTCTTGCAGCGCGGCGCCGTGCTGGCCGAAGGCAGTTATCGGGAAGTGTCCGGCAATGCGCAAGTGATGGAAGCCTATATGGGCACCACCAGCGGCGAACTGCAGGGCGCGCATTGATGAGCGCCACCGTGCAAACCGACAGCGCGCAAGCGACGGAGAAAGCAATGCAAAAGGCGCTGGAGATCACCGGCCTGCAAGCCTGGTACGGCGAGTCGCACATCCTGCATGATGTCAATCTCTCGGTGAACCAGGGCGAGGTGGTGACGCTGCTCGGTCGCAATGGCGCCGGCCGCACCACGACTTTGCGCGCCATCATGGGATTGACCGGCACCCGCCGCGGCTCGATACGCATCAACGGCGTGGAAGCGATCGCCATGCCCACGCATCGCATCGCCCATCTTGGCGTCGGCTATTGTCCGGAAGAGCGCGGCATCTTTTCTTCGCTGTCGGCGCAGGAAAACCTGATGCTGCCGCCGCAGGTTTCAAAAAGCGATCGCGGCATGTCGGTGGAGGAGATCTACGACATGTTCCCCAATCTGGCCGAACGCAAGAACAGCCAGGGCACGCGCCTGTCCGGCGGCGAGCAGCAGATGCTGGCGGTGGCGCGCATCCTGCGCACCGGGGCACGCCTGCTGCTGCTGGACGAAATTTCCGAGGGCTTGGCCCCGGTGATTGTGCAAGCGCTGGCACGCATGATCACCACCCTGAAAAGCAAGGGCTACACCATCGTCATGGTGGAACAGAATTTCCGGTTCGCCGCACCCTTGGCGGACCGGTTTTATGTGATGGAGCACGGCCAGATCGTCGAAAGTTTCGCCTCAAGCGAGTTGCAAGCAAAAATGCCTGTGCTGAATGAATTGCTCGGGGTTTGATCCCCTCGGCGCAGGTCCAACATTTAAGGAGATAGGCATGAAGTTGAAAGCAGTCGCACTGGCGCTCGCGGGCGCAGCCGTGTTCGGATTCAGCGCCCCGGCATCGGCACAGTATTCGGGCGATGTCATCAAGATCGGCATCATCACCGACCTCTCCGGCCTGTACGCCGACATCGACGGCCAGGGCGGCGTGGAAGCGATCCGCATGGCGATCGCCGACACCGGCATGGTCAACGGCAAGAAGGTTGAACTGCTGTTCGCCGACCACCAGAACAAGGCCGATATCGCCGCCTCCAAAGCGCGTGAATGGTTCGACCGCGAAGGCCTGGACATGCTCCTGGGCGGTACCAACTCCGGCACCAACCTGGCCATGGCCAAGGTCGCCGCCGAGAAGAAAAAGCCCTTCATCTCGATCGGCGCCGGCTCTGCCCGCCTGACCAATGAAGACTGCAATCCCTACACCATCCACTACGCTTATGACACCGTGGCCCTGGCCAAGGGCACCGGCGGCGCCGTGGTGAAGCAGGGCGGCAAGACCTGGTTCTTCCTGACCGCCGACTATGCCTTCGGCCATTCGCTGGAAAACGATACCGCCGCAGTGGTGAAAGCCAATGGCGGCCAGGTGCTGGGCGCGGTCCGGCATCCGCTGTCCGCTTCCGACTTCTCGTCCTTCCTGCTGCAGGCACAGAACTCCAAGGCGCAGATCCTGGGCCTGGCCAATGCCGGCGGCGACACCATCAACAGCATCAAGGCCGCCAACGAGTTCGGCATCACCAAGTCCATGAAGATGGCCGGCCTGCTGATGTTCATCAACGATATCCATTCGCTGGGCCTGAAGCTGACCGAAGGCATGTACCTGACCGACAGCTGGTATTGGGACCAGAATGACGAGACCCGCAAGTGGTCCAAGCGCTTCTTCGAGAAGATGAAGAAAGAGCCGTCCAGCCTGCACGCCGCGGACTACTCGGCCACCATGTTCTACCTGAAGGCGGTCAAGGACGCCAAAACCGACGATGCGGACAAGGTGATGGCCAAGATGCGCGGGATGAAGGTCAATGACATGTACGCCAAGAACGGCTACATCCGTGCCGATGGTTCCATGATCCACGACATGTACCTGATGCAGGTGAAGTCGCCCAAGGACTCCAAGTATCCCTGGGATTACCTGAAGATCGTCCAGACCATTCCGGGCGAGCAGGCCTTCACCACCAAGGCCGAGAGCAAGTGCGCGGCCTGGAAGTAAAGCGACAAGGAAATGGCGCACTCGCGGGTGCGCCATTTCACATCGGCTCGAATCCTTCAGTCTGACTGATTTTCCGTCCGGTTCGCCGGACGATTTTTTATCGACTTGCCATGGAAATTTTCGGCGTACCGTTGCAGGGCATGTTGAGTCAGCTCCTGCTGGGACTGGTGAACGGTTCCTTCTATGCGATGCTTTCGCTGGGCCTGGCCGTGATCTTCGGCCTGCTCAACGTGATCAATTTTTCGCATGGTGCCCTGTACATGGTCGGGGCGTTCCTGGCCTGGATGGGAATCACGTATTTCGATCTGAATTACTGGGTGATGCTGGTGTTGGCGCCGATCGTGGTCGGCATCTTCGGCATCATTATCGAGCGCACCATGCTGCGCCACCTGTACAAGCTGGACCACCTGTACGGCCTGCTGCTGACCTTCGGCATTACGCTGCTGCTGGAAGGCGTGTTCCGCTCGATTTATGGCGTTTCGGGGCAGCCGTTTTCGGTGCCCGAGCAGCTCTCCGGCGCCACCAATCTGGGCTTCATGATCCTGCCCAATTACCGCGCCTGGATCGTGCTGGCTTCCATCACGGTGTGTCTCGTGACCTGGTTCGTGATTGAAAAGACCAAGCTGGGCGCCTATCTGCGCGCCGGCACCGAGAATCCGAAACTGGTGGAAGCCTTCGGCATCAACGTGCCGCTGATGGTGACGCTCACCTACGGCTTTGGCGTAGGCCTGGCGGCCTTTGCCGGCGTGCTGGCCGCACCGGTGATCCAGGTCTCGCCCCTGATGGGTTCGAACCTCATCATCACCGTGTTCGCGGTGGTGGTCATTGGCGGCATGGGTTCGATACTGGGTTCCATCATCACCGGCCTGGTGCTCGGCGTGATCGAGGGTTTCACGCGGGTGTTCTATCCCGAGCTTTCTGCGACGGTGGTGTTCATCATCATGGCGATCGTGCTGCTGGTGCGTCCGGCGGGCTTGTTCGGCAAAGAGAAATAGGCGGTGCAAATGAATCGTAAGCTTTGGTATGGCATCGCCTTCCTGATCGCATTGGGTCTGCCCTTTGTGCTCTATCCGGTGTTCCTGATGAAGATGCTGTGCTTTGCGCTGTTTGCCTGCGCCTTCAATCTTCTGATCGGCTATACCGGCTTGCTGTCCTTCGGCCATGCCGCGTTCTTCGGCGGGGCAGGGTATATCGCCGGCTATTCGCTCAAGTACTGGGGCGTCTCGGCCGAGATCGGCCTCTTGCTCGGTACGGCCGTGGCGGCAATGATCGGCCTGGTGATGGGCTTGCTGGCGATCCGGCGCCAGGGCATTTACTTCACCATGATCACTTTGGCGTTGGCGCAGATGCTGTTCTTCGTTTGCCTGCAGGTCAAAGCCACGGGCGGCGAGGACGGCTTGCAGGGCGTTCCACGCGGCAGTCTGCTGGGCTTGTTCGGCCTGGAAAATGACCTGACCATGTATTACGTGGTGCTGGCCATCGCCATCGGCGGCTTCGCCCTGATCATGCGTACGGTGCATTCGCCTTTCGGACAAGTGCTCAAGGCGATCAAGGAGAATGAGCCGCGCGCGATCTCGCTGGGCTATGACGTCGATCGCTACAAGCTGCTGGCCTTCGTGCTGTCGGCTGCGTTGTCTGGCTTGGCGGGCGCGACCAAGACCCTGGTGCTGGGTTTTGAAACCCTGACCGACGTGCACTGGACCATGAGCGGCCTGGTCGTACTGATGACCCTGGTCGGCGGCCTGGGCACCCTGGTTGGACCGATTGTTGGTGCCGTCGTCATCATCGCCCTGGAGAACCGGCTGGGCGACCTCGGCAGTTTCCTGGCCGAGTCCACCGGCGTGGACTGGTTCAATTCGATCGGCGAGTCGGTGACCATGGTGATTGGCCTGATATTCATCCTGTGCGTGATGCTGTTCAGGCGCGGCATCGTCGGCGAGATTGGGGCGCTGTTGAAGCGGCGTCCGACGACCTAGTTCTGGTGGACGCGCAAACAAATGCCCCGGCCGTGGCCGGGGCATTTTGTTTGTGGGACTGGTTCAATGGCCTTTCGGCAGCTCGTACCGCAGCTCAGCAAAGCCGGTGCCAACTTGTTTTATTGACAATAGCTTCCATGGTGGGTTGGTCACCCGTCTCGGGAACAAAGGCTTGCCTTTGCCGAGGGTGACCGAGGCGACTTGGATGATGGCCTCGTCCAGCAGTCCGGCATCAAAAAACTGACCGGCGAGATCGCCGCCCCCGACCACCCAAATATTCTTGCTGCCCGCAGCATGAACCATCTCTGCGTGGACCGGGCGGACGTCGCCTTGAACAAACCTGAGGTCGGCACCCTTCACGATGGGTAGTTGCCGGTGCGAGAAGACCCAGGTCGGTTGTGCATAGGGCCAGGCAGAGCCGGTCTCTTCCGCCACTTTCCCGGCATGCCGCAGCATCCAAAGGTAAGTCGAGGCACCCATGGCCAAGGCACCGACCTTGGCGATGAAGTCCGGGTAGCTGGTGTCATTGACATTCCCGAGCGGGAAGAGCCATTCGAGAGAGTCGTCTTCCGTGGCAATGAAGCCGTCCAGACTGGTCGCGGTGTAGAACTGGGTCTTCACGGTCTGTGTCTCCAGGCTGGTCTAGAG
>JAEVZY010000250.1 GCA_023392035.1 Pseudomonadota bacterium | reverse complement strand
GTGCTGCGCGCCGGCATGGGCGCGCACTTCTCGCTGCGCATCGCTGAAGGCGTCGACCTGGCCCAGGTGCTGGCACAGTCGAAGGTGCCGGTGTATGCCACCAGTTCCCACGTCGACGCCAGCCTGTATGCGCTGAACCTGCGCGGCCCGGCAGCCTGGTTGTTCGGGCACGAAGGGCAGGGGGTGGCGCCCCACTTGCTGGACCAGGCGACTGCGCGCATCGCCATTCCCCATCGCGGCCCGATGGAATCGCTCAACGTTGCCGCCAGCGCCGCCATCTGCCTGTTCGAGCATCTGCGCCAGAACCTGCATTAGAACCTGCGCTGGAACCCGCCTTAGGAGAACTTCAGCGGCGGCAGATACAACCGCCGGCGGATCGCATCCAATCTTTCAATCGTGGCCGGCTGCGCAACGAAGGCGGAGTCTTCAAAGCGCACCGAGCGCGCCGCCGGATTGCCGGCGAAAGCCTCGAGGATAAAAATTTCCCCCGCCTCGGTATCGCCGGCGAGCCGCAATTCCGCCAGCAGCGGGGCGTGCTGCAAGCCCAACGCCAGGTCGCCATGTTTGCCCGGATCTTCCGTCTTGAGTTGCCCGGCGCTAGGACAAGGCCGGTCTTGCATGAAGAACTGGCAGCCGAGGAAGCTGATGGCGCGCAGCGCGGATTTTTCCAGGGCCTGGGCGCAGTCTGCGGTACTGCCGGCTTCGAACCTCACCTGGCCCAGGTTCAGTACCTCCAGGCTCGGCACGGCTTGCAGCAGCGCCGCCAGGCTCAGCCCCGGCGCCTGCAGGCTGCAGTCGAACAGCTCAAGCGCGCGCAATCCTGATTTGGTCTTGAGCGCAAAGGGCAGCTTGGCAGGAGCGTGTTGCTGCAAGCGCAGGCTTGTCAACACGGGGCAGCCGCTTGCCAGCGCGTCGACCAGGCCGTCGGCGTACGTCGCGTTGATCGTCATGGAGAGAGATTCGATCCGGTTGGGGCCGGCCAGCAGGCTGCGCAGCGGGCTGAGGTCACCGCTGATATCGGCCAGGACCTGCAGCCGCGTCAGCAACAGCGCATTCGAATCCGCTTTGAAACCCTGCAAGCAGCTCGTATTGGACAGTTGGAGGTGAAGTTCGCGCCGCCGGCCTTTCGAACTCAAGTCTTGTTCCAGCTTCATCAGTGGGAAATTGTGCGTCTGCTTGTGGACCGAGATGATGGCCGCTTGCCAGCCGCAAGCTTCGGCCAGGATCTCCGCGACGGCCGCCTCAATGCCGGGCCATACGCAAATGAACAGACAGCGTTTGCTTGCGGCCAGCCTCGCAAGCTCGGCTTTCAGTTTGTTGTCATGTGCTTCAAAAATGCCGGCCCGTCTCAGGCGTTCCTCGGCGCGCGAGATCGTCCGGGGCTGGCTGTATTCCACTCTCGACTGCGCCAGAGCTTGCTCACAGTCGGCGACTTCGCTGGCCCAGGGCGCGAGTGCCGGATTGATCGCCACTTGCAGCTTGCCGGCCAGCTCGAACATGGCGTGCGAGACCCGCTCAAGCCTTGCCAGGCTGCACACGTCAAGAAAGCCGAAGATATGCAGCAGGAGTTCCTGCGGCAGGGGCAGCGCTTGCGCCAGCGCCGCCAAGCTGTGCTCACGCGCATTGAAGGTCGGTCTGCTGGTGAGCAGTGCCCGGAACTCGCAGTCGCCAACGCCGGCCGACATCGCCTGCATCACTTCCTTGGATTCATCTGGAAGCTGGCGCCAGGCATGCAAGTGCGGCAAAGATGACATTGGGCCGGTTTGCACCCAGCGCCGAGCGCGTTGCGGTGACCTGGTCAGCGGGAAGGCCAGCTTGCCGCGGCCGTTTGCGTTATTCATCGGCGGCTTCTCCAAAAAGGAAGATGAGCAACCGCCAGGCACGCTTGGTTCAATCCCTGCCTGCGATCGTGGCGGGTCGGCCCTTGGTGTCAGCCGGTGATGCTAGTATCGGGCCCACACTCCGGGCATTGCCCGGCGCTGGCAGCACTGTGCCGCATTCCGATATCACTGAGCCGAACCCGCCGAGCCGCTATCTTGATTCCCTACGATTACCTGTTCGTCCTGGTGGTGGCGCTGGCCGCCGGCATCCTCAGCGGTATCGTCGGATTCGGCTCATCCATCATGCTGATGCCGGTGCTGGTGCTGCAATTCGGTCCCAAGGAAGCGGTGCCGGTGATGGCGGTGGCGGCGCTGATGGCCAATCTGTCGCGCATACTCGCCTGGTGGCGCGAAGTGGATTGGCGCGCGTGCGCGGCCTACGCCGTCACCGGCGCTCCCTTTGCGGCTTTGGGGGCGCGCACGCTGCTGGTTCTGCCTACACGCGCCGTGGAAATCGCGCTCGGCCTGTTCTTCATCTTCATGATTCCGGCGCGCCGCTGGATGAGCTCGCACCAGATGACGCCACGCCTGCCCCACCTGGCGCTGGCCGGCGCAATCATCGGCTATCTGACCGGCATGGTGGTCTCCACCGGTCCGATCAATGTGCCGGTCTTTCTGGCCTATGGCCTGGTGAAAGGCGCTTTCCTGGCCACGGAGGCGGCCGGCTCGCTGGCCGTGTATTTCGCCAAGGCGACCACCTTCCGCCTGTATGACGCCCTGCCTTCCGAATCGATCGTCAAAGGCTTGATCATCGGTTCATCCATCATGGCCGGCTCCTTCGTCGCCAAGCGCTTCGTGCTGAAACTGCAGCCGGATTACTTCCGGCTGATGATGGACGGGATCATGTTTGCTTCGGGGGCGTCCATGATCTGGGCTGCGGTTTGAGCGCAAGGCAATCGCGCTGAAGAAAATCGGCGGACCGCTCCCCTTGCAGGCCGGTGCGGCCGGGACTTTCACCAAGCGCTCAGAGAAACACAATCCCCGCCACCAGCCCCGCAATCAAGCCGAACTTGGTAATCGTGTACACGGTCCTGTTCCACTTCTTGAAGCGCCGCCGATACTGCCCGGCCGACCACACGAAGCGGAACAGCTTGTTCACCGTCCCCAACTGATCGCCCGTCTCGTTGGGCGAGCTGGCTGCGGTCATCATGGTCTTGCCGAGGAAGCGGTTGATGGCGCGGGTCCAGCCGAAGCGGGTCGGGCGCTCGATATCGCAGAACAGGATGATGCGATTGTCTTCGCTGCCGTTCTGCGCCCAGTGGATGAAAGTCTCGTCGAACACCACCCCCTTGCCGTCGCGCCAGCTGTAGCGCTGGCCATCCACTTCGATGAAGCAGCGGTCGTCGTTGGGCGTGATCAGGCCCAGGTGGTAGCGCAGCGAACCGGCATACGGATCGCGATGGGGATTGAGTTTGCCGCCCGGCGGCAGTTCGGCAAACATGGCGGCCTTCACGCTGGGCAGGCTTTGCAGCAGGGCCACGGTTTGCGGGCAGGCTTCGGCCGCCGAAGGGTGGCTGGCGTCGTACCACTTCAGATAGAAGCGCTTCCAGCCGGCCTTGAAAAAGGAATTGAAGCCGGCGTCGTCATTCTTTTCCGCGGCCTTGATGCGCTGCTGGGTTTTGAGCGCCAGCACCTCGTCGCGGATCATTTCCCAGTTGTCTTCGATCTTCTTCAGGTCGGGAAAGGCCGACACCGGCAGATAGGGCGTATGCGGCACCGACGAGAAGGCGTGAATGAAGGTATTGATCGGCGCCATGAAGGACGAATGGTCGAACAACTGGCGCAGCACCGGCAGCCGCACCTGGCCACGAAAGTGGATATGGGCGACCGACAGCAGGTAAAGGGCGACGATGGTGTATTTCATGACAGACCGGCAAGGCCAGCGCAAAACATCGGAAGGCGCAAGGTTAACATGGCTTCGGTCATGGCATGTATCAAACTGCGCCGCGCGCTGCCCGGTTGCCAATGGGCTGGCAGCTTTGAGGTCCGGTCTCCGGAAAGGCCTCCCCCTCCCCAGGCCCGGCCGCCCACGCTTTGATTTTTCTCAAACGTGCGCCAAACCGGGCAAGTACGCTCGTGAAACTCCCAATGCGAGAGTGTGCCGCCTGGGAGAACCATCAAAACATCCCGTACGAGGCGCAAGCCGGGTAAACGGGCAGGGGAGGAGACTCCAACCGCCAGGCGCGGACTTTTCCTTCCTGCCAATTCCCGCATGTGCCGCAGGGCGCTCAATCACTGCTTCACAGCCGGAGGAGTTGCGCAATGCCCATCAAGCTTTCCCTCACCGTCAATGGTCGTGTCGTCAGCGCGGAGGTGGATCCGCGCACGCTCTTGGTCCAGTTCCTGCGCGAAAACCTGAATCTGACCGGCACCCATGTCGGCTGCGATACCAGCCAATGCGGCGCCTGCACGGTCATGGTCAATGGCCGGGCGGTGAAATCCTGCTCGGCGCTGGCGGCCCAGTTCCAGGGCGCCGAAGTCACCACCATCGAAGGCATCGCCGCTGCCAATGGCGACCTGCATCCGATGCAGGCGGCCTTCAAGGAATGCCACGGCCTGCAATGCGGCTTTTGCACGCCGGGCATGATCATGAACGCCATCGAGATCGCCGGCCGCTATGCCAAGCCTTCGGAAGAAGTGGTGCGCGAGCAAATCCGCGGCAACATCTGCCGTTGCACCGGCTATCACAATATCGTCAAGGCGGTGCAATTGGGCGCCGCCACCATGAGCGCCAGCGGCGCGCCGGCACAACGCGCGGAGGCCTGAGATGAACGCACCCACCGACATCCAGAGCGGCATCGGCGCCTCGGGGCGCCGCAAGGAAGACTATCGCTTCCTCACCGGCAGCGGCCGCTATACCGACGATATCGTCCTGCAGGGCCAGACCGCGGCCGTGTTCGTGCGCTCGCCGCATGCCCATGCCGAGATCAAGTCCATCGATACCCAGGCGGCCAAGGCCGCGCCCGGCGTGCTGGCCGTGCTCACAGGCGAAGACATGGCGGCCGACAAGATCGGCGGCGTACCCTGCGGCTGGCTGATCACGGACGTGGCCGGCCAACCCATGAAAGAGCCGCCGCATCCGGCGCTGGCGCAAGGCAAGGTGCGCTATGTGGGCGACCAGGTGGCGGTGGTGATCGCCGAAACCGCCATGCAGGCCAAGGAAGCGGCCGAGCTGGTGGACGTGGACTATGACGTCCTGCCGGCGGTGGTGGATGCCGCCGAGGCCATCAAGCCCGGCGCGCCGGTAGTGCACGACATTGCGCCCGACAACCGCTGCTACACCTGGGCCCTGGGCGACAAGGCCGCAACAGACGCCGCCTTTGCCCAGGCCGCCCACGTCACCCGGCTGCAATTGCACAACAACCGCCTGATTCCCAATGCCATCGAGCCGCGCGCGGCGATTGGCCATTACGAGCGCTTCAACGACAGCTTCACGCTGTATGTGGCGAACCAGAATCCGCACGTGGAAAGGCTCTTGATCACCGCTTTCGTGCTCGGCATGCCGGAGCACAAGATGCGGGTGGTGGCGCCGGATGTGGGCGGCGGCTTCGGCTCCAAGA
>JAEVZY010000036.1 GCA_023392035.1 Pseudomonadota bacterium | reverse complement strand
AACAGTACGTGGCGGCCCAGGGCACGGCCATCGGCCGCCGCGGCCGCGTCCACATCTCGCGCGAGGGCGACGAGATCTGGGTCGGCGGCGAAGTCGTGACTTGTATGGATGGCAGCCTGAGCCTCTGAGCACCATGCCCACATGACGCGCGCGCCATCCCGTTCCCGCAAAAGCCCCCAGCCCTGGCCGCGCCGCGCGCGCCGCCTGCTGCGCGAGGAATGGCGGCAGCTGGTCACCATCCTGCCCAGCGACCGGCCGTGGCAGATGCCGTTCGCCGCGGCCCTGGCGGCCGGCCTGCCTCTGCTGGTGGGCGCGTGGTTTCACGAGATGTCCAGCGCCACCCTGGCTTCGCTGGCCGGCCTGGTGTTCCTGTACCTGCCCGAGACCGCGCTGGCGCAGCGCATGGTGAAACTGCTGGCTTGCGCCTTCGGCATGATTGCCAGCTTCGCGCTGGGTGCGCTGGCGCAGTTGCAGCCGGCCCTGATCGTGCCGGCGCTGACCATGGTGGCGATCCTGGTCGTCATGGTCTGCCGCTTCTACCGGGTGGGGCCGCCGGCCAGCCTGTTCTTCATCATGGCGGCCGCCATCGCGGCCTATGCGCCGGGCAGCCTGGCGCAGGTGCCGCACAAGCTGGGTGTTTTCGCGCTGGGCAGCCTGCAGGCGACGCTGGTGGCCTTTGTGTATAGCCTGTACATCCTGCGCCGCCGCCCGCCCAAGGATTCGCCGCCCCTGTTCCAACCCGACTTCGGCTTCGTGGTGTACGACTCGGTGCTGATCGGCCTGTTCGTCGGCCTGTCGCTGCTGCTGGCGCAATTGCTGCAACTGGAAAAGCCCTATTGGGTGCCGGTCAGTTGCCTGGCGGTGATCCAAGGCATGAATCTGCGCGCCATCTGGAACCGGCAATTGCACCGCATCCTGGGCACCAGCATTGGCTTGCTGGTGGCCTGGGGCGTGCTGTGGCTGCAATTGCAGGACTGGGGCATGGCGCTGGCCATCATGCTGCTCACTTTCATTGTCGAGATGGCGGTGGTGCGCCACTACGGCTTTGCCGCGATTTTCATCACGCCCCTGACCTTGCTGCTGGCCGAGGCCGCCACCATGGGCCAGGCGGCGCCGACAGTGCTGATGCAGGCGCGGCTGGTGGATACCGTGCTCGGCTGCCTGGTCGGCCTGGCCGGCGGCGCCTGCCTGCACAGTGGTCGTTTGCGCAAGTTCCTGCTGCCACGCCTGCGGCGCCTGCTGCAGGCGGCTTGAATTTCATCTCGCGCAAGCGCTTTTCACCCTGCGAAATCCCTGCCAGAATAAGCGCCCACTCTCCGTTTGCGGAGAGAGTCCGTTCCACTCCCGCGGAGACTCGCATGAACAAGCGCAACATCCTCATCCTCGGCGCCTCGTATGGCTCCTTGTTGGGGGCCAAACTGCTGTTGGCCGGGCATAGCGTGCACCTGGTGTGCCTGCCGGCCGAAGCCGACCTGATCAACGCCGACGGCATTCGCGTACGCCTGCCGGTCAAGGGCCGCGAAGGCCTGGTTGAAATCGATTCGCGCAAGATTCCCGGCCAGCTCTCGGCCTCCGGCCCGCAGGAAGTCGATCCATCCCGCTTCGACCTGGTGGCGCTGGCCATGCAGGAACCGCAATACGGCGCGCCCGGCGTGCGCGAACTGATGCAGAAAGTGGCCGAGAAGCGCGTGCCCTGCATGTCGATCATGAACATGCCGCCGCTGACCTTCCTGCGCCGCCTGCCCGGCGTGGATGCCGCCAGCCTGCGCATGGCCTACACCGACCCCAGCGTCTGGGACCCCTTCGATCCGGCCCTGATGACCCTGTGCAGCCCCGACCCGCAAGCCTTCCGTCCGCCGGAAGACAAGGTCAATGTGCTGCAGGTGCGCCTGCCCACAAACTTCAAGGCCGCGCGCTTCGACGACGAAGCCCACACCGCCATCCTGCGCGAGCTGGAAGCCGGTATCGAGGCGATCCGCTTCCCGCTCGACGGCGGCACGGTGGAATTGCCGGTCAAGCTCAAGACTTTCGATTCGCTGTACGTGCCGCTGGCCAAGTGGAGCATGCTGTTGGCCGGCAATTACCGTTGCGTGCTGGAAGACGGCGTGCGCCCGATCCGCGAAGCGGTGCATGGCGACCTGGCGCAGTCGGAACGCGTGTATCGCTGGGTGATGCAGGTCTGCATGGCGGTCGGCGCCAAAGAGCAGGACCTGGTTCCCTTCGAAAAATACGCCAATGCCGCGCTCGGCCTGGCCAGCCCGTCTTCGGCGGCGCGCGCGCTGGCCGCCGGCGCCCGCAATATCGAGCGGGTCGACCGCCTGGTGCAGGCCATCGCCCGCCAGCAGGGCATGTCCCTGCCGGAACTGGACGAGATCGTCCGCATTGTCGATCTGCGCCTGGAACGCAACCGCCAGGCCGCCGCCTGAAAATTGCGGCGGTCCTTCCCTGACTGATGCCCGTTCTGCTACCTTGAAACCGGATAAATAATTTTCAGGGGAAGCGGAGCAGGCATGAGCGGGGCGCTGGTAGGTTTTCGCATCGATGGCGTCAACAAGCTGACGCGTTTGCATGGTGAGCGCAGTTGCGAGCAAGTGCTGGTGCAATTGCTGGCTTTCCTGCGCGCCACCCCCGAATCCCGCCTGGCCGCCTGGGCCGGCGCGCTGCACCTGGTGCAGCTGGAAGACGGACTGTTCCCGCCGCCGCCCACGCGCGAAGCGGTGCAAAACTTCCTGGAACACCATTTCGGCGAAAGCTTCCCGGTCCACGCCTGGTCGGAAGTGTTTGCCCTGCTGCCCGAAATGGAAGCCTGGCATGCCGGCTTGCCCTGGATGCTGGGCGCATTG
Organism: Pseudomonadota bacterium; assembly: GCA_023392035.1. Lineage (GTDB taxonomy): Bacteria > Pseudomonadota > Gammaproteobacteria > Burkholderiales > Burkholderiaceae_D > Lacisediminimonas. The sequence goes on along the minus strand of JAEVZY010000036.1, from coordinate 3,200 downwards.
CTCGATACCTGCGGCGATGTGTCCTGGGGTTTCCTGGTCAATCTGGATGCCGGCGAACTGCAGATCTTCGAGAACCGCCACGCCCATTTCCGCTGGCGCGACCTCAACCGGGTGCGTCCCTACTGCTCGCTCCCGATTGCGCATGCGCGCCAGTTGTCGGCTGCCGATCCGGCCGCCTTGCACCAGGTCTTGCATGCGCATTCCTATTCGGACGGCATCGACCCGGTATTGCCGGTACGCGATGGCTTGTCCGCCAGCTTCGACGGCCCGCCCGGCTGGAGCGCGCGTCTCAAGCTGAGCGGCCAGAGCGCGCGCCTGCTGCTGCAAAAAGAACACCTGCAGGTGGAAGTGCGGCAGGTGGGCGAGCTGCGCCTGGATCATCCCGGCTATGGCGCCTGGCTGCGCCAGGCGCTGGATGCACAAGTGCTGGCGCTGGCGCAGGCGGTATATGGCGGCGGCGCCAGCCTGAGCCAGATCGGGCGCGTCGCGGCGCGCATGGCCGAACTGCCCTTCACCCTGGCCGACAGCGGCTTGCCCCTGCTCGATCTGGGCTTGCGGCCTTCATCGGGCCTCGGCCTGCCGCTGGGCGCGCGCTATTTCGATGGCCTCAAGGCGCGTCTGCTGGAAGCCGGCATGAGCAAGCAGGGCTGGCGCTACCTGATCCGCTTGCCGGCGCCGCAACTGCGCTTCCTGCTGGGCTTCTTTCCGCCTTCGGCGCGCAACCTGCGCGAGTTCTCGCATGTGGTGAACCTGATTGCCGGCGCCTTGCAGGATGAAGTGCTGAAGCTGGAGCGCTGCCAGCCCGCCCTGCGCGGCATGGAAAGAATCCTGGAGCGCGGCATGGGCAAGATCAGCCCCATGCGCGAAGAGAATGCGCGCATCTTCCTGCGCTGCATCATGCGCGCCGTGCTGTCGCCCGAAGATGAATTCAACCTGGTGCACGAGGCGCAGGACGTGTCGGACTTCGTCTATGCCCAGCAGGCGGTGTTGCCGGGCGCGAAGATCACCTGGCAATCGCTGTGCCGCCGTTCCGACAGCTGGCATCGCGCCGCCATCCTCGCCATTGCGCCCGAGCGCGATGTGCGCTGGCTGGCGCTGCTGCCGCGCCAGGCCCTGGGAGAATTTGTCGCGCTGGAACTCGATACCGGCGCCCTGCTGGCCGAAGAGGGATTGGAGCAGAAGCATTGCGTGGGCACGTATGCCAATGCCTGCGCCAGCGGCTCGTGCCGGGTGTTTTCGCTGCGGCGCGAAGGCAAGCGGGTCGCCACCATCGAATTGCGGCGCGCCAGCCGCGGACATTGGGAACTGGCGCAGGTGCGCGGCAAGTGCAACAGCATCATCAGCGATGGGCGCATCCTGCAGGCGGCATCGAGGCTGGCGGCGGACTATGCCGGACTGGCAGGGCCGCTTGAGAAGGTCTCGGCAGCAGCCGTATAGCCCCAGGGTGCAATAGCGAAGCGCATTGCATGGCGCAAAACGCCGCTGCGCCCTACGCCGCCTTGCTGGCCGTCGGCGTCTTCTTCATCTCTTCCTGCACCCACTCGCGAAAGGCCTGGATCGAGCGCTCATTGCTGCGCTCGTTCAGCGTCAGCAAATAATATTCAGCCGCGCTCTTCACCTTGCAGGCATGGGCCGCGATCAGGTTCTGCATGGCGGAACCGCTGAGCAGGAGGTCGGGCACGATTGCCACCCCTTCGCCTTCGCGCGCCGCTTCCAGGGACATGAAGAAATGACCGTACTCCATGCGGCGCGAGCTGGTCAGCGGCGGCAAGCCGTGCGCGCGGATCCAGTCCGGCCAGGCATTGGTGCGGCTGGTGGTGTGCACCAGCGGCAGATTGCGGATCACCTTCGGATCGCACAGCGCATGCTCGCTGCCGGCCAGGCGCGGCGAATACACCGGCACCAGCACATCCGGCGCCAAGGGCTCGGCCAGCACGCCGCGCCAGTCCAGCACCATGGTCAGGTCCACCCGCGGCATCGGTTGTTCGTACCTGCGCCCCGGCAGGGCGCCGACGCGGATCGCGACATCGGCTTCGCGGCCATGCAGGTTGACCGGATCGATGGAAGAAATGATGCGGGTTTCGATATCGGGATGACGCTGGCTGAAATGCGCCAGGCGCGGCATCAGCCAGAAGGAGCCGACCGAAGGCAGCACGCTGATGGTGAGCACCGCCCGTTTTTGGCGCGAACGCACCCGGCTGGTGGCTTGCTCGATCTGATTCAGTGCGGCCTGCACTTCGGAGAGATATTTTTCGCCCGCTTCGGTGAGCTGCACGCGCCGCGTCAAACGGGTGAAGAGACGAATCTGCAGTTCGTCTTCGAGCGCGCGAATCTGGCGACTGACCGCGCCCTGGGTGATGTTGAGTTCGATGGCGGCACTGGAAAAGCTCTCCAGTCTTCCTGCGACTTCAAACACCCGCAATGCAGTGAGAGAGGGCAGTGTCCGACTCATGCAAGCTTCATCATCAGATGGAAAAGGGTGCGGGACACTTTACACCAGTTCATGCATAGCGGTCGAATAAATCGTTTGTCCGCGCGAGCGCGCCGATCCTATAGTCAAGCCCATCATCGGGTCAGCCTGCGGCAAGACCGGCGCCCGTTCCGCATTTGCACAAGGAGACGCTTGATGCTCACGAAAGAGAACAACCAGCTGCTGTGTTCCATCGGCCCCGGCACGCCGGCCGGCCAGATGTTCCGTTCGATCTGGCTGCCGGCGCTGCCCTCGGCGCAATTGCCCAAGAACGGCGGACCGCCGGTGCGCCTGAAACTGCTGGGCGAAGAGCTGGTGGCGTTTCGTGATGGCGAAGGCCAGGTCGGCATCGTCCAGTCGCAATGCGCGCATCGGCTGGCGCCGCTGTACTTCGGCAAGGTGGAAGCCAAGGGCATTCGTTGCCCCTACCACGGCTGGCTGTACGACAAGAGCGGCCAATGCCAGCAGATCCCGAGCGATCCCTCCGGCAAGATCTGCAAGAACATGAAGATCAAGGCCTACCGCACGCAAGAGAAAGCGGACGTGGTCTGGATCTACATGGGAGAAGACGAGCCGCCGCAACTGCCGCGCTTCCCCTGGATCGACCTGCCGAAGAACCAGCGCATGTGCTCGGTCTGGCTGCAGGAATCGAAGTGGTTCCAGGGCGCCGAGGGCGAAATGGACAGCTCGCACGTCTCGATCCTGCTCAAGGGCAAGGACCAGTATGAAG
>JAEVZY010000033.1 GCA_023392035.1 Pseudomonadota bacterium | reverse complement strand
TTCATGAACAGCGGGTGCTGCGCGACTGGCTGCAAGTGCGTCCCTACGAACAGGGGCGGCGCATGCCGCGCGACTTCCTGCCCAAGCGCTTGCGCGAGGCGCTGCCTGAATTCGATGCCGAGCTGCGCAACCAGGTGCGCCTGCTCTCTTCCCATCCCACCGAGGACGGCTCGGCGCGCTTGCTGCTGGCGCTGCATGATGGCCAGACCATAGAAAGCGTGCTGCTGCCGCGCGATGGCGTGTGCGTCTCCAGCCAGGTCGGCTGCGCCGTGGGCTGCCAGTTCTGCATGACCGGAAGAAGCGGATTGATACGCCAGGTCAGCAGCGGCGAAATCCTGGCCCAGGTGGCGCTGGCGCGCTCGATGCGGCCGGTGAAGAAAGTGGTGTTCATGGGCATGGGCGAGCCGGCGCACAACCTGGACAACGTGCTGGAAGCGATCGAGCTGCTGGGCCTGGAAGGCAACCTCGGCCACAAGAACCTGGTGTTCTCCACCGTCGGCGATGCGCGCGTGTTCGAACGCCTGCCGCAAGCTGTGGTCAAGCCGGCGCTGGCCCTGTCCCTGCATACCACCAAGCCGGACCTGCGCGCCGCCCTGCTGCCGCGCGCGCCGCGCATGACGCCGGCCGAACTGGTGGAAAGGGGCGAGCAGTACGCGCGCCTGACCCACTATCCGGTGCAATACCAGTGGACCCTGCTGGAAGGAGTGAATGACGGCGCAGATGAACTGGATGGCATCGTCGAGCTCCTGCAGGGCAAGTACGCGGTGTTGAACATGATCCCCTACAACACCATTCCCGATCTGCAGTTCAAGCGCCCTTCCTGGGACAAGGCGCGCGCCATCGCGCGCAGCCTGCACCAGCGCGGCGTACTGACCAAGTTGCGCGATTCAGCGGGACAGGAAGTGGATGGCGGCTGCGGCCAGTTGCGGGCGCGGGCCAGCCAATTGCAGCGACGGACCATAGCGCTCAGCACAAGCTGAAAGCGATTTTCGGCTGGAGATTTTCGGCTCAGCGATTCGGCCTGGCGATTCGGCCTGGCGATTCGGCCTGGCGATTCGGCTCAGCGTTTCGGCCAGCGATTCGACTCAGTGATTCGACTCAGCGATTGCCGCCTCAACCATACTTGCGCTGCGCTTCCAGCGCCAGCCCGGAGCCGATGCTGCCGAACAGATCGCCCTCCACCTTGCGCGCTTGCGGCAGCAGGCTAGCGACATGCTGGCGCAAGGCCGGCACGCCGCTGGCGCCGCCGGTGAAATAGACGGTATCCACCTGCTCGTGGCGCAGGCCGGCGGCGCGCAGCAAGGCATTCACGGCATCGCCTATCCTGGCCGTCAGGCCGAGCACCGATTGATCGAAGCTTTCGCGGGCGATCTCAAGTTTCTTCGGCGGCCGCAGTCGCGCCAGGTCGACCTCCACTTGCGCCGAGGCCGAGAGCGCGATCTTGGTCTCTTCCGCCTTCAGTGCCAGCCAGTGGCCGGCGCGCTCGCGGATCAAATTCAAGAGACTTTGCAACAACTCGGGCTGGGCCGCCTCGCGCACCAGCTCATGCACATCGCGTTCGGCCTTGGGCGTATAGGCCAGGTTGATGGTGTGCCAGGTGGCGAGGTTGAAGTAATGGCTGGAAGGGACATCGCTGCCACGCTTCAACTTGCCTCCCAGGCCAAGCAGGGGCATGAAGGACGACAGGCTCAGGTATTTGTCGAAGTCGGTGCCGCCAATGTGCACGCCGGCGCTGCCCAGGATGTCTTGCTGGCGCTCGGCCTTGGCGGCGTGTTGCGGCCCCAGGCGCAGCAGGGAAAAGTCGGAGGTGCCGCCGCCGATGTCCACCACCAGCACCAGCTCCTCGCGGCTGATCCCTTGCTCATAGCGGAAGGCGGCGGCGATCGGCTCGTACTGGAAGCTGACTTCGCGCCAGCCGCAATGCAGGGCAATCTCGCGCAGCGCATCTTCGGCACGCTGGTCGGCGACCTTGTCTTCATCGATGAAATGCACCGGGCGGCCCAGCACCGCGTAGTCGAACACCTGATTGGCGCTGGCTTCGGCGCGGCGTTTCAATTCGCCGATGAATTGCGCCAGCAGCATGCGAAACGGCAAGGCGCGGCCGCCCACTTCGGTCTGGCCGTCCAGCAGGCTGGTGCCGAGCAGGCTTTTCATGGAACGCATCATGCGTCCCTCATAGCCGGCCAGGTATTGCTCCAGCGCGGCGCGGCCGAAGCTGGTGCTGTTGTCTTCGCTGTTGAAGAACACCACCGAGGGCAAGGTCTTGTGTTGACCTTCCAGCGGCAGCAATTCGGGATGGCCGCGGTCTTGCCAGCCGACCGTGGAATTGGAAGTGCCGAAGTCGACACCGCAAGCGCGAGACATGTTTCAGGACGGGGAAAGCGACAAAGGCGCGCAATGATACGTGAATTGCGCGCACCAGGCGCACCCTTGCTGCTTTCACATCGTCCTGCCTGAGCCCTGTTTGAGCCCTATTTGAGGCGCGTGATCTTGGTGCCTTCCAGCGTCAGGTTGGCCATCAGGCCGGCATTGGTCAGCACGAAGGCCAGCACCGGCCCCTTGGCGGCGCTCAAGTCGAGGCGGCCGTCGGCGCCGGCGTTGATCACCGCCACCGAGGCATCGCCGCCGGCCGACCAGCCGTCGCTTTTCTTGAAGTTGTTCAAGGCCTCGGGCGTCATGAACAGGAAGTACATGGCCTTCGACTGGGCGCCGATCTGCAAGCCGATCGAGCCGGAAATCAGGCGGTAGTAATCGACGACCCTGCCCTTTTCCTTGAGCAGGCCATCGCCGAACTGGCCGCCGACGCCGAAGCCGGCCGCGATCACGCGCGGAAAAATCAGCACGCCAGCCGCCTTGTTCACCAAGTCCTTGGTATCGGGGTAGTGCTCCTCCAAACGGGCCACCGCAGAGTCGGCGCCGGCACGGATTTCCGCTTCCTTGCTGCGCGCATCGGGTGTCTGCTTGGTGGCGGAAGTGGATGCCGTTGAGCCGCAGCCCGCCAGGCCGCCCAGTATCAGGCCACCCGCCGCCATGCCGGTGTGCTTCAGGAAAATTCTTCTTTGCATTCTTCTCTCCTCGGCCCTCGCGGGACAGGTGAAGCGAAACGACGCCTGGTGCAGCGTCGACCAAGCACCAGTATGCCGAGGCAAAAAAGCGCATGGCGTGCCACCGGGCAGGTTCTTGCGCTCCGTCAGAACCAGTGTGGCGCAGCAACCCATGATGGCGACGATGGCGCCGGCATCCGGGTCGGGTATAGTGCCTGCACAAAAACAAATCATGAAGGAGGCGCAACATGTCACAGCACGTCCGCCGGTTCTTTCGTTTGTTCGTCCTGTCCTGCCTGGCCCTGCTGATTACCGCATGCGCCCAGCAGCCTAACCGGCAGTCTTCCCAGTCATCACCCCCGCAGCAGCAACGGGTGGAAGGTCCGCCCGCCGGGCCGCACTATGCCGTCGATCCCTATTGGCCCAAGCCCTTGCCGAACAACTGGATCCTGGGCCAGGTGGCGGGCATCGCCGTCGATCGCAACGACAATATCTGGATCGTCCATCGCCCCGGCACCCTGACCGAAGACGAGCGCGGCGCGACGCTGACGCCCAAGCGTTCAAAGTGCTGCAGCGCCGCGCCTCCAGTCCTGAAGTTCGATCGTCAGGGCAATCTGCTGGCGGCCTGGGGCGGTCCTGGCCAAGGCTATGACTGGCCCAAGAATGAACACGGCATCTATGTCGATCCCACCGGCAATGTCTGGGTCGGCGGTAATGCGAACACCGATCACATGCTGCTCAAGTTCACTGGCGAGGGCAAATTCCTGCTGCAGATCGGCAAGCCCGGCGCCAGCCTGGGCAGCAATGCCACCAACCAGCTCGGCCGGCCCGCGCACATGGAACTGGATGCGCAGGCCAATGAGCTGTACGTCGCCGACGGCTACCAGAACAAGCGCGTGATCGTGTTCGATGCCAGCACCGGCGCCTACAAGCGGCACTGGGGCGCCTATGGCAAGCGGCCGGATGACAACAAGCTGGCCGACTACAATCCCGAGTCGCCGCAATTCGGCAATCCGGTGCACTGCGTGCGCCTCACGCGCGACAACCTGGTCTATGTCTGCGACCGCATGAACAACCGCATCCAGGTGTTTCGCAAGAATGGCGAATTCGTGCGCCAGATCGTGCTGGAGCCGGCCACCCGCGGCTCCGGTTCAGCCTGGGATCTGATTCCCTCGGAAGACCCGGCCCAGCAATACCTGCTGGTGGCCGACGGTACCAACAACGAAGTGCATGTCCTGCGGCGAGATAACGGCCAGCCGCTGGGTTCCTTCGGCCGTCCGGGACGGCAGGCCGGCGATTTCCATTGGGTGCACAACATCGCCGTCGACAGCCAGGGCAGCGTGTACACGGCGGAAGTGGATACCGGCAAGCGCGCCCAGCGTTTCCAGCGCGTACCCTGATTCGCTCAGGCCGCAACGCCGGCCCAGCCGGACTCAATGCGAGTCCGGCTGCAGCTTGCGGTCTTCCTCCTTGGCCTGGCGCATGGCCTCCGGCTCCAGCGCTTCGGCGGCCACGTTCAAGCGGATGAACAGTCCCCAGCCGGCCAGCAGCAGGCCGACCGCGGCGATGAAGGCCCCCGCCCG
>JAEVZY010000345.1 GCA_023392035.1 Pseudomonadota bacterium | reverse complement strand
CGCCAAGAAGGCAGCACCGAAGAAGGCGGTAGCCAAGAAAGCCGTCGCCAAGAAGGCAGCGCCGAAGAAAGCGGTAGCCAAGAAGGCAGCACCGAAGAAAGCCGTCGCCAAGAAGGCAGCACCGAAGAAGGCCGTAGCCAAGAAGGCAGCACCGAAGAAAGCCGCTCCCAAGAAAGCTGCACCGAAGAAGGCCGTAGCCAAGAAAGCCGCGCCGAAGAAAGCGGCTGCCAAGAAAGCAGCGCCGAAGAAAGCCGCTGCCAAGAAGGCTGCGCCGAAGAAGGCTGCGAAGAAGCCGGCTGCTGCCAAGAAGCCTGCCGCTGCGAAGAAGCCTGCCGCCGTCAAGAAGCCTGCTGCTGCCAAGAAGCCGGCTGCCAAGAAAGCGGAAAAGCCTGCTGCTGCTGCGAAACCCGCAGCTGCCGCTGCGCCTGCTGCCGCTGTCAAGACGGTGCTCAATCCGGCGGCCGCCTGGCCGTTCCCGACCGGCACCCGTCCGTAAGACTGACCTGTTTGCGACCCGCAAATCTGCGCGGGTCGTTCTTCAGGCACAATTCCCGCTGCATGCCCGTCGTGCGGCGGGAATTTTTTTGCTTCACCTGACAAGAGCCCCGAGTTTCGTGCCGACCCGGCCGTTCATCCGGATATTTTGTCGGGCGCTATAAGGAGTGTGGCGTGCTCACCAGCATCCTCGACCTGATCGTTGGCACCATCACCGGCCTTCTGGGCTTTCTGTTCCTGCTGCGCTTCTGGACCCAGGCCGTGCGCGTGCGTCCGCCTTCTGGGCTCTCCGAGTTCCTGTTCAAGTTGACCGATTGGCTGGTGCGCCCCTTGCGTCGCCTGTTGCCCGGCGTGGGCGGCTATGACTGGGCTTCGATGATTGCCGCTTTCCTGATGGCGCTGATTTCCGTCGCCGTGCTGGCGCTGGTCGGCATGCGCGGCTTCGGCCCCGTGATCCTGCTGTTGGCGCTGCACAAGCTGGTGGTCTGGATCCTGTATGGCCTGATGGGCCTGATCATCATTGAAGTGATCCTGTCCTGGGTCAATCCGCATGCGCCGATGGCGCCTTTCGTGCGGGCCCTCAACCAACCCATCCTGCGGCCTTTCCGGCGCATTCTGCCGCCGGTCTCCGGCATCGATCTGTCGCCGCTCCTGGCCTTCCTGGTGCTGCAGATCCTGCTTTACCTGTCGGCTGGACTGCTGGCGCTGGCGTGAGCGTGCTGCGCTTGTCGGTGCAGGTGGCGCCCAACGCCAAAAAGAGCGAAGTGGCGGGCGAGGTCGAGGGTGTGCTGCGCATCCGCCTGCAGGCGCAACCGATAGAAGGGCGCGCCAACCAGGAGCTGATCCGCTTTCTGGCCAGCCGGCTGGGCTTGCCCAAGTCCGCGGTGACGCTGCTGCATGGCGAAGGCTCGCGCCGCAAAACCGTGGAGCTGCGCTTTGCGCAGGACGTCAGCCTGGATGAAGTCAAGACCAGGCTGAGTTCGCCCTGAGTTCGCCAGCTTCGTCTCAGGCGTAGCGGTAGCCGAAAGCCTGCTTGAAGCGGTCTTCGATTTCCGCCTTCGAAGGCGCGTGGTTTTGTCCGCCCTGATGGGCGATCTTGATCGAGCCCATCAGGCTGGCCAGGCGCCCGGTGCTTTCCCAATCCAGGTCGTGCGACAAACCGTAGAGCATGCCGGCGCGGAAGGCGTCGCCGCAGCCGGTGGGGTCTACCACTTGCTCCACCGGCACGCAGGGAATCTCGATGCAGCGCCCGCCGGTGTAGATATGCGCGCCGTTTTCGCCGCGCGTGACCACCAGCGCCTGCACTTGGGTCGCAATCTGCTCGAAGGAAAGGCCAGTGCGTTCCACCAGCAATTCGCCTTCGTAATCGTTGACCGCGACCCAGGTCGCCATCTGTATGAATTCGCGCAATTCGGCGCCATCGAACATCGGCAAACCCTGGCCCGGATCGAAGATGAATGGCCGGCCCAGTTCGGCGCAGTCGCGCGCATGTTGCACCATGGCCTCGCGTCCGTCCGGCGCGACGATGGCCAGCCGCACCGCGCCGGCATCGGCGACCCGGTTGCGATGGGAAAAGGACATGGCGCCCGGATGGAAGGCCGTGAACTGATTGTTGGCCGCATCGGTGGTGACGAAGCACTGCGCGGTATAGCTGTCTTCAATCACCGTTACGTGGCGGGTGCTGATGCCCAACTCCTGCAGGCGCTGCACATAGCGTTCGCCGTCCAGGCCGAGGGTGGCCATGACCAGCGGCTCGCCGCCGAGCAGCTTGAGGTTGTAGGCGATATTGCCGGCGCAACCGCCATATTCGCGCCGCAGGGCCGGCACCAGGAAAGAGACATTGATCTTGTGCAGTTGGTCGGCCAGCAAGGCATCCGAGAAGCGGCCGTTGAAAGCCATGATGGTGTCGAAGGCGAGCGAGCCGCAAATCAGGGAAGTCATGTCAGTGGGTCCTGCGCAGTGGGATCAAAAAAACAGGGATCGAAAAATCAGGGATAGAAAACATAAAGGCGATAACCCGAAGCCTTGAGCTGGGCCAGGGTGAAGGCCACCCGCACCGGCTTTTCCGATGAGGGCTGCATGCCGCGTGCACGCTCCTGCGCCGAAAGGTAATCGGCCGGGGCCAGCACGCGCCGCGCCACCGGCTGCTCGGCCGCGTCGTTGAGCGTCAACTCCAGATACGGCCAGGCTTGCTCGACCTTGCTGCGGTTGCGCAACAGCATGGAGAGCACGAAGCCGTTCTCGCTGTTGGGCAAGGACTGCAGCTCGTGCGACTCGATGCTCACGTATTCGATCTGTTGCGGCAAGCCTATCTTGCAGCCCGCAAGATTGCAAAGGCTGGCCAGGACCGGCAAGGTGGCCGGCCAGCGCGCGGCGATGTCGGTGCGCATGACGATGGCCGCCTGCAGCAAAGCCAAAAGCGCCAGCAGCACGCTGGCCAGGCCGAGCAGCACGCGGGTGCGGCGCTGGCGACTTGCCTGCAGGCGCGCCTGGCGCACGAAGTCCGGCTCTTCATTGTCCAGGGCATCGAACTCGTCGGCCTCGGCCGCGGCGGCATGTGGGCCGCTGCCGCGCCAGGGCTTTTGCTGCAATTCACCGAGGGCGCGATCGATCTCGTCGCCATCGCCACGCAGGCCGGGGCGCGGCCGATCGGCATTCGGCTCATCCAGGCCGGGTCGGGTTTCGGCTTGCGGCCAAGGGCGCATGTCCATCAAGGTCATGCGGGTCAGCGGATCGATGTCCTGTTCCGGCGTGGTCGGCGGCAGTTGGCTCGGGGACTGGAACCGGAGGCGGGTTGCAAAGTCCGGTTCTGCTTGCGCCGGCGGAATTCGCGCTTCGGATTCACGTGCTTTGGATTGAGGTGCTTCGAATTCGGGTGCTGCCGATTCGGGTGCTTCCGGTTCGGTTGCAGCTGGTGTTTCAGCGGCCGGGCGGGCGTGGCTGGACGCGCTTGCCGCAGGCGGCGCAGCTTCGGGCGCCGAAGGCTCCGGCTTCAGGTCGGAAGCTGCCGGCGCCATCGTATCCGGCGTTTCGGGAGTCGTGCCCGGCGCGCGAATCGGCGCCGTCGCGGGAACGGCAGGTGCGGATGTTGCGGCAGAGGCCGGGGTAGAAGGCGTGAAAGCGGGAGCGGAAGTGCCCGGCTGTTGCGCCGCCGCCAACAGGTGTTCAACCCCGTTGAAAATCTCCTTGCAGGCGCCGCAGCGTACCAGGCCGCCGCGCAATTTCAACTGGTCATGGGTGACGCGGAAGGTGGTGTGGCAGTAAGGGCAGCGCGTGGCCAGTGCCATCAAGGTCCCCGGGTGCCGGCCAGGGCAACCCAGCCGTCGTGCGCGCTCCACACCGACAGTCTCATGAAGGGGGCATAGGCGGCGATCACTTCCTCAGCCTGGCGCTCCAGTACGCCAGACAGCACCAGCGATCCACCCTCCGCCACCCGTCCGGCCAGCATGGGCGCCAGCAGCTTCAGGGGACTGGAAAGAATGTTGGCGACCACCACATCGAAACGCCGCTGGCCCTGGCTGGCGATGAAATCGTCCGGCAGATACCAGGCGATTTCGCAATGGTTGCGCTCGGCATTGAAGCCGGCGCTGACGATCGCTTGCGGGTCGATGTCCACGCCCAGCACTTCGCTTGCGCCCAGTTTGGACGCCACCATGGCCAGGATGCCCGAGCCGCATCCGTAATCGAGCACGGTCTTGCCTTGCGGCGCATGCGCCTCCAGCCATTCCATGCACAAGCGGGTGGTGGGGTGGCTGCCGGTGCCGAAAGCCAGGCCAGGGTCGAGCTCCAGCACCAGCGCATCCGGGTCCGGCGCCTGGTGCCAACTGGGGACGACCCAGATGTTCCTGCCGATTTTGATCGGGTCGAATTGCGACTGGGTCAGTCGAACCCAGTCCTGCTCTTCCACCTGGCGCAGGGCATGGGCCGGCGTGTCGGCCAGGCCGATGGCGGCGCAGGCCTCTTGCAACAAGGCCTCGGGATCGGCGTCGACCTCGATCAGCGCAATCACCCGGCTGTGTTCCCAGGCGGTTTCCAGCGGCATGCCGGGTTCGCCGAACTGCGGCTTCTCCGCTTGCGTGCCGGCATCGGCATCCTCGACTGAAACCGAGAGCGCGCCGGCATCCATCAGCGCGGTGGACAACAATTCCGCCTGCTGCTGGGGCACTTCGATCACGATTTCAGTCCAGGCCATGCCCATCACCCCTTGTTGTTGTTGTCGGTGGCAGGGCGCACCGCCAGCTTCTGCTCCAGGTAATGGATGTTGGTGCCGCCTTCGATGAAGCGGGCATCCACCATCAATTCGCGGTGCAGCGGGATATTGGTCTGGATGCCTTCCACCACCATTTCCGAGAGCGCGATCTGCATGCGGCGAATCGCCTGCTCGCGCGTCGCGCCGTAGGCAATCACCTTGCCCACCATGGAATCATAGTTGGGCGGCACATAGTAGCCGGCATAGGCATGGGAATCGACCCGGATGCCGGGACCGCCCGGCGGATGCCAGCTGGTAATGCGTCCCGGCGAAGGCGTGAACTTGAACGGGTCTTCGGCATTGATGCGGCATTCGATGGCGTGACCCTTGAGCTCGATGTCGCGCTGGCGGAAACGCAGTTTTTCGCCGGCCGCGACGCGGATCTGCTCCTGGATCAGATCGACCCCGGTGATCATTTCCGAGACCGGATGCTCAACCTGGATGCGAGTGTTCATTTCAATGAAATAGAACTCGCCGTTCTCATACAGGAATTCGAAGGTGCCGGCGCCGCGATAGCCCATCTTGCGGCAGGCCTCGGCGCAGCGGTCGCCGATGCGCTCGACGATCTTGCGCGCAATGCCTACCGCCGGCGCTTCTTCGATCACCTTCTGGTGGCGGCGCTGCATGGAGCAGTCGCGCTCGCCCAGCCAGACGGCATTGCGGAATTCATCGGCCAGCACCTGGATCTCCACGTGGCGCGGATTCTCCAGGTACTTCTCCATATAGACTTCGGGGTTGTTGAAAGCAGCGCCGGCTTCGCTCTTGGTCATGGTCACGGCCGACAGCAGGGCCGCTTCCGTATGCACCACGCGCATGCCGCGGCCACCGCCGCCGCCGGCGGCCTTGATGATGACCGGGTAGCCGACCTTGCGCGCGATGCGGATGATTTCCTTCGGGTCATCCGGCAGCGCGCCATCGGACCCCGGCACGCAGGGCACGCCGGCCTTGATCATGGCTTGCTTGGCCGAGACCTTGTCGCCCATCATGCGGATCGATTCCGGCCGCGGACCGATGAAGACGAAACCGGATTGCTCCACCCGTTCGGCAAAATCGGCGTTCTCGGACAGGAAGCCGTAGCCGGGATGAATCGCTTCGGCGTCGGTCACTTCGGCGGCGCTGATGATGGCCGGCATCGACAGATAGCTCTGGCCGGAGGGCGCCGGACCGATGCAGACCGATTCGTCGGCCAGCTTGACGTACTTGGCTTCGCGGTCGGCTTCGGAATGCACCACCACGGTCTTGATGCCCATTTCGCGGCAGGCGCGTTGCACCCGCAGGGCGATTTCGCCGCGGTTGGCGATCAGGATTTTTTCAAACATGGTGTTCAGCCGATGATGAAGAGCGGCTGGCCGAATTCAACCGGTTGACCGTTTTCCACCAGTACCTGCTTGATGGTGCCGCTGACTTCGGCATCGATTTCATTGAGCAGTTTCATGGCTTCGATGATGCACAGCGTATCGCCGGCCTTGACTGCCTTGCCTTCTTCCACGAAGGGGGCGGCGCCCGGCTGGGCCGAGCGGTAGAAGGTGCCGACCATGGGCGACTTCACCACATGACCCTGGACCTGGGCGGCTTCGGCCGGTGCGGCGGCCGCAGCCGGGGCGCTGGCCGCGGCCGGCGCTGCCACCTGGGGCGCGCTTGCAGCCATTGTGGTCGGCGGCAGCATCACCATCTGCTGCTGGGGCGCGGCGCCGGACTTGACTATCCTGACCTTGCTCTCGCCTTCGGTCACTTCCAGTTCGGCAATGTCGGATTCGGCGACCAGATCAATCAGGGTCTTCAGTTTGCGTAAGTCCATGGGGTCCTCGGATTCAAATTCTTATTGGCCGGCGCCTGGCGGCCGGCGAAATGGCGCCAGTGCTGCTAGAGCCGGTTCAGTGCAAAGTCGAGCGCCGCCCGGTATCCGTCCACGCCCAGGCCGCAGATCACGCCGGTGGCAATGGCAGACAGGTAGGAGTGGTGGCGGAAGGCTTCGCGCGCATGCACGTTGGAGATATGTACTTCTATGAAGGGAATGGCCACGCCTGCCAACGCATCGCGCAAGGCCACGCTGGTATGGGTCAATCCCCCCGGATTGATGATGATGGCGTCGATCTGTTCCTTGCGGGCGGCATGGATGCGATCGATCAACTCGCCTTCATGATTGCTTTGCAGGTGGCTGAATCGAGCGCCGGCCTTTTGAGCCTGCGCCGCGGCAGCGGCCACCACGTCGTCCAGCGCCGTGCGCCCGTATACCTCCGGCTCACGGGTTCCGAGCAGATTCAGGTTCGGCCCATTCAGCAAAAGGATGTTCTTGGCCATCGGCCCGGGTTCCGTTTTAGCGACGATGGCGGCATTTTGCCGTCATATAAAGCAGATTGGCAAGAAGAAATCCTGCTCAAGGCGCTTTCAAGGCGGCCAGGTCGCGCTTCAGGACGTCCATCTTCAGACGTCCCAGGTATTGTTGGCGCACTTCCCCGCGGGCATCGAACAGCACCGTGAAGGGCAGGCCGCCGGCCTTGTTACCCAGCTGGCGCGAGAGTTCGGTGCCGCCCATTCCAGCGACGAGCAAGGTGTAGGTGATTTTCTGTTTGGCAGCAAAATCGGCGATGTTGCTGGGAGAATCTATGCCGATGCCCACAATCTTCAGCGTCTCTTCGCCGAGTTCCTGCTGCAGCGCGTTCAGCTCCGGCATCTCGTCCACGCAGGGCGGGCACCAGGTTGCCCAGAAATTCACCACCAGCGGCTTGCCCTTGAATTGCGCCAGGCTGACCGGCTTGCCGTTAACATCGTTCAATTGCTGCGAAAACATCTGGCTGGCGCCAGCTGCGGCAGGAGTGCTGGGCTGCAGTTGACTGTAAGCAAAATAGGCGCCGATGGCGGCAAATAGAACGCCGATCAACAAGAACAAGGGCCAGCTTCGTTTCATTCGGGTCTTCTTCCTTCCACCAATTCGCGCACGCCGGCAAGGTCGATCCGCTCCGGGCTGCGGCTGGATTCGCGCCGACGCCCGGCGCGCAGGTCGTCGACCTGGTACACCGCCGCATGCACCGCTTCGCCCTGGGCCATGAAGGACAGGCATTCCACCGCTTCGCCACGTCCGGAAAAGTGCGGCGTCTCGGACACTTCAAAGTCGACTTGCCGGTTCAGCAGATGAATCGCCACGTCCTTGGGGCTGTCGGTAAACAATTGCAAATGAATATCGGAATGCTGGCCGGCGGTGCCCTTGAGTACCGCTCCGGTCAGATAGGGATTGAATTCTTCCAGGCTGCGCATGACCTCCAGCGCCAACTCGCGCAGGGCCTGCAGCCGGGCCGGCTGGGTGTCGCCGAAGAAGAGTTCATTGTAAGCACGCACTTCGTCTTCAATCTGCGCGTTGTCGGGCATGATGTCGCCCCGAACCCGGCGTTCGCCCAGGATTTGTCGCGCCGCCTTGCGCTTGGCGGTGCCGTAGTCGGCGCCGTCCTCGGCAATCAGTCTTGCAGCGGCGGCGGCGATCTCGGCGCGCAACTGAAGTGCATCCGAGGGGGTGTCATTCGGCATGGCTGGCTTGTGCGGCTCGGGTAGAATCCCGGTATTCGAATCCGCGATTTTACAATGCATATCCATATCCTCGGCATCTGCGGCACCTTCATGGGCGGACTGGCCTTGCTGGCCCGCGAAGCAGGCCATCGGGTCACCGGCTGCGACGCCAATGTCTACCCGCCCATGAGCACCCAGTTGCAAGCCCAGGGCATCGAACTGATGGAAGGCTTCGATCCGCAACAACTGGCGCTGGCACCGGACCTGTTCGTGATCGGCAATGTGGTTTCGCGCGGCAATCCCCTGATGGAAGCCATCCTCGACCGCGGCCTGCCCTATGTCTCCGGCCCGCAATGGATAGGCGAGCACATCCTGCAGGGCAAATGGGTACTGGCGGTGGCCGGCACCCACGGCAAGACCACCACTTCTTCCATGCTGGCCTGGATACTGGAAGCGGCCGGCTACGATCCGGGCTTCCTGATCGGCGGCGTGCCGATGAATTTCGGCATCTCGGCGCGGCTGTCGGGGGCGCAGGCCTCGGATTTCTTCGTGATCGAGGCCGACGAATACGATACCGCCTTCTTCGACAAGCGCAGCAAGTTCGTGCACTACCGGGCCCGCACCGCCATCCTCAACAACCTGGAATACGACCACGCCGACATCTTTCCCGACCTGCAGGCCATCGAAACCCAGTTCCACCACCTGGTGCGCACCGTGCCGCGGGTCGGCCGACTGGTGGTCAACGCGCGCGAAGCGGCGCTGGACCGGGTGCTGGCGCGCGGCTGCTGGAGCGAAGTTGAACGCTTCGGCGGCCAGGACGGGTGGACCTTGGCCGACCTGGCCGACGGCCGCTTCGAAATTTTCCACGATGGACAATCCCAGGGTGTGGTCGAGTGGAACCTGACCGGCGAACACAACCGCCTGAATGCCCTGGCTGCCATCGCCGCCGCCCGCCATGTGGGTGTGCCGCCGGCGCAAGCCATTGCCGCCCTGGCCAGCTTTGAAAACGTCAAGCGCCGCATGGAAGTGCGCGGCGAGGTCAATGGCATCACGGTCTATGACGATTTCGCCCACCATCCGACGGCGATTGCCACCACGGTGGCCGGCTTGCGGCGCAAGATCGGCCGGGCGCGCATCCTGGCGGTGCTGGAGCCGCGCTCCAACACCATGAAACTGGGCACCATGAAAAGCGCCTTGCCAGGCAGCCTGGAACAGGCCGACCTGATCTATGGCTATGGCGCCCGCGAAGGACGCGATGCCCTGGGCTGGAACCTGGGCGAAGCACTGGCGCCATTGGGTGCGCGCGCCGGCGCCTATGACGACTTGCAGCAACTGGTAACGGCGATCGCGCGCGATGCCAAACCGGGCGACCACGTGCTGGTGATGAGCAACGGCGGCTTCGGCGGCGTGCACCAGAAAATCCTGGACCGCCTGGCAAAGCCGGCCTGATGCGCTGATCCTTTTTTAGAAAGCCGCCCTTGATTGTTTATCTGCATGGATTCCGCTCTTCGCCACTTTCCTTCAAGGCCAGGTTGCTGAAGGAGCGCATGGCGCAATTGGGGCAGGCCGATACCTGGCACTGCCCGCAATTGCCGGCCTCGCCGCGCCAGGCGATAGCACAGGTGCAAGCATTGACGGCCGGGGTGTCGGCATCCGAGCTGGTATTGATCGGATCGTCACTGGGGGGCTATTACGCCACCTGGCTGGCGGAACAATCGGGCTGCCGCGCGGCTCTTCTGAATCCGGCGGTGGCCGCGCCGCGCGACCTGGAGCCGTATATCGGCGTGCTGCCGGCCTGGCATTCGGACGAGCCTTTCGAATTCAAGCGCGAATACGTGGATGAGTTGCGGGCCCTGGCCGTTGCCAATATCACGCGGCCGGAACGCTATTACCTCTTGGCCGCCACCGGCGACGAGGTGCTCGACTGGCGCGAGATGGTCGCGCATTACCCGGGTGCGCGGCAGCGCATCATCGAGGGCAGCGATCACGGCTTGTCCGACTTTGAACAATATATGGATGAGGTGCTGGCCTGGTGCGGCATCGATGTCCGCCAATGAAGCGAGCAGCATGAATCTGTTTTTTGAAGAGTCCGGCGATTTCAAGGCAGGCAGCGTATTGAGCCAGCAGGGCGAAGCCTGGCAAGTGGAAACCCAGTCGGGCAAGCGCACCAAGGTGCGCGCACGCGACGTGCTGCTGCAATTCAGCCAGCCCACGCCGGAAGAATTGCTGCGCGAAGCACGTGCCCTGGCCGAAGAGATCGACCTCGACTTCCTGTGGGAAGTGGCAGGCGCTGAAGAGTTCGGCTTTGCCGAGCTGGGTGCCGAATATTTCGGCCATGAGCCCAAGCCGCATGAGGCGGCCGGCTTGCTGCTGCGCCTGCATGCGGCGCCGATGTACTTCTACAGAAAGGGCCGCGGCCGCTACAAGGCGGCGCCGGAAAGCTCGCTCAAAGCGGCGCTGGCCGGGCTGGAAAAGAAAAAGCAGCAAGCCCTGCAGCAGGCCGCCTGGGTGGAAGAACTGAAGGCCGGCACCCTGCCGCAAGCGATGCGCGGCATGGTCAATCAGCTGCTGTTCAAGCCGGACAAGAACAGCATCGAATACAAGGCGCTGGACGCGGCCTGCCATGAATTGCAGACCACACCGCAGCGCCTGATGCTGAAGGTGGGCGGCATCCAGTCCACCATGGATCTGCATTTCCAGCCGTTCCTGATGGAGCATTTCCCGCGCGGGGTCGGTTTCCCGGCGCTGCCCAAGCCCAAGCTGGATGACTTGCCGCGCGCCGACGTGCGCGCCTTTTCGATCGACGATGTCACCACCACCGAAATCGACGACGCGCTATCGGTGCAGCGGCTGGACGAGCACCAGATCCGGGTCGGCATCCACATCGCGGCGCCGGCGCTGGGCATCAAGCGCGGCGATCTGATCGATGCGGTGGCGCGCCAGCGCCTGTCCACCATCTACATGCCGGGCGAAAAAATCACCATGCTGCCCGACGAGCTGGTGGAGGAATTCACCCTGGCCGAGGGCCGCGACTGTCCTGCGCTCTCGCTGTACGCCACGCTCGATACGCGCGACTGGCGCGTGCTCAATCTGCAGACCCGCGCCGAACTGGTGCCGATCGCATCCAACCTGCGTCACAACGATCTGGATGAAGTGGTCACGGAAGAAAACTTTGCCACGGGCCAGGGCGAGTATCCGCACAAGGAAGAGCTGTCCCTGTTGTGGCAGTGGGCCCAGGTTCTGGAACAGGGGCGCATGGACAAGCGCGCCGGCTTTGGCCTGAAGCCGGAACAGACCAATCGGGTCGACTTCAATTTCTATGTCGAAGACGATGTGGTCAGCATCATCCGCCGCAAGCGCGGCGCGCCGCTGGACAAGATCGTGGCCGAGCTGATGATCTTCGCCAACAGCAGCTGGGGCGCCTTCATGCACGACACCGGCGTGCCCGGCATCTATCGCTGCCAGGGCGGCGGCTGGTCGGCCACCCGCATGCAGGTGCGCATGCTGACCCATGCCGCGCCGCACGTGGGCCTGGGCGTGGATCAATATGCATGGAGCACCTCGCCCCTGCGCCGCTATACCGATCTGGTCAACCAGTGGCAGATCCTGGCCTGTGTCGAACATGGCGTGACCGCGCCGCTGGCGGCGCCCTTCAAGCCCAAGGATGCCGACCTGTTCGCCATCGTTTCGGCCTTCGATGCGGCCTACAGCGCCTATTCCGAATTCCAGTCGACCATGGAACGCTACTGGTGCCTGCGCTGGTTGACGCAGGAGAATCGACGCCAGGTGGAAGCCGTGGTGTTGAAGGAAGAAATCCTGCGCCTGGCTGAAATTCCCCTGGTGATCAAGCTGCCCGGCATGACCACGCTGGCACGCGGCACCCAGGTCAAGCTTGACCTCCTGCATTGGGATGAAGTGGATTTGTCGGTGGAAGCGCGGGTGCTGGAAATTGCCGGCCAGGTCACTGAAGAAATGATGGCCGACGCCGACGTCGAAGCGGACGACGCCGGCATGCTGGCCGGACAGGAACTGGATGCGGCCCAAGACGACCCGGTGTCCGGACCGGAACAGCCAGGGCCCGCCGCCGAGACGCCGGCCTGAAGCCGGCCTGCTGCTTCATCCCGCCGACGTTGCAAAGCGGCCCCATTGCCGGCCGGCCAACATGGATCAGGCCGGCCCTGCTCAAGTAAAATCAGGACTGCTTTTTCGCCTGCGGCCACCATTGAAGTTCATTGCCAACAATCCAACGCTGTCGATTGCCATCGGCGTCTCGCTGCTCTTGCACGGGGCGCTGCTGGCGGTGCGTTTCGTGCCGCCCGAGGCCTTGCGCTTCAAGCCCACCGATCCCGGGCTGGAAGTGGTGCTGGTCAATGCCCGCCACGACAGCAAGCCGGTCAAGGCCCAGGCCCTGGCCCAGGCCAATCTGGATGGCGGCGGCAATGCCCAGGCCGGCCGCGCCAAATCGCCCTTGCCGGATACGCGCCGCCATGAAAACGGCGACAGCCTGAAAGCGTCCAAAAAGCGCATCGCCGAACTGGAGCAGATGCAGCAGCGCATGCTGGCCCAGGCCAGGAAGACACCGCATCACGTCGCGCCCCAGAGCGAAAAAGACAAGCCGACCGAGACCCGGGTGCAACCCGATGGCGACGACCGCGTGGACAGCACCCGTGCGCTGGCGCGCATGGAAGCCGAGATCGCGCGCAACATCGAAGACTACAATCAGCGGCCCAAGAAAACCCAGATCACGCCCAGCACGCGCGAGGTCGGCTACGCCATGTATTACAACGCCTTGCAGCGCCGGCTGGAAAATATCGGCACACTGAATTTCCCGCAGGAGAACGGCCGCAAGCTGTATGGCGAGCTGGTGATCTACATTCCCATCTTCCAGGACGGCAGCATCTACGAGAAGGAAGGCGGGCCGCGGGTGGAGCGCAGCTCGGGCCTGCCGGCGCTGGACAATGCCGCCTTGCGCATCGTGCGCCGCGCCGCGCCCTTCGGACGCTTCCCGCCCAACATGCGCAGCGCCGGCGGCAAGGACGACGTGTGGGAAGTCATCACCCGCTTCAAGTTCACCCGCGAGGATGCGCTCGAAGCCCAATTGCGGGGGGGCTGATGA
>JAEVZY010000179.1 GCA_023392035.1 Pseudomonadota bacterium | reverse complement strand
GTGCCGGCGCCGGCGCCACGCCGATGTGGGGCCAGTACATGTTTGGCAAGCGCGCCGACGGCGCCGATTTCGCGCCTTTCAATGTGTCCAGCGGCGGCCTCGGTGCGCGCGCCGGCCAGGATGGCGTGTCCTGCCTGGCCTTCCCCTACAACGTCGGCAATACGCCGGCCGAAGTGATTGAAAGCGAAGTGCCGATGCTGGTGGAAGAGCGCTCGCTGTGGCAGGACTCGGCCGGCCCCGGGCGCTTCCGCGGCGGCTTCGGGCAGAAGTATGTGTTGCGCATGCTGGATGGCGATCTGGGTCCGGTGGGCGATGTGCTGGCCAGCTTCCGCGGCGGGCGCTTCATCTATCCGCCGTCTGGCGTATTGGGTGGCGGCGAAGCGCCCAAGGGCTTTCTCAGCATACGCGGCACCAGCGACGATGCCGGCCGCCACGTGATTTTGCGCGCGGGCGATCGCATCGTCAGCCATATCCCGGGCGGCGGCGGCTATGGCGATCCGCAGGAGCGCGATGCTGCGCTGGTGGAACGCGACCTGCGCAATGAACTGATTTCTCCCGAGCATGCGCGCCGGTATTATGGGTATCAACGCGCCTAGCAGCCTGGGCCAGCATTTCAGCCGTTCAACCGAAGCACAGCCTCAGGGAGAAGCGAATGAAGTTGCACCGAAGAGCCGCGATACTGACCGCACTGGCAGCCTGGCTGGCACTGGCGACACCCGCCGCGATGGCCCAGGACCACTGGCCCTCCAAGCCGATCAGGCTGATCGTGCCCTGGACCCCGGCCGGCACGGTGGACATCGTCGCCCGCGCACTGGGCGAGCGCATGAGCGCCAAGCTCGGCGTGCCGGTGCTGGTGGAGAACAAGCCGGGCGCCACCGGCCAGATCGGATCGCAGGCGGTGGTGCAGGCGCCGCCCGACGGCTACACCCTGCTGGTGATGTCGACCACGGTGCATACCGTCTCGCCCAACTTCAGCAAGTCCTTTCCCTTCGACCCGATCGACGATTTCGCGGTGGTTTCGCAAATCGTGACCTTCCCCTATGCGCTGGTGGTGTCGGCCGACAGTCCCTACCGCACGGTGGCTGACCTGACCAACGCGGCGAAGAAGGAGCCGGGCAAGATCGCCTACGGGTCGTTTGGCATCGGCAGCGCGCCTTTCCTGATGAGCGAGCTGTTTGCGCAGTCCACCAATACCAGGCTGCTGCATGTGCCGTACAAGGGCGCTTCGCAAGCCCTGACCGACTTGATGGGCGGGCAGATCCAGTTTTTCATCGATTCCCTGCCTTCGCCGCTGGGCCATATCCGCGGCGGCAAGCTGCGCGCGCTGGCGGTGACCACACCCAAGCGCTCGCCGACACTGCCGGATGTGCCGACCATGTCCGAGACCGTTCCCGGCTTCGATGCCATTGCCTGGCTGGGCATTGCCGCGCCGGCCAAAACGCCCAAGCCCATCATCCAGAAATTGCATGCGGTGCTGGCCGAGGTGGCGACCCAGCCCGACTATGCGGCGCGCCTGCGCGACATCGGCCTGGAGCCGGTGTCCAGTCCTTCGCCCGAGCAGTTCCGCAGCATGCTGGTGCAGCAAAAGCAGTATTGGGGCGACTTCATCAAGAAGGCGCAACTGCCGATGACCAACTGAGTGCGCGCGTGCAAAGCTACCAGCTCTACATAGACGGCCAGTGGTGTGATCCGCAAAGCGGCGCCTGGTTTGAATCGACCGAGCCGTTTTCCGGCCGCGCCTGGGCCCGCATCCCGTCCGGCAATGCCGCCGATGTGGAACGCGCGGTGCGGGCCGCCTGGCGCGCCTTCGAAGACGAAGCCTGGAGCGGCCTGAGCGCGACCCAGCGCGGCGCCTTGCTGCGCAAGCTGGCCGCTTTGATCGAGCGCGATGCGCAAAGCCTGGGAGAAATCGAGCAGCGCGACAACGGCAAGCTGCTGTCGGAAGTGAGCAAGCAGGTGCGCGGCATTGCGCAGTGGTTCTACTACTACGCCGGCCTGGCCGACAAGATCGCCGGCAGCGTGCCGCCCATGCCGCGCAAGGACGTCTTCAACTACACGAAGTACGAGCCGCTGGGCGTGGTGGCCGCCATCACGCCCTGGAATTCCCCCCTGGCGCTGACCGCGTGGAAGATGGCGCCGGCGCTGGCGGCAGGCAACACCATGGTCATCAAGCCTTCGGAATTCACTTCGGCTTCTTTGCTGGAGTTGGCCGCCTTGTGCCATGAAGCCGGCTTTCCGCCGGGCGTGGTGAATGTCGTCACCGGCACCGCGGCCGATGCCGGCGAGCCGCTGGTAAGCCATCCGCTGGTGGCCAAGATCGCCTTTACCGGTGGCGAGGCGGGCGGCGTGGCGGTCAACCTGGCGGCCGCCGCCGACTTCAAGAAAGTCACGCTGGAACTGGGCGGCAAGTCGCCCAACATCGTGTTTGCGGACGCCGATCTGGACGAAGCGTTGAAGGGCGCGGTGGCCGGGATTTTTTCCGCGTCCGGCCAGACCTGCTTGGCCGGCTCGCGCCTGCTGCTGCATGAATCGATCCACGACCGCTTCGTCGACAAGCTGATTGAGTTGGCGGGCGCCGCGCGCATCGGCGATCCCTGCTTGCCCGAGACCCAGGTCGGCCCGATCGCCACCCGGCCCCAATGGGAAAAAATCCTGGCGATGATTGCCATGGCCAAGGAAGACGGCGCGCAATGCGTGCTGGGCGGGCATGCGCTGCAGGGCGAGGGCTATGGCCAGGGGCAGTTCATTGCCCCGACGATTTTCACCGGCGTTCGCAACGACATGCGCATCGCCCAGCAGGAAGTGTTCGGACCGGTGCTGTGTGTGCTGCCCTTTGCCGACGAAGAAGAAGCGATACGCATGGCCAATGCCGTGCCCTATGGCCTGGCGGCCGGCGTCTGGACGCGCGACCTGCATCGCGCCTTTTACTGCGTGGACCGGATTCGCGCCGGCACCATCTGGGTCAACAACTATCGCGCCACCAGTTTCGCCACCCCCTTCGGCGGCTACAAGCGCAGCGGCATCGGCCGCGAAGGCGGCATGGAAGCGATCAAGGAATACCTGCAGGTCAAAAGCGTGTGGATCACCACCCAGCCCCATCGGGCCAATCCCTTTGTCACCGGTTGAGGCGCAATGGATTTTGAACTGAGTCCGGAAGACCGCGCATTCGCCGACAGCGTGCGCCGCTTTGCGCGCGACAAGCTGGCGCCGGGCGCATTGGCCCGTGCCCACTCGGCGCAATACCCGTGCGATGTGGCGCGCATGCTGTCGGCACAGGGCTTGCTCGGCATCGCCTTTGCCGAGCAGGACGGCGGCCAGGGCGGCAGCCTGCTGCAGGCGGTGCTGGCGATCCAGGAAGTGGCGCAGGCCTGTCCCAAGAGCGGCGACATCGTGCAGGCGGGTAATTTCGGGCCGATCCGCACCTTTGTCGAATACGCCAATGCGCAGCAGAAGGCGCGCTGGTTGCCGGGCCTGTTGGCCGGCGACAGCGTGATTGCGCTGGGCATGTCGGAGCCGGATGCGGGTTCGGCCGTGACCGAATTGAAAACCAGCGCCCGGCTTGACGGCGACAGCATCGTGCTCGATGGCAGCAAGGTGTTTTCCACCCACAGTCCGAGCGCCGATCTGTTCCTGGTGTACGTGCGCTTCGGTCCCGGCGTGGACGGCATCGGCTCGGTGCTGGTGGAACGCGGCACGCCCGGCTTTTCCATCGGCGCGCCTTCGGCTTTCATGAGCGGCGAGGAATGGAGCCAGTTGTATTTCGAGCAGTGCCGCATTCCCGCTTCCAATCTATTGCTGGGAACGGGCGGCTTCAAGAAGCAGATCGCCGGCTTCAATGTCGAGCGTCTGGGCAATGCTTCGCGCGCGCTGGCCCTGGGCCGCTATTGCTTCGATACCGCGCGCGAGCATGCGCAGGTGCGCAAGCAGTTCGGTCGCGCGCTGTGCGAATTCCAGGGCATACAGTGGAAATTCGCCGAGATGGCATTGAAGCTGGAGTCGGCGCAACTGCTGCTGTACCGCGCCGCGCTGGAAGGCGCGCATGGCCTGCCCTCTGCGCAATCCACCGCCATGGCCAAGCTGGCCTGCAACCAGGCCGGCCATGAAGTCGCCAACGAAGCCATGCAGGTGATGGGCGCGCTCGGTTACAGCCAGGAAGCGCTGGTGGAATACTGCGTGCGCCGCACGCGCGGCTGGATGATTGCCGGCGGCTCGATCGAGATGCTGAAGAACCGCATCGCCGAAGGCGTGTTCGGGCGCAGTTTTTCGCAACGCGCGGCGCAATGAGCTTGACCGGCGCCGCCTTGTACCGGGCACTGTTTGCGCCGCAAAGCATTGCCTTGGTCGGCGCTTCTGACGATGCCGGCAAGACCGCCGGCCGGCCGCTTTCTTTCCTGCGCCTGTGGGATTACGCCGGTCGCGTGTACGCGGTCAACAGCGCGCGCGAAAGCGTGCAGGACTTGCCGGCCTGGCCCAGCGTTTCAGCCCTGCCGGAAGTGCCTGAGCACGCCTATCTCTTGCTGCCGACCGAAGCGGTACTGCCGGCCGCCGAGGAGTGCGCGCGTGCCGGTGTGCCGGTAGTCTCCATTCTTGCCAGCGGATTTTCCGAGGCGGGCGAAGAGGGGCGGCAACGTGAACGGCAATTGCGCGAACTGGCCGAACGCAGCGGCATGCGCATACTGGGTCCCAGTTCTTTGGGGCTGGTGAACACCGGCAATCGTCTGGTGCTGTCTGCCAATGCGGCATTTGCCGAGCCTGGCCTGTCCGAGGGCGGACTGTTCCTCGCCTCGCAAAGCGGCAGCATGCTGGGCGCCTTGGCTTCGCGCGCGCGTGAACGCGGACTGGGCTTTGCCGGCATGGTGTCGGTGGGCGGCGAGTGCGATCTCTCGCTTGGAGAAATTTGCGAGGCCAGCCTGGACGACGCGCGCATCCAGGCTTATCTGCTGTTCCTTGAATCGCTGCGCGATGCGCCGCGCTTGCGTGCTTTTGCGCTGGCCGCCGCGCGCAAAGGCAAACCGGTGCTGGCCTACAAGCTGGGCCGCAGCAAAGTGGCGGCGGAGCTTGCGCAATCGCATACCGGTGCGCTGGCCGGCGAAGACGCGGTGGCCGATGCTTTCCTGCGCGATTGCGGCATTGCGCGCCTGCATACGCTGGAAGGCTTTCTGGAAGCGGCGCCCTTGCTGAGCGCATTGCCGCCTGAGAGCCGGCCCTTGCGGGTGGGCGTGCTCACCACCACCGGCGGCGGTGCCGCCATGCTGGTGGACCAGCTCGCCTTGCGCGGCGTCGAAGTGCAAGGCGCAAGCGATGCCACCCATGCGCGGCTGGCCGCGGCAGGGGTGAAGGCGCAAGCGGGCCGCATCCTCGATCTGACCATGGCCGGCACCCGGCCCGAAGTGATGCTGGCGGCGCTGGATGTGATGAGCAGCGCGCCGGAATTCGATCTGGCGCTGGTGGTGGTCGGATCTTCCGCCCGCCACTTTCCCGAACGGGCGGTGGAGCCGGTGATTGCCATGCACCAGGCCGGCCGCAAGCTGGCGGCCTTCCTGGTGCCCGATGCGCAGCCGGCCCTGCGCCTGCTGTCGGAAGCGGGTGTGCCTTGTTTTCGCAATCCTGAGTCCTGTGCCGACGCGGTGGCGGGAGTTGCCATGCGCCGGCCTGCGCGT
>JAEVZY010000174.1 GCA_023392035.1 Pseudomonadota bacterium | reverse complement strand
CGGCTTCGTGCCGGGCCAGGACAAGCAGTACCTGGTCAGCTTCACCCAATTGCCCAACGGCGCCAGCCTGGACCGCACCGAAGCCGTGATCCGCCGCATGAGCGATATCGCGCTCAAACAACCGGGCGTGGAAAACGCGGTGGCATTCCCCGGGCTGTCGATCAATGGCTTCACCAACAGTTCCAGCGCCGGCATCGTGTTCGTGACCCTGAAACCCTTCGATGAACGCAGGAAGCCGGGACTCTCCGCCAATGACATCGCCGCCGAACTCAACAAGAAATATGCGGCGATCCAGGAAGGCTTCATCGCGGTGTTTCCGCCGCCACCGGTGATGGGCCTGGGCACGCTGGGCGGCTTCAAGCTGCAGATCGAGGATCGCGGCGCGGTGGGGTTTGCGGAACTGGATGCGGCCGCCAAGGCCTTCATGCAGGCCGCGGCCAAGGCGCCCGAACTGGGGCCGATGTTTTCCAGTTACCAGATCAACGTTCCGCAGCTGGATGTGGAGCTCGATCGCGTGAAAGCCAAGCAGCAAGGCGTATCGGTCACGGATGTGTTCGACACCATGCAGATCTATCTCGGTTCGCTGTATGTGAACGACTTCAACCGCTTCGGCCGCGTCTACCAGGTGCGGGCCCAGGCCGATGCGCCCTTCCGCTCGCAGCCGGAAGACATCCTCAAGCTGAAAACCCGCAACGCCGATGGCGAGATGGTGCCGCTGTCTTCGCTGGTGAAGGTAAAGCCTGGCTTCGGCCCGGAAATGGTGGTGCGCTACAACGGCTTTACCGCCGCCGACATCAATGGCGGACCGGCGCCCGGCTACTCGTCGGCGCAAGCCGAAGCCGCGGCCGAACGCATCGCGGCGCAGGTGCTGCCGCGCGGCGTGCGCTTCGAATGGACCGACCTCACCTACCAGAAGATCCTGGCGGGTAATGCCGGCATCTGGGTGTTTCCGATCGCGGTGCTGCTGGTGTTCCTGGTGCTGGCTGCCCAATACGAAAGCCTGGCGCTGCCGCTGGCGGTGATCCTCACCGTGCCGATGGGCATGCTGGCCGCGCTGGCCGGCGTATGGATCACCGGCGGCGACAACAACATCTTCACCCAGATCGGCTTGATGGTACTGGTCGGGCTGGCCTGCAAGAACGCGATCCTGATCGTCGAATTCGCACGCGAGCTGGAGCTGGCCGGCAGGAGCCCGGTGCAGGCTGCGATCGAAGCCAGCCGCCTGCGCCTGCGTCCGATCCTGATGACCTCGATCGCTTTCATCATGGGCGTCTTGCCGCTGGTGTATTCCAGCGGTGCCGGCGCCGAGATGCGGCATGCGATGGGCGTGGCGGTATTCGCCGGCATGCTGGGCGTCACCTTCTTCGGCCTGTTCTTCACGCCGGCTTTCTATGTGCTCTTGCGCATGGCGGCGCATCGCGCGCTGCACACCGCGGCCAAACACCAAGCGCCCTTGAGCGCAAACGCCGCCGTCCATCAGGGAGAATGAGCATGCCTGTCCAATTCAAAAAAACCGGCGCAGCGCTATGGCGCCTGGGCGCAGCCAGCGCCATGGTGCTGCTGGCCGCCTGCGGCAGCTTGCCGGCCTTTCAGGCGCCGCAGGCGGATGTGCCGCAGCAGTGGAGTCAAACCGCTACGCAAGAGCAGGCGGAAGATCGCGGCATGTGGAAAGCCGCCCGCCCCGCCGACCATGAAGCGCGCGGCGCGTGGTGGCGTATTTTCAACGATCCCGAACTGGATGCCCTGCAGGAGCGGGCCGCCGCCGCCAACCAGCAATTGCAGGCGGGGGCCGCGCGCCTGCAGCAGGCGCGCACGCTGATCGACAGCGCCTTGTCGGCCGGTCGGCCGCAAGCCAGCGCCGGCTTCGGACCGACCCGCCAGCGCCCCTCGCCGGCAGCGGCCGGATTGCCGGCCGAGGCCAATACCCAGCCACGAACCCTGTGGCGGGCGCAAGCCGACCTGGCCTGGGAAATCGATTTGTTCGGGCGCATCGGACAAAGCGCGCAGGCCGCCAGCTTCAGTGCGCAGCAAAGCGCCGCCCTGCTGCAGTCCCTGCAATTGGCGGTACAAGCCGATGTCGCCAGCGCCTGGTTCACCCTGCGTGAGCTGGATGCCTTGTCCGAGCTGTACCGGCGCACCGTGCAGCTGCGCGAAGACGGCTTGCGCCTGGTGCAGCGGCGCTATGACGAGGGCGACATCAGCGAACTGGATGTGGCGCGGGCCCGCACCGAACTGGCTTCGGCGCGCGCCGAACTGATCGACCTCGGCCGGCGCCGGCTGGAAGCAGAACACGCCCTGGCGGTGCTGGCCGGGGAAAGCGCCTCCAGCTTCCACGTCAAGCCGCGGCCCCTGGAGCGGCTGGCGCTGGAAGTGCCGGCCGGCTTGCCTTCGGAGGTCTTGCAAAGACGTTTCGACGTCGCCGCGGCAGAGCGCGCCGTGGCGGCCGCCCATGCGCAATTGGGCGTGGCGCAAAGCGCCTGGTTCCCCAGCCTGCGCCTGAACGGCACGGCCGGCTTTGAAGCGGCGGAACTGGGCGACCTGGGTAAATGGGCCAGCCGCAGTTTCCTGCTCGGCCCGCTGGTGGGCACCATGCTTTCGACACCATTGTTCGACGGCGGCGCGCGCCAGGCGCAAGAGCGGCGCGCGGGTGCGGCACTGGATGAAACGGTGGCCAACTATCGCCAGGTGGTATTGCAAGCTTTCCAGGAAGTGGAGGACGGCCTGGCCCAGGTGCGCCTGATCGGCGAGCAGGTGCAGGTCCAGGACGAAGCGGTGGCGGCTTCGCGCCTTGCGGCCCGGCTGTCGCAAGTGCAATACCGCGAAGGCTCGGTCAGCCAGTTGACGGTGATCGATGCCGACCGCAGTGTGCTGGCGCAACAGCGGCTGTCGGTGCAACTGGATGCACAGCGCATCCGCTCCACCATCCGCCTGATCCGTGCACTGGGCGGCAGCTGGGAGGCATGACTGGCCAAGGCGTAAAGTAGACCACGGCGGCGCTGTGCCCGCTGCGCCGCCATGGTTCACTGGCTCTGGGATATGATGTACGCGCCTGCCCGGTCGCCTTGCTGCCACTCTCCAGCGCAAGGCCGGCCGCGCAGTAAATGCCTCGTCCCCCTCCCCTATGCAGACCGGCGCCCCCCAACACACCGTTTCGATCCGCCAGGTCCAGCAAGTGCTGCTCGGTGCGCAGCGCCACGGCCTGGACTGCAATGCTCTCCTGCAGCGGGTTGGCATCTCGCCCAGCCTGCTCGACTCATCGCTGTCGCGCGTCACCCCGGTTCAATATGCCAAGCTGCTGCGCTTGCTCAGCCGGCAGTTGCGCAATGAGTTGTGGGGATTGACCCGCACGCCGCTGCTGCCGGGCAGCTTCAACCAGGCTTGCCGCCTGGTCATCCACAGCGCGACCCTGGGCGACGCCCTGGCGTCGGGTTTCCGGTTCTACCACTTGCTGCTGGAGGACTTCACGCCCAGGCTGCGGGTGCGAGGCGAGATGGCGCATCTACGCATGGTGAGCAACCGGCCGCGCGATGCCGCCTTGTCGTATGCGGAGCGCACTTTCTGTTTCCTGGCCTATGGGCTGATGTGCTGGCTGGTGGGAAGGCGCGTGCCGGTGTTGCAAGTCACATATCCCCGCGACGCCACCCCCTGGGGGAACGAGGTGGAGCGCATGTTTGCCGCACCCCTCATGCGCGATGCGCCTCACATGGGGCTGGACCTGGAAGCGCGCTGGCTGCGCCTGCCCGTCGTGCAGACGCCGCAGGCGATGGAAGGCTTCTTGCGCGAAGCGCCGGACAAGCTGCTGGTGAAATACCGTGACCAGTCCAGCCTGGTCGAGCGCATCCGGCGCCTGTTGCGCCGCCAGCTGACAGCCGGCCTGCCCTCGCTTGAAGAAGTGGCGCAGGCCGTGTCGCTCAGCCCGCAAACCCTGAGGCGGCGGCTGCAGGCCGAGGGACTGGGCTACCAGAAGATCAAGGATGACCTGCGCCGCGACGTCGCCATCGAATACCTCGCCCAGGCGGACCTGACCCTGCTCGAGATCGCCGCCCGGCTCGGCTTTTCCGAAGCCAGTACTTTCCACCGCGCATTCAAGGACTGGACCGGCCAGGCCCCCGGCGTGTATCGCCAGACCCGGCTCCAGGGGCCGGAGAACGAAGCCCACCACTGATTCCGGCCTGGTAGTTTTTGCCAATCCAAATTGGCTCAAACCGCGATTGGCTAGTCTCCTTCCCCGGGCGCACACTGGCTGCTTACTCGCGGATGGCTCCAGGCAATGTGATGTTTTGCCACTCCGCGTCCCAAAACGGCAAGAAAGCAGGATGGAGAACAGACGCATGCTGGAAGGAAAAGTCGCCGTCGTGACCGGCGCCGGGGGCGGCATCGGCCGCGACATTGCGCTGGCCATGGCCCAGGCAGGTGCGCGAGTGGTGGTCAACGATATTGGCGCTTCGCTGGCGGGAGAAGGCAGCGATGCCGGGCCGGCGCAGACGGTGGTCAAGGAAATCCGCGCCGCCGGCGGCGAAGCCGTCGCCAATACCGACAGCGTATCCGAGCGCGCCGGCGCCGCCCGCATCATCGAAACGGCCCTGGACAGCTTCCAGCACGTCGATATCGTCGTCAACAACGCCGGCATCCTGCGCGACCGCTTCTTCCACAAGATGAGCGAGGAAGAGTGGGATGCGGTGCTGAAGGTCCATCTCTACGGTTCCTGGCACGTCAGCCGGGCGGCAGCGCCTTATTTCAAGGACCAGCAATCCGGCTGCTATATCCACATGACGTCCAACTCGGGGCTGGTGGGCAATTTCGGCCAGGCCAATTACTCGGCGGCCAAGCTCGGCGTGACGGCGCTGTCGAAGTCGATCGCGCTCGACATGCAGAAATTCAACGTGCGCTCCAATTGCATCGCCCCGTTCGCGTGGAGCCGCATGATCGGTTCCATCCCGAACGAGACGCCGGAAGAGCGCGCGCGCGTGGATCGCATCAAGCAGATGACGCCGGCCAAGATTGCGCCGGTGACGGTCTTCCTCGCCAGCGACGAGGCATCCTATGTCAACGGGCAGATCTTCGCCGTACGCAACAACGAGATTTTCCTGATCAGCCAGCCGCGGCCGGTGCGCTCGGTGCACCGCAGCGAAGGCTGGACGCCGGAGTCGGTGGCCAGTCACGCCATGCCGGCCATGCGCGCCAGCTTCTATCCGCTGGACCGCTCGGGCGACGTTTTCAGCTGGGATCCGATTTGAGACAGGCATGAACGAGAGCACACAAGAAAAGGACATGGGCGTGCAGGCGCGCCACCAGGCCGAGCTGGACGCGGGGCGCTTTCTCATCCAGTACTGCGGCGAATGCCGCCAGCACATCTACTTCCCGCGCGAGGTCTGCCCGCACTGCGGCGGCAGCAGGCAATTGTCGCTGGTGCCGCCGCGCGGCACCGGCACGGTCCATGCGGTGACCACCATGCGCAGGAAGTCCGAGGCAGGCGGCGACTACAACGTGTCCCTGATCGACCTCGATGAAGGGGTGCGCATGATGGCGCGGGTGGACGACATACCGCCCGCCGAAGTCAGGATCGGCATGCGCGTGCGTTCGCGCGTGAAGGTGCAGGACGGCCGCGGCATCGTACTCTTCGATACCCTGCAAGGAGAGGCGCGATGAAACTTGCCGACTTGCGCGGTAGCGCCGTGATTGCCGGCGTCGCCACCTTTGGCCTGGGCGAAGCGCCCGGCTTCACCGACATGGAATTGCTGGCCCGCTCGGCGCGCGCCGCCGTGGCCGATGCCGGCTTGAAGATGAGCGACATCGACGGCCTGTGCACGGCCAGTGCCAGCGCCACCATGTGGCCCATGCCCGTGATCGAGCACCTTGGCATCCGTCCCAGCTTCATCGACAGCACGATGATCGGCGGCTCCAGCTTCGTGGCGCATCTGCTGCCCGCCATGCTGGCGCTGGCCTCCGGGCAGTGCAATGCAGTGCTGGTGTGCTACGGAAGCGCCCAGCGAAGCGCGAGCTTTGGCCGCCGGGAAATCGTCAACAGCCGCCGCTTCCTCGATCCCCAGCCCTACGAAACGCCGTACGAGCCCTTGCAGCCGCTGTCCGCGTATGCGCTGGCGGCGTCCCGGCACATGCATGAATATGGCACCACGCGGCGCGACCTGGCCGAAGTGGCGGTGGCGGCGCGCGCCTGGGCACGGCTCAATCCCGAAGCCTTTTCGCGCGACCCGCTCAGCATTGAAGAGGTGCTGTCGGCACGCATGGTGAGCGATCCCCTGAGCGTGCGCGACTGCTGCCTGGTCACCGACGGTGGCGGCGCTTATGTCCTGGTGCGCGCCGAGCGCGGGCGCGACTTGCCCGGGAAACCGGTCTATGTGCTGGGCAATGCCACCGCCTGCTGGAACCGGCAGATTTCGAGCATGCACGACCTGACCGTCACCTGCGCCACCGAATCCGGCGCCGGGGCTTACCGGATGGCAGGCATGAAGCCCGCCGACATCGATGTCGTGCAGCTGTATGACGCCTTCACCATCAATACGCTGTTGTTCCTGGAGGACCTGGGTTTTTGCGCCAAGGGCGAAGGCGGCGCCTTCGTGCGCGACGGCGCGATCGCACCGGGCGGACGGCTGCCGGTCAATACCAATGGCGGCGGCCTGTCCTGCGTCCACCCCGGCATGTACGGCATCTTCACCATCATCGAGGCGGTCCGCCAGTTGCGCGGCGAATGCGGCGAACGCCAGGTGCAGGCCACCACCGCGCTTTGCCACGGCAATGGCGGCACCTTGTCCAGCCAGTCCACCGCCATCCTCGGCACGGCCGAGGCACTCTGACAGGAGCCAGGCCTCATGATCCGAGACCCTGAAGTATTCGAAGCCTTGCGCGACTCGGTGCGCCGTTTCGTGCGCGAGCGGCTGGTGCCGGCCGAGAACGAAGTCGCCGAGACCGACGCAATCCCGCCCGAAATCGTGCGCGGCATGAAAGAGATGGGGCTGTTCGGCTTGACCGTCCCCGAAGAGTACGGCGGCCTGGGTCTCACCATGGAGGAAGAAGTGCTGGTGATGCTGGAGATGGGCCAGACTTCGCCCGCCTTCCGCTCGCTGTTCGGCACCACCGTGGGCATCGGATCGCAAGGCATCCTGATGGATGGCACGCAAGAGCAGAAGGAAAAATACCTGCCGGCGCTGGCCACCGGCGAGTTGATCGCTTCCTTCGCGCTGACCGAGCCGGAAGCCGGGTCCGATGCCGCCTCCTTGCGCACCACGGCGCTGCGCGATGGCGAGCATTACGTGGTCAATGGCACCAAGCGCTTCATCACCAATTCGCCCCATGCCGGCATCTTTACCCTGATGGCACGCACCGACCCGGCTGACAAAGGCGCGGGCGGCATCTCGGCCTTCATTGTCGAGCGCAACACGCCAGGAATCAGCATCGGCAAGATCGACAGGAAAATGGGCCAGAAAGGCGCTCATACCGCCGACGTGATTTTCGAGGATTGCCGCGTGCCGGCCAGCCAGCTGATCGGCGGCAAGGAAGGCCAGGGCTTCAAGACCGCCATGAAGGTGCTGGACAAGGGCCGCATCCACATTGCCGCCATCTGCGTCGGCGTGGCCGAGCGCATGCAGCGCGATGCCCTGCGCTACGCCATGGAGCGCAAGCAGTTCGGCCAGCCGATCGCCGAATTCCAGCTGGTGCAGGCCATGCTCGCCGACAGCCAGGCCGAGATCTATGCCGCCAGGTGCATGGTGCTCGATGCCGCCCGCCAGCGCGACGAAGGCAGGAACGTTTCCATGGAAGCGGCGTGCTGCAAGATGTTCGCCTCTGAAATGTGCGGCCGGGTTGCCGACCGGGCGGTCCAGATATTTGGCGGCGCGGGCTACCTGGCTGAATATGGCATCGAGCGCTTTTACCGCGACGTGCGCCTGTTCCGCCTGTACGAGGGCACGACGCAGATCCAGCAACTCGTCATCGCGAAGAACCTGGTCCGCCAGGCGCAGGTTTGAAAGAGCAGCAAGGCAATACCGAAGTACCCGGGCTGCCGCATCGGCACCGCCGATTTGGCAAAGTACACGGATAACGACACAAGGAGACCGACCATGAGCAAATCTTTCCGCCAGCGCCTTTCCCTGCTGGCCGGCCTGCTGTCCCTCACCATCGCGCCTGCATTTGCCCAATCGGGCAACCAGCCGCTGCGCCTGATCGTCGGCTACGCCGCCGGCGGCCCGGTGGATGCCACCGCGCGCCAGTTCGCGCCCTTCTTCGGCAAGGAACTGGGCCAGCAGGTGATCGTGGAAAACCGGCCCGGCGTGGCTGGCGCAATCGGCGCCGACGTGGTGGCCAAGTCGGCGCCGGATGCGCCCATCCTCTACTTTGGCGCCAGCCCGACGCTGACCATCACCCCGCACGTGGTGAAGTCCATGCCGCTGGACCCGGCCCGGGACCTGACGCCGGTGGCGCCGATCCTGACCTATGCCAATGTGCTGGTGGCAAACAAGGACGCTCCCTTCAAGAACGTGAAAGAGCTGATCGCCTACGCCCGCGCCAATCCCGGCAAGGTCGCCTACGGCTCGGCCGGCATGGGCGCTTCCAACCACCTCTCGGGTGAGTTGCTGGCCATGCGCACCGGGGTCAAGCTGACCCACGTGCCTTACAAGGGCAACGCGCCGGCCATGACCGACGTCATCGGCGGCCAGATCACGATGATGTTCGACATCACCAGCACGGCGCGCAACTACATCAGCTCCGGCCGCGTACGCGCGCTGGCGGTCACGTCCAGCAACCGCAACCCTTCGCTGCCCGATGTACCCAGCATGCGCGAGGCCGGCATTGCCGACTATGACGTGGGTGGCTGGTACGGCATGTACGGCCCGGCAAAAATGCCGGCCGAACTGGTCGAGCGCTACAACAAGGCCGCGCGCGCGGCCCTGGCATCGGAGGAACTGAAGCAGAAACTGCATGAAGCGGGTTACGAGCTATGGACCGGCACGCCGCAAACCCTGGCCGAACGCCAGGCGCGCGAACTGGCGCTGTGGGGTACGGTGACCAAGAACATCAAGTTTGATTGAGACGGCGGGAAACAGAGCATGAACATACTGCAGGAGCAAGCGCAGGATCGTCTGCAGGACCAATTGAAAGACGCCAGCCGGCTGCATGAGCTGTTCGACCTGCGCCTGGCGGCCACGCCGGATGCCGCGTTCATCCACACGCCCGATGCCACCCTGAGCTTCGCGGCGCTGGATGGCATGGTGCGGGTGCTGGAAGACGAATTGCGCAGCCTCGGGATCGCCCCCGGCGACCGCGTCATGGTGCTGGCCGAGAACTGTCCCCAGCATGTGGCGCTCATCCTGGCCTGCAGCCGTGTCGGCGCCTGGTCCTGTGGCGTGAATGCGCGCATGGCCGAAGGCGAAGTGGAAGGCTTCGTGCGCACCGCCCAGCCGTCCGTGGTGTTCTTCACCAGCGGCATCTCAAGCGCGGCGGCGGCGCATGGACGCCGCATGCAGGCGGTGGACTCGGCCTTGCCCGGCCTGCAGCGCACCCTCAAGCTGGCCGGAGAGCCGCAGGAATCGCCCTTGCGCGAGCAGGTGGCGGCCTTGATTTTCACCTCTGGCACCACCGGGCAGCCCAAGGCGGTGATGGTGACGCATGCGGGGCTGGTGCAATTTGGCCGTGTCTCGACCCGCTCGCGCGCCCTCGGCCCTGACGACCGCGTCTATGCGGCGCTGCCCATGACGCATATCTTCGGCCTGGGCACGGTGCTGGCCGCGGCCACCTATGCCGGCGCGCAATTGCTCATGCGCAGCAAGTTCGACCCGGCCGACTTGCTGGATGCGCTCGCCCATCGGCAGCTCACGCAGTTGCTCGGTCCGCCCGCGCTGTACGCCCGCTTCCTTGCCTGGCTGGATGAACAAGGCATCGCCCGTCCGCATTCGCCGCAGCTGCGTTACTTGTACACCGGCGCGGCGCCGCTGGACCTGTCACTCAAGCGCGCCGTGGAAGAGCGCTTTGGCGGCGGCCTGCCCCTGCATCACGGCTATGGCCTGTCCGAATATGCCGGCTCGGTGCACCTGGTGCCGCGCGGCCAGAAGCGCCCCGACACGTCGGCCGGCTATGCCCAGGAAGGCGGCCAGGTGCGCATCGTCAACGCCGACGGCCACGACTTGCCCGCTGGCGAGCGCGGCGAAATCTGGATCGCTGGCATCGGCCTGACCCCGGGCTATTTCCGCAACCCGGAAGCGACCGCGGCCGTCATGAAGCCGGGCGGCTGGTATGCCAGCGGCGATATCGGTTACCTCGATCCGGATGGCGCGCTGCACGTCGTGGGTCGGCTCAAGGAATTGATCATCCGCTCCGGCTTCAACGTCTACCCGGGTGAAGTGGAGCATGTGCTGTGCACCTTTCCCGGCATCCGCCGGGCGGCGGTGGTTGGCTTGCGCGAGGAGGATGGCAATGAACAAGTCATCGCCTACGTCGAGACCGATGGCCGCGAACTGGATGGCCAGGCCGAGCTCAAGGCGCACCTGGACAAGAACCTCGCGCCCTACAAGCGTCCGTTCCAGATCGTCCGCATTGAGCAGTTGCCCATGACGCTGTCGGGCAAGATCCTCAAGCGGGAACTGGTGCGCATGGCCGAAGAGCGCCGGCAGCAACAGCAGCAACAGCAACATCCAAAAGACCACAAGGAGACAACATGATCACTCGCCGCGTCCTTCTCACTACGCTGGCGGCCGCCGCCGGCCTGTGCGCGCTGCCCGCCCTGGCCCAGTCCGGCTTTCCGAACAAGCCGGTGACCCTGGTCGTGCCTTTCCCGCCGGGCGGACCGATAGACGTGACCGGCCGCGCCCTGGCCGCGCGCCTGCAGGAGATCTGGAAACAGCCTGTCGTGGTGGAAAACAAGTCCGGCGCCAATGGTGCCATCGGCGCGGCTTTCGTCTCCCGCGCGGCGCCGGACGGCTACACGCTGCTGGTCAACTCCATCCATCACTCGGTGCTGCCCTCGCTGATGCCCAGCCTGGGCTACGATCCCAAGGACCTGCTGCCAGTGTCCTACGCGGCGACCTTCGATATTTTCCTGGTCGCGCATCCTTCCGCCCCCTTCAACTCGGTCAGTGAACTGATCGCCTATGCGAAGAAAAACCCGGGCAAGGTCAGCTACGCATCCGCCGGCAGCGGTGGCGGCACCCACATGGCGGGTGAATTGTTCCGCCTGCAGACCGGTACGCAACTGCTGCAGATTCCCTACAAGGGCAGCGCCCCGGCTGTCACCGACGTCCTTGGCGGGCAAGTCAACATGATGTTTGCCGACGGTCCTTCCGGCGTGCCGCACGCCAAGCGCGGCGCATTGAAGGCGCTGGCCGTGGGCAGCCCCAAGCGCTCCAGCGCCCTGCCCGACGTGCCGACTTTCAACGAGGCCGGCCTCAAGGGCTATGAAGCCTATTCCTGGGCTGGCGTGATGGCGCCGGCCGGTACGCCGAAGGCCTTGATCGACAAGATCAGCGCGGACGTCAACACCGCCCTCAATCACCCGGATGCGCGCGCCAGGCTGGCGGGCGTGGGTGCCACCGCGGCGCCGAACACGCCCGAGCAATACGGCAAGTTCTTCCAGGCCGAAATGGCGAAGTGGGCGAAGGTGATCAAGGACGGCAACATCAAGGTCGACTGAGCGGCTGCCGCTCCCGCAGGGGTCTGGCTTTGGCCTGCCCCCGCAGCCCAAGCTACCAGCCCAAGCTACTTCGCGGGCCACTGGAAAGCCGGGGGCCGCTTGTCGAGGAAGCGTTGCACCGCTTCCTTGTGGGCCGGCGTTCCCGCCGCCACGGCCTGGGCATTGGATTCCATCTCCAGCAGCGTGGCCAGCTCAGGCCCTCCCACCGCCAGCGTGCGCTTGACCATGCTCACCACGGCCGCAGAGGCGTGGGTCATGGACTGCGCAATGGCGCGCGCGCGATCCATCAATTGCTCCGGCGGCAGCAGCTCCATGGCGATGCCCAGTCGCAGCGCTTCTTCGCCATCGAGTTCTCGACCGGAGAGCATCAGTTCACGCGCACGCTGCGGCCCAACTACGCGCGGCAATGTATAGAAGGCGCCGAGGTCGGGCACGAAGCCGACCCGCATGAAGGACATGCAAAACCGCGCGCGCGGTGTGGCCAGGATGAAATCCGCCGCCAGCGCCAGCGAGAACCCGGCGCCGTAGGCCACGCCGTCAATCGCGGCAATCACCGGCTTTTCCAGGGTGACCAGATCGTGCACCCAGCGATGCGCGTGTTGCATCCGCAAGCGCCAGCCTTCGCCGTCGAGCCCGGCGCCGGCGATGTTCTTCAAATCGCCGCCGGACGAAAAATGCTCGCCGGCGCCGGTCAGGATCAGGGCCCGGATCTCGCCATCGTCGCGTACCCAGGCAATGGCCTCGGCCAGTTCCTCCCGCAGCGCCGGTTCGAGCGCATTGCGCTTGGCGCGATTGTCCAGGGTGATGGTGGCGACCCGATTCTGGGTGCTGAGCTGCAGGAATCTCATCTCTCTTCCTTGTCCTTGGTAAGTCTTGTCACGCGGCGGCGGCCTTCGGGCAGCGCGCAACGATCGGCGCTGTGTGCAGTCTAAAAGCGCTTGATTGGCGGGGACAATGGCGGCATTGGCCACACGGATTGGCAGAAAACGACAGGGTCGGTCAATCGCTTTGGCGCTTCCAGCCATTGTCGCGGCCGAAAAAAGCGCCCAAAGTTTCCGACTGCTCCCATCAAACCACCCCGGCAAACGCATGTTTACAGCAAGTGAATTCAAGGGCCGCCACGTCTTCGTCGCCGGCGGCTCCAGCGGCATCAATTTCGGCATCGCCACCGCCTTCGCGCGGGCCGGCGCCCACGTCAGCCTCATCAGCCGCTCCGAGGAGAAAGTACACAAGGCCGTGCAGCAATTGGCCGATACGGGAGCGCAGGCCTTTGGCCAGAGCGCCGACGTGCGCGATCCGGCGGCCGTGCAGTCGGCCTTTGAAGCCGCGTATTCGCGCTTTGGCGCAATCGATGTCCTGGTCTCGGGGGCGGCCGGCAATTTCCTCGCCCGTGCGCTCGACATGTCGCCCAACGCTTTCAAAACCGTCATCGACATCGACCTGCTGGGCAGCTTCAACGTACTGCGCATGAGCCATGCCTGGCTGAAGAAGCCGGGCGCTTCCATCATCCAGATCTCTGCCGGCCAGTCTTTCATTGCCACGCCCTTCCAGGCGCATGTCTGCGCGGCCAAGGCTGGCGTCGATATGCTCACGCGCACGCTGGCGCTGGAGTGGGGAGCCGATGGCATACGCATTAACTCGATCGTGCCCGGCCCGGTTCCCGACACCGAAGGCGTGCGGCGGCTGGCCCCGACCGCAGAGACGCTGGAAACGATGCGCCAGCGCGTCCCGCTCAAGAGCCTGGGACGCATCGAGGATGTGGCCAATGCCGCCCTCTTCCTGTGCTCCGATGCCGCGCGCTGGATCAGCGGCGCGCTGTTGCCGGTGGATGGCGGCCTGGCGCTGACCGGACCACGTGACTTCAGCGCCGCCGCCGAAGCCTCGCAAAGGCAGGCCTGACCAGGAACTGTTGGATTCGCCACGGTTTTTGATGTGGGCCCGTTAAATCTGCGCTTTACGCCCGCCGCTCCGCCTTGTCGGCCTTGAAAAAGGAAAACCCCGTCCCTATACTTAGCACTCGCTGGAGGGGAGTGCTAACAACAGGCATGCCTTTCCCGGTTTCCCGGGGCGGACCCACACCGCGCCGAAACGCCCGAGCCGCGGCATACGCGCCGCAAAAAATCATAACCAACTGATTTGTAAGGAGTTTTTATGAACCTTGTTCCTTTGCATGATCGTGTCATCGTTGAACGCGAAGAAAAGGAAACGACCACCGCCTCCGGCATCGTGTTGCCGGGCGACGCGGCTGAAAAGCCGGACTACGGCACGGTCCTGGCCGTGGGCAAAGGCAAGATCAAAGAAGACGGTTCCCTGCGTCCGCTGGACGTCAAGGTCGGCGACAAGGTGCTCTTCGGCAAATACTCCGGCCAGACCGTCAAGGTCGAAGGTCGCGAGCTGCTGGTGATGCGCGAAGAAGACATCATGGCCGTCGTCGCCAAGTAATCCTTAACAAAATCCCGCGAAATACAGGAGAAA
The DNA here is from genome assembly GCA_023392035.1 of Pseudomonadota bacterium. GTDB lineage: Bacteria > Pseudomonadota > Gammaproteobacteria > Burkholderiales > Burkholderiaceae_D > Lacisediminimonas. Next base: position 12,487 of record JAEVZY010000174.1, on the reverse strand, counting down.
CAGAATATGGCAGCCAAAGATGTAGTGTTCGGCGACAGCGCCCGCGCCAAGATGGTGGAAGGCGTCAATATCCTCGCCAATGCAGTCAAAGTTACCCTCGGCCCGAAAGGCCGCAATGTCGTCATCGAGCGTTCCTTCGGTTCCCCGACCATCACCAAGGACGGCGTCACCGTCGCCAAGGAAATCGAACTGTCCGACAAGCTCATGAACATGGGCGCGCATATGGTCAAGGAAGTCGCTTCCAAGACCGCCGACCTGGCCGGTGACGGCACCACCACCGCCACCGTGCTGGCCCAGGGCATCGTGCGCGAAGGCATGAAGTCGGTTGCCGCCGGCATGAACCCGATGGATCTGAAGCGCGGCATCGACAAGGCGGTCACCGCCATGGTCGAAGAGCTGAAGAAAATCTCCCGTCCCTGCACCACCTCCAAGGAAATCGCCCAAGTTGGCGCCATCTCGGCCAACAGCGACGCCTCGATCGGCGAGCGCATCGCCGAAGCCATGGAAAAAGTCGGCAAGGAAGGCGTCATCACCGTTGAAGACGGCAAGTCGCTGAGCGACGAGCTGGACATCGTCGAAGGCATGCAATTCGACCGCGGCTATCTGTCGCCCTACTTCATCAACAACCCGGACAAGCAAGTCGCCGTCCTGGAAAACCCCTTCGTGCTGCTGTTCGACAAGAAGATCTCGAACATCCGCGATCTGCTGCCGGTGCTGGAGCAAGTCGCCAAGGCTGGCCGTCCGCTGCTGATCATCGCCGAAGACGTGGAAGGCGAAGCCCTGGCCACCCTGGTGGTCAACAACATCCGCGGCATCCTGAAGACCTGCGCCGTCAAGGCCCCGGGCTTTGGCGACCGTCGCAAGGCCATGCTGGAAGACATCGCTGTCCTGACCGGCGGCCAGGTGGTGGCTGAAGAAGTCGGCCTGTCGCTGGAAAAAATCACCCTGAACGACCTGGGCCAGGCCAAGCGTGTTGAAATCGGCAAGGAAAACACCATCGTCATCGACGGCGCCGGCCAGGCTGGTGCAATCGAAGCGCGCGTCAAGCAGATCCGCGCCCAGATCGAAGAAGCCACCTCCGACTACGACCGCGAAAAGCTGCAAGAGCGCGTGGCCAAGCTGGCTGGCGGCGTGGCCGTGATCAAGGTTGGCGCTGCCACCGAAGTCGAGATGAAAGAGAAGAAGGCCCGCGTGGAAGACGCGCTGCACGCCACCCGCGCAGCCGTTGAAGAAGGCATCGTGCCTGGCGGCGGCGTGGCTTTGCTGCGCGCCCGCGCTTCGCTCAACGTCAAGGGCGACAACCAGGACCAGGACGCCGGCATCCGCATCGTCCTGCGCGCCATCGAAGAGCCGCTGCGCATGATCGTGGCCAACGCCGGCGAGGAATCGTCGGTGGTGGTGAATGCCGTGCTGCAAGGCAAGGGCAACTACGGCTACAACGCCGCCAACGGCAGCTATGGCGACATGGTTGAAATGGGCGTGCTGGATCCGGCCAAGGTGACCCGCACCGCGCTGCAAAACGCCGCCTCTATCGCCGGCCTGATGCTGACCACCGATTGCGCCGTGTCCGAGCTGAAGGAAGACAAGACGGCCGCTCCGATGGGTGGCATGGGCGGTATGGGTGGCATGGGCGGTATGGACGGCATGATGTAATTGCTGGTCCTGCCAGGCGCGTTGCCTGCAACGCGCCAGTGCCGAAAAAAGCCCCGGTCTCCTTGCGGAGCCGGGGCTTTTTGTCGACTGTTGAGCCGGCTTATTCTGAATCGCTCGTTTCCACCCGCGAATCGGTATCTTCTTCGACCAGCACATTGGGGTCCTCATCCGTCATAATCGGCTTTTTTGTGACGGGAGTGCTGGCCTGACCGCTGTTACGCGGGCTGGCCTTGGCGCTGGAGGGCGCCTGCGACTGGTTCAAGAGGGGGCGCAGCCTGCTGTGGCGCGTGCGCTTGCCGCCACGCCGCCGTTTGGATTTGGACTGGCTGCTTTCGTCCGACGGCTTGGGGCCAGACTCTTCATCCTCCTTTGCAAGACTCTTACGCGGCAGCAGTAGATTGTCCGAATCATCTTCCACCCTGGCGTCCACGTTCCCTTGCCGGTCACCGTTCTCAATGAGCACATCCTCCAGTTCGGATTCCCGCAATTCCTGCGGCACCGTCGTAGTGGTCGGCAAGCTGGACATGCTCCGCGCCGTGAGCGGCACGCTGGTGTAGATCAGACGCTCGAAGTCGACCCGCTCCACCAGCAGCAAGATGCCGGCAACCAGGTCGGAATCCGCCTGGCCTTTTAGCTTGGGCCCATCCACATCCAATTTCCAATCCGGCTGCGCCACCAGGCTGTGCAGGGCTTGCATCGCCTTGTTGCCCGCCAGCCGCTTCAGGATCGACACCTGATCGCCGCGCTTGAAAATCGAGGTTTCGGCATAGGCACGCACATCGCGCTGGAATGCCGAAAACACTTCAGGCTCGAATCCTGTTCCAAGGCATCTTCGAAGCAGCTGGGCCAGCCGTGCCTCGGCCACTGCCTTGAGTTGCGCCTCGCGCTGGGCTTTGGCGTGCGTGGCCACAGCCACCAACTTGGCAAAACTTGCCAGTTCCGGCTCTTCCCTGAGCGGCTGATTCTTCTTGATGCCGGAGCGCTCATATACGTGCAGCACCGAGGCGATGAATTCCTCCAGATTGGTCCCCAGCAAAAAGTGCGCGCGATTCTTCTTCCAAAGCCGGGCGGCCTCAGGCTCAAAATCCTGCATGATGCGGGCGAAGCTGGCGCCTTCGTCATTTTCTTCGGTCGGGCGAACCCTGGTTTCCAGCAGATCGAGCTTGGCCAAAACCAGGATTGAAGTGTCCATGCGCTTTTCCAATTTATCCTTGCCCAATGGCAGCACGATGCGCAAGTGCTTGGCCAGGCCTTGTTTGAGCATATCCGCGCGCAATGCCGGCGCCTTGTCCAGGCAAGCTCTGAACAGGGCTTCCAGGTCAAGCAGCGGGACCCCACAAGTGTCGTTCAACCATTTCACCGTTGGCAGGTCCAACGCCTCCCGGAGAATCTTCATCCGGTCGTCGCGCGCCCAATCGGCTTCGGACAAGGCCTTGCCGATGTTCTCGGTCAGAAGATCCAGCAGCAGGAACTCATTGCCCTTTTTGAACGAGATCGTGTTCCAGCTGGTCTTTTCCTTGTCATGAAACAGAAGCTCCACTATCGCGTATTTGAATTTCGCGCCGCGCCTGTGCAAATCGCTCACCATCTCCGGCGTGAACCGGGCCCGGACGAATTGCGCATTCAGGTAACGCTGCTTTTTTTCGTTTTTCTCGCTGTTTCGCAAAAACTCCATCTTGGTCCAGGCTGCAAAGCAATAATATGCTCCGCTTAAGAGAGTCCCAGCCAGGGAAAAGTCCAGCGCATCGAGCGGAGCCTTATCATCGAACCTGATCTGCATGGAGCCATATGCAATGGCCGCCCCGGAAGTGACAAGTCCGAGCGTTCCCTGAACACCGCGAACGACCGAGTAGCCTTGTTCTTTTCTTTCGGTCCAGGCCTGATGCTCTTCTGAGCGCCTGGCCGAAATATTGGCGATGCCCTCCAATATCCATTCATGGGTGACGGGGCGCGGCTTGCGCAAGGAAGTGTTCAGGTTGACCCGGCAATCCTCGGGGACGCGCAAAGCTTTCTCGATCAAGGCCACGGAGATGTCCCGCTTACGGGTCGCACTCAGGAATTCCACCGTACCCTGCCCAATATTGCAGGCATGTTGCAGGAAACCGGCCACGCCGCCCAAAGCCTGCACCCAGCCGGCCTGGATCGGGCTTTTGAACAGGGTCTGGCCGCTGACCAGGTGGTAGGAAGTGATGCTGATCATCGTGGTATTGAAGAGCGAAAACAGGTCGCGCCAGACGGAAAACCTGGACTTCCATACCTCCAGCCTGCCGGCTGCCGAGCCGCGTTCGCGCCAGCCTTCCATCGCCATCCTGAAGCTTTGCGCCTGCTGCGACGTCGGCTCCTCTTCGGTCATGAAAGCGACTGCATCCTTGAAACCATTGAGCGCGATTTTTCGGGATTTGCCCATCTCGGCAGTCGAGCGCATCCAATTGCGGACCTGGGCCGTCATGTGGATACCGAACGGGACGACGGTACAACAGGTGGCGACGAGTTGCATCAGTCCCAGCAAGTGGAAGAGGACCTGCGCCGGATTATCCTGAGCGCCGCTCGCGTCACTACTATTGGTGGCGCTGGAATTGGTAAAGCTGGAATTGGTGAAGCTGGAATTGGTATCGGTGCCGTTGATGTCGGTAACATTGGCAACACTGTCAACCGACAGCTTGCCCGAGCGCTGTAGCTGAAGCGCCATGTCGCCGACGATGCCACGGAACAGCTGAAGCAAAGTCCAACCGACATAGACACAAGCCTGCCATCGCAACGAAAGGATGTCCTTGCCTTTTTCGACCGGGTAGCCGCCGGTGATGCCGTCCGATTTGCGCTGGCTTTCAGCCCGCTCCTCACGCTTGCCGCGCGACCATTTGTCCCACTCCGTGATCGTGCGGTGATGCCAGCCTTCGCTCAAAAAACCGCCTTCGTTCAACCAGTCTGTGAATGGCTGATCGAATTTTCCTTCGAGTTGCTCCAGCACTTGCTCCAGTGCGGCCCCGGCGCTTTTTATCTCCTCCACGCACCAGTGGTAATACTCGAGGAATTCTTCTTGCTCGGCTGGATTGCCCCGCTTCAAAACCAGAGCCACCAGATGATCCGGCGTGTACTGCTTTTGAGCGGGCACGCGGCGCGAAAAAAATCCGGAACCCGATGCGGATGTGGCTTGCATCTCGAGCTCCTTCAGGCAAGAACGCAGATCGCGCCTGAAGCCGGATTCAGCTCTTCCTTCCACAGCTCTTTCCACTGCTCGGCCAGCATCACTATTCCGAAGCCCAGGAAGCAGTGCACGGCCATTTCCGCCTCTTCAATCGCGGGGAAGTGAACGAATACCATGGCCTGTCCCGATTCCGGATCGATTGCCATGATGGGCAACAAGCCCTTCTCGGGAAAAGCGTTCGATTCGAGCATGGCCTTGAGCGCCTCCATATCGCGCGGCGTCGGCCCCAGCGCAAAACCTATGCGGCACAAATTGGACTGGGGAAGATGCTCGAAACTCAGGCGCACGCCGTCTTTCTCGAAGCATTGATCCGAGAGAAATTTGGCCTTGTCCAGCGATTCGGCCTGCGCAATGCTGGTCAACAGGTGCCGGTAATTCCGGGCGCCGACATCGGAGTTTTCGCTCATGCTCATACCTCTTCGATGCCGACGGGTGACCTCAAGATCACCTGCGTACTTTCGTCCTCGGAGTCGCTGTCTGGCGCGCTCACCAGAATATCGGTTTCGGAGATTTCAAAAAATACATTCGCATCGGTGCGTACTGAAACGGGAGTGTTTCGTGGTGTGCTCGTGCTGTTGGTCTCACTTCCGTCTGGCCCGCGGTACGAATGTTTGCCATTGGCGTTTTGCGCTTGCGTCTTTCCATTGAGCTTTCTGGTCGTCTGGTCCGCCGCCTCCAATGAGGTCCACGATGGCCTTTGGCGCTCGGTTTCGCTGGACTCGGATGACTGCTCCGCCCGAATGATGCTTGGAACCCGAACCGTCTTGTCCTCGCCTTTGTGAACCGTCTTGTCCTGGCCTTTGGGCGATGGTTTGTAGTTGCGAGGAGATGAGGGAACATTCGCCGGAAGCGGCTGGTTCAGATCCACGCGGTCGGACAATAACTTGATTCCCCGCAAAAGCGGCACCGACTGCTCCAACGGCAAGTCACTCGCCACCTTGTTCATCCAATCCCGATCTTTCTCCAAAATCAGCAAGCTCTGCATCAACTCGTTCTTGCTCAATTTCCGGAGACTTTCCGTTAGCTTCCCGCGCTGGAGAACCGACGTTTTGGCGTATTCCGCCATTTCCCTTTGAAAAATTTCAAAAACCTCAGGCGAAATGTCCTCGTCCGTTTTCGGCGGCAATTTCAAGCTTTCCCTTGTCGCGTCGGCCACTGCCAGCAAGGCATTGGACCTTTGCGCCTCCAAGGCCTGTGCCACGGCCACCATCTTTGCAAATTTGATCCATTCCGCATCCAGATTCTCCGGAACCTCACATCGATAAAACACATGCAGGACGGACGCAATGAACTCTTCCTTGTTCATCACTCCCCGCAGCAATTCCGCTTCATTCTCATCCGAGCTCCAGCGCTGGGCGCGGGCCGTAAAATCCAGAGATATCCTTGCGAAATCCTTGCCTGCATCGGAATCCTCTACATCAAAGTGCCGCATTGCAGCCAGCACAACCAGGGAAGCCTTGATCCGCTTTTCCAATTTGTCGGGCCCCAACGCCAGCGAGGTGCGCAACAGCTTCGCCAAACCTTGTTTCAGTTGGTCGCGCTGGAATACATGGGCCTTGTCACAACAGCATTTCAAGGTCGCCTCGATAATGGACTTGGAGACACCCCAGGATTCATGCAGCCAATTCACCAACTCGTCGGTATCGGGAAGTTCCCCCACGTTTTCCGTCTGGTGCATCTCAGCCAGAATAAAATCCGTCAAGATATCCAAGGCGATATATTCATTGTTTTGGAACGGCAGATCACGGGAGACTTTCTCCCCGATTCTCCCTTTCCAGAACAAGTGCCTATAGTCATGGAACTTTCTTGTCACGCCTGAAGTTTGATAAAAGGCGGCATCCTTTTTGTCGAAGTTCAGCCGCACAAATTCCGCATTGGTGCAAAGCTTCTTTTTCAACATCTTTTCTTCATTGCGCGCCCACATCTTCTTGAACGCGGCCGCATAATAGGCTCCGCTCAAAGTGGTGCTGGTCAAAGAAGAAATCAGGGGATATAGGCCGAACTTCGCTCCTGTCGCGGCCTGCTGCGCTCCAAAAATAAGCGTGGCCAATGAAGTCAGAAATCCACCCATGCCTTTAAAGTAGCGCAAGTAGCCATAATCGCGTTCCCGAACTTGAATGATCTGCTGGCGTTTTTGGGTGACCAGGGCAACGTTGTTGATGGTACTTCGAAGCAACTCGCCCATCTCATTCTTGGGCCCGGTACGAAGGCCTTGATATTTGTTTTCAAGGCTGTTCAATCTTTCGATCGTTTTGAGAATTTCATCCAGTTTGTCTTCCGCGCTCTTGATTTCGCAGGCCCCCTGTGCGCTGTCCAACACAGCCTGCAATATGCCGAAAACACCGGCAAGAGTCTGCAAGACCCCCGCCTCCTTCGGGTCGCTGATCCAGGTCTGTCCCCCCGCAAGGTTGATACTGACCAAGGCGGAAAAGATCAGGTTTCCAGGAAACGCCACCGTTTCCCTGATTGACGAAAACATATAGCGCAGGGCGTCATATTTGCCCCATTTTGCCTGGCGTCTCTTGAAACTCTCCATCCCGAATTTGTAGAGCAGGTTTTGCAATGAAGTGGTGTCTCCATCGCTGCTCATGAAATCCACTGCGTGTTTGAAGCAATTGAGTGCAGCCAATTCCGCGGTATTCAGCTCGGCAAAACCGCGACAGCATTCGCGGAATTGGGGAGGGCTGTGCAGGAAAAATGCGGGTATGGCAGTGGCGCCCGTAAAGATGGCTTGCCCGGTGGCGGTTCCGTTGTAGAAGACCTGGCGGTTGTACAGCGTTTGATCCGGATCCGAGGGATGGGCATGGTGCTTGGCCGGGAAATCGCCCTCGTACTGCCCATAGAACAAGATGGCGCCAGTGATGACACGCATGAACTGCAACGCCCCCCAGCCAATATAGGCACACGCCTGTATTTTGGTCGATACAAGGTCTTTTCCTTCCTCGGGGTCATAGCCTTTACCGTGTATTCCACGGGCCATGCGCCGACGATTCGCCGCCCATTCACGGATGTCCCTGGAACAGGTATCAGTACAGGACATCACGCGATTGAACGTACTTTGATTCACCAGCTTCACAAAGCTTTTCGCGAATTCGCCATTGAGATTTGCCAGCTTTTGCTGAAATTTCCGGCCACGTGCCGCCATGCTGCGTATGCACCAATCGCAGTACTGAATGAATTCCTTTTGATCCTGCTCTGGTCGGTGGGCAATTTTTTTCTTGATGGATTCGAGGTCGAAATAATCTCTGAATTCCGGTATGCATTCGCCATAATCGGCGGCCGCTGCTTCCATGTCATGTGCCGCATCGGTTTTTTGCGGTTTTACCTGCCGATAACCGCAATAATCGAGCATCCTCGCGAATCCGCTGGTCATGTGGTACATATCAGGCCCCGCGGCTCAAGTTGACAGATAATTTGCCCTCATTTGCATTTCCGATTTCCATTGTTTCCTCCGCCTTATATTTTGTTTGATGGTTCACAGCGGAGATTTTGTAACCATGAAAATTGGATGCTCCAAAACAGTTAGGCCACGTGGAGCCTGGATATGTAGCCAATGCGGTAGACGCTCGAAATTGACGCCTATCGTGTATTGCCTGATTTGCGCCATATCTGTCATCGGAAGCTAGACTTCTTCAGCCTCTGCGCGATGTCGCAGCGACTCAAGCTGCGGTGTACCCGAGGGCGTGCCCACCGCTTTGCCGCGCGGTGTGGCCAAGGGCGTCTCGGGCGGCTGTACCGGGGTGTAAGGAGTCTGTATCGGCAGGGCAAAGGCCAGACGCGAGGAGTTTGACGCGCGCACGGGCGGAGTCGCCGTCGGCAACTGCGTCACCACCGCTTGCAGCACTGCATGGGTGCGCGCCGAGCGGCGAGCGGCGAGCGGCTTTCTGATGAGTGCCAGCAGGGTCACCCCCGGTGAAGCGGGCGCCTCGGGGGATTGCGCGCCATCTGCAACGCCGTTTTGTTTGTCCGGCGAGCGCAGGCTCTCCGAGGCCTGATCGGCCCGATCCGAATCACTCAAGGGGTCCGAGCTGGAGACGGTGCTGATCAGGTCCGAGTCCGGGAAGGTATCCTCAGTCGATCCGTCGACCGAATACACCAGCTCGTTTTCCGGATCCCCGTCAGGTTCGACCACGCGATCCACCAGCCCGAGAATTTTCATCAAGTCAGCATGGCAGGCCAGGGACCGGAAGCGCTGTGACTTGAGCAGCAGCTCCTGCGTCAGCTTCATGCGCGCCAGGTGATACAAGGCTTCGCGGCGCTGGGCCCGCTGCGCCGGAGCGGCGCGAAGCAATTGCTCGATGGCGTCGACAAAGGCGTTCACATCGGTTTCGGGATATCTGTGCCGCATGATCAGAGCGTGCTTGTCCGCTGCCAGGGCGCTGCGCAATTGATTGGCAAACTTCGTACGCTTGTCAATCAGGTGTTTGCCCAGCACGTGCAAGGCAAACAGGCTCAGGCGCGGCTTGCTTGTGTCGCTGCATGGCCGGCGTTTGGTCCACACTTCTTCCAGCGCGGCCAGGAAGGCGTCCTCGCCAAAATCGCTCAGCAAAGTTGCGAGCTTGTCCTCGAGCGCCAGGCCCCATTGCGTTTCCGGGTCGCTGCCTTGGGTATCTGCAAAGAGCTGTTCGAGGTCGAGTTCATCGTCCGCCAGGGCAAGCAGAAAGCGATGCATCACCACTTCGGCCGGCAGCGCCGGCTCCATTCCATTCGGCTCCAGGTTGAAGTCGATCTTGAGCACCGCGGCCAGGCGCTGCTTGATGAAGGCAATCCGGTCTTCGCCATTGCGCATGCCTTTCAGCACGCGCAAGAGGTTGATCCAGTCCAGCGAATTCATGCCCAATACCTGGATCAGCAGCTCCGGCAGCGGATCATCGTCACCGCTCTCGCCGTCGGCAAACACGTCCACGGCATCGGCCAGCGCTTCAAGCGCAATGAACTCATTCTCTGCGGGCAGCACTTGCGGTGAACTCATGGCAAAGCCCGTGCGCTCGTCATAGTTGCCGGTCGGCACACTGAGCATGAGCGATCCGCCACTTTGCTTGTTGATCAGGTCCAGCAATTCCCTGGGATCAAGCAGCGCCAACATCAGGCGGGCCTGAAGCTGACGCGCCTTGGCATCCAGGCCGACGTTGCCGCGCTTCCACAGCCTGACACCCGCCACCGTTCTCTCGACCGCCGATATGCTGGATGCCACCAGACCGGCCATCACGGTGAAGCCCGGCGGTGCGAGATCGAACCAGGGCAAGGCGCTGGCGGCGCCGGCCATCAAGGCATTCACAGCATCAAAAGGACTCTTGACCAAGCGGGCCAGCGAACCCGTGACCTCCGGTTCCTGTTGTGTGCGCTTGCGACTGTAGTGCGCCGTCATGCCGATCTGCGCGGCGCGGTTCATGACATTGCGATTGGCCCATTGCTGCATTTGGCCGCAGTCAGCCTTGCTCTTGAGCCAGGCGCTGTAGCGCTCGCCCAGGCGGGTGGCTTTGTCGTACTCCACCCTGCCCTGCAAGCCGTTCAGTATTGCCTGACCACTGTAGCCGACGCTGGACAAACCCAGCGAGAGACTGCTGGACCAGAGCGGCGCATGGATCATCGACAGGATCTGGCCCAGGCAGGAGGTGAGGATATTGACCGGCATGACGCCCTGATCGCGGATGCGGGCATATCCCGCCTGCTGCGCATCCAGCGCGGCAGCCGGCGAAAATTGCGGAAGACTGGAACAGGCATCGCGAAACGCCAACATGGCCAAGGCATCATCAACGGTATGCGCGGGAAAATTTTCCAGGCCGCGCAGCGCACACCCCATGCTCTCGAAGGCGGCGGCCTGGCTCCTGTAGTACTTTTCCTGAAGCTGGAAATGGTTGCGCACCATCATTCCGGTTTGCAGCCCCGCCGGAAGAATGCTGGCGCCGGCGAACACCAGGGAGGGAATGGCGGACCCGGCTACGCCGGCCAAAAAGCAGGAGAAGGCGGCGACCCGCGCCAGGCTGATCGCACTCCAGACGAAATAGGAAACTGCCTGCTTGCGCAGCGTGAGGACATTGACGCTGGTCTGGCGCGACTTGAGCGCATCCAGCACGTCCCGGCTGAGGGCGTTCCAGTCCTGCACCACTTTTACCTGCCGGTGCAGCTCGCGCAAGACCTTGGCCGTCGCCAGCACCCCGGTGAGTTCATCGGCATAGGCGCGCAGCTCGCGTTCCTGTTTGGGATTGATTTTCGCCAGGTGCTCGAGCAGCGTCTCCAGGCCCTTGTCGCCAAGCGCTTTCTCCAGCCGGTTTATCTCGGCTTCCCAGTCCTTGACCATCTTGTTGAGGTCGATCTGCAGTCGGACTTTTTCCATCTGCAGATCTGAATGCCAGCGACTGCATTGGCGTTCATATACCGTGGGGCGCGGCAATGAAGAGGGCGAGCGCGGAGTCCGAAATTTTGTCGGCGTGGCGACGGGAGAAACCTGGTCCGAGCGATTGCCGTGACGCCTGCCGTCGGAATAACTCTTGCCGCCCGAAAGATTGGGACTTCTGTCAGCCATGCCTGCCTCTTCACGTTTTCATGACGACCGCCGTGGTCGCGCGAAAACATGGGTGAGGCCGGGCAAAGGCGGGTTCCTGCGAAGGGCGAGTGTTCGCGAATGCGCGTGAGTGCGTTCTATATGCGACGCACGGTGCGATCAGCCGCAGGTGAGACAGACTTACCTGCGGAATCGCAGGCGAAGCTTGGGCTTCTATCGATCAGATTGATCGTCGTCTTCCACTTCGGGAGTTTCGCCCAAACGTTCGGGCGGCGCCCAAGTGGCCAGCAAGTGGGCACGGCTTTCCGGCGTCTCGAGCGAGATGCGACCCAGGGCGCCGCTGCGGTAATCCTGCAGCAGAACGTGAGCGGCTTTCTCGACGTCCGGCTCGCCGCCGCGCTTGCGGAATGCACGCCGGCTGGCGATGGCTTCCAGCACGCCCCAGCCATCCAGCGCCTCGGTCTTGCAGCCATAGCGCGCCAGGAGCAACTGCGGATAGCGCTGCAACAACAGTGTGGCCAGAAATTCGGCCACTTCCTCTTCGATCAGCGCATTCACACCCACGGCATGGCTGGCGGCCAGCATCAAGCCATCGGTTGGATGTTCAATCTTCGGCCACAGCATGCCGGGGGTATCGATCAAGACGATGTTGTGGCCCAGATAAAGCCTTTGCTGGGTCTTGGTGACAGCGGGTTCGTCGCCGACCTTGGCCACGCGCTTCTTGAGCAGCGCGTTCATGAGCGTGGATTTGCCCACGTTCGGTATGCCCATGATCATGGCGCGCAAGGGCTTTTCGGCGGTGCCGCGATGCGGCGCGCGCGCAATCGCCAGCTTCGGCAGCCGGGCCACTTCGGCCGGGTTCTTGCAGGACAGGGCCACTGCGGTCATGTCCTTTTGCCCGGACAATGCCTGCAGCCAGGCGCGGGTGGCCTCGGGATCGGCCAGGTCGGCCTTGTTCAAAATCGTCAGGCAGGGACGCTGGCGGAAGCGGCGCAGCTCGTGAATCATGGGATTGGTGCTGGCCGCCGGAATGCGGGCGTCGCCCACTTCAATCACCATGTCGCCCTTTTCCATGGCCTCGGCCGCCTGGCGGCGGGGGGCGTTGATATGGCCGGGAAACCATT
>JAEVZY010000131.1 GCA_023392035.1 Pseudomonadota bacterium | reverse complement strand
GGCGCAGTCAGCGGCTGGGTCGACAAGCCGACCGCCAGCCACCATATCAGCGCGATATGGATGGCGGCGATGGTGCTCATCAACCCGAAACGGGAGCTTGCGGAAGTTTCCATGTTCCTTTCAACCCGACCCTGAGAAGTCCGGGAACGCAAATGATAACACTTCTCATTTAGATTGAGGAAGGAGAAGACGCAGTGCCGGCAAGGTTTTTTGCCTTCCCTCAGCCGGCCGCGCCAAACGCCGCGCGCGCTGGCCCGTGGTCTCACTCACAAAATAAGACTTCAGGGTAAATCCTCGCACTCCGCGGTAAGAGCCCGGCCGGGCTTGGCTTCTACACTCGTTGCGTCATCAAACTGACAAGGACCAGAGTGGAGCACGCCCGGAAGGAACAAGACGCGGTCGCCGCCAGCACTTCTTTTGTCGGCCGTTCCATCGAACGGCTGGAAGATGCTTCGCTGCTGACCGGCCATGGCCTGTATGCCGATGACAGCGGCAGCCGGCCGGGCACTCTGCATGCCGCGATTGTGCGTTCGCCTCACGGCCATGCCGCCCTCAAGTCCATCGATTTCAGCGCCGCCCTCGCCCTGCCCGGCGTGCGCGCCGTATTGACCGGGGACGATGTCCGGCAATGGGCCGCGCCCTTTGTGGTGGGCGTGAAGCAGCCGATGGAACACTGGTGCATTGCCATGGAGCGCGTGCGCTACGTGGGCGAACCGGTGGCGGTGGTGCTGGCGCAAAACCGCTACCTGGCCGAAGACGCGGCCGAACTGGTGAAGGTGGAATACGAAGTCTTGACTGCGGTGGTCGATCCGGAAGCCGCTGCCGCCGAGGGCGCGCCGCTGCTGCATGACGCAGTCGGCAGCAATGTGGTGTCCGACCGCCACTTTGTGTATGGCGATCCGGCCCAGGCCTTTGCCAATGCCAGGCGCCAGGTCTCGCTCAAGGTGCATTACCCGCGCAATACCTGCACCCCGATCGAATGCTATGTGGTGCAGGCGGAATATCTTTCGGCGGAACAGGGTTACGAAGTCCTGTCCAACTTCCAGGGACCGTTTGCGCTGCACCCGGTGATGGCGCTGGCGCTCAAGGTTCCGGCGGCGCGCCTGCGCCTGAAACTGCCGCGCGATTCCGGCGGCAGCTTTGGCGTCAAGCAAGGCGTATTCCCCTACATCGTCCTGATGTGCCTGGCCTCGCGCAAGGCGGGCGCGCCGGTGAAGTGGGTGGAAGACCGGCTGGAACACCTGCAGGCCGCCACCTCCGCCACCAACCGCGTCACCACCATCAGCGCCGCGGTGGATGAGCAAGGCGTCATCACGGCCCTGCGCTACGACCAACTGGACGACTGCGGCGGTTATCTGCGCGCACCCGAGCCGGCCACCTTCTACCGCATGCATGGCTGCCTCACTGGCGCCTATCGCGCCCAGCATCTTGAAGTGCGCAACCGCGTGGTGCTGACCAACAAGACGCCGGCCGGCCTGGTGCGCGGCTTCGGCGGACCGCAAGTGTATTTCGCGCTCGAGCGCCTGATGCAGAAGATCGCGGTCGAACTTGGGCTCGATCCGCTGGAAGTCATCCGCCGCAACCTGATCGCGGCCGACAGCTTTCCCTACCGCTGCCCGGCCGGCGCCCTGCTCGATTCCGGCGACTATCAAAAAGCCCTGCAGTTGGCCGAGGACCAGGGCGACCTGGCCGGCCTGCGCCGCCGTCGGGATGAAGCGCGTCAAGCCGGCCGCTTGTACGGCATCGGCTATGCCGCCATCGTCGAGCCCTCGATTTCCAACATGGGCTATATCACCACCGCCCTCACCGCCGAGCAGCGCGCCAAGGCCGGCCCCAAGGGCGGCGCCAACGCCAGCGCCACGGTCAGCATCGATGCCCTGGGCGCGGTCAGCGTGGTGATTGCCTCGGCACCGCAAGGTCAGGGCCATCGCACCGTGTGCGCGCAAGTGGTGGCCGATGCCCTCGGCCTGACGCCGCGTGAAGTGGCGGTGAACGCCGAACTGGATACGCAAAAGGATGCCTGGTCGATCGCCTCCGGCAATTACTCCAGCCGCTTTGCGGGCGCGGTAGCCGGCACCGTGCATCTGGCGGCCATGAAGCTGCGCGAGAAGCTGGCCTTGATAGCAGCCGACCTGTGGAAGGTCGAGCCGGCGCAGATCGTCTTTGCCGCCGGCAAGGTGAGCGTGGCGGAAGATTCCAACAATCCTTCGCGCAGCATTGCATTTCATCGCCTGGCCGGCACCGCCCACTGGTCGCCCGGCTCGCTGCCCGAAGGCATGATGCCCGGCATGCGCGAGACCGTGTTCTGGAACATGCCGCAGTTGGCGCCGCCGGATGAGAACGACGTCATCAACAGCTCCGGCGCCTACGGCTTCGTGTTCGACGTGTGCGGGGTGGAGATCGATCCCGTCACCGGTCGCGTGCGCATCGACCGCTACATCACCACCCACGACGCCGGCCGCATCCTGCATACCGGCATGGCCGATGGCCAGGTGCGCGGCGCGTTCGCGCAGGCGGTGGG
>JAEVZY010000091.1 GCA_023392035.1 Pseudomonadota bacterium | reverse complement strand
TTCCGATATATTACTCACCCGTTCGCCACTCGCCGCCAGGATTGCTCCCGCGCTGCCGTTCGACTTGCATGTGTAAGGCATGCCGCCAGCGTTCAATCTGAGCCAGGATCAAACTCTTCAGTTCAATCTCTGTTTTGTGCCGTTTCCGGCAGGTTCCGAAGAACCGTCGCTCACTCAAAATACTGACAGGAATGTTCTTGCGAACCTTCCTATATTTCTTTGTGAGCACTTCAATGGTTTGAGCTCTATGCAGCTTGCGCCGCATTGCGCTTCCATCTAGCGCCCACACTTATCGGCTGTTAATTTTTAAAGACCTTTTCCGCCGCCACCCAAGCTCACCAGAGCCAGGCAGCTCGCCGTCGAATCGTTTTGTTCGTCAGCAGCAGAGAAATGAGATTATGAGGAGTTTTCTGCTTCGCGTCAACTGTTTGGCTTAATTTTTTTTGCCTTGCAGCGTCGCGTACAACCTCGCATCGCGCCCTTCGCAAACAGTGCTTTCGCTCTGCGTCGGCACTGCGTTTTGAGTGCCGTTTTGCGACGGGAGGCGAACTATATCAGAGGTTTCTGAACGAGGGCAAGCGCTTCTCCAAAAAAGCTTTCATTCCTTCTTTTTGATCTTCCGTCCCGAAGGTGGAATGGAACAGTCGCCGCTCAAACATGATGCCGTCGCTGAGCGTCGATTCGTATGCGCGGTTCACCGCTTCCTTGATCATCATGACCGAAGGCAGCGACATGGACGCAATCACAGTCGCCGCCTCCAGCGCCTCGTCCATCAGTCGATCCAGAGGTACCACGCGCGACACCAATCCCGCACGCTCCGCCTCGGCGGCATCCATCATGCGTGCGGTCAAGCACATGTCCATGGCCTTGGCTTTCGATATGGCACGGGGAAGGCGCTGGGTGCCGCCCGCGCCGGGGATAGTGCCGAGCTTCACTTCTGGCTGCCCAAACTTTGCGTTATCGGCGGCGATGATGAAGTCGCACATCATGGCCAGCTCGCAGCCGCCGCCAAGCGCATATCCCGCCACCGCTGCGATGACAGGCTTTCGCACCCGTCGAATCTGTTCCCAGTTGCGCGTGATGTATTCGGTCTTGTAGACGTCCATCAAGGAGTAATTCGCCATGGCAGCAATGTCGGCGCCGGCAGCGAAAGCCTTTTCACTCCCCGTCAACACGATGCAGCCGATGGCCTCATCGGCATCAAAAGCGAGCAGGGCGGCGCCCAACTCGTCCATCAACTTGTCGTTCAGAGCGTTCAGCGCCTTGGGCCGATTCAAACGGATCAAGCCGACCCGGTCCTTGCTTTCAAGCTGGATATTCTCGTATTGCATCTAAGTCCCTCCTATATATGGAATAAAGCGGAAAGTGATATTCGCCGCGTTCAACGCTGCGGACGCGGCAGCAGCACCCACATCGCGCCCGCCTGCTTCATACGCCCCGCCTGCTCACCGGCCTCGTTGCCAAAACCCCAAAAGAAATCGGCGCGCACGCCACCCCTAATCGCCCCCCCGGTGTCCTGAGCCATCATCAGTCTTTGCAGAACCTGGTTGCTGCCCGGACGGGTGGTGGCCAAATAGACTGGCGCCCCCAGGGGAAGGGTTTGCGGATCCACCGCAATTGAGCGCCCGGCGGTCAGCGGCACGCCCAAGGCACCTTTGGGTCCCTCATCAGGCGCCGCGACCCGCTCTTCCTTGAAGAAGACCACGCTCGGATTGGCGTTCAATAGCTCCTGACGCCGCGCCGGATGAGCCAGATACCAATTCTTGATGCTCATGGCCGAGGCCTGGTCGAGTGTCATTTCACCCTTGTCCACCAGATAGCGACCGATCGATTTGTATGGATGCCCATTCTGGTCGGCATATGCCACCCTCACGGTTTCCCCGTTCTCAGCCAGCCGAACCCGACCGGAGCCCTGCACTTCCAGAAAGAATGCCTCCACCGCGTTGTCCACCCACAGCAATTCGCGGCCGCCCAGTGCATTGTCACGGGCGATTTCGGCGCGGGTTGGATAGGGCTGCAGGCGATTCCCCGTCAGCTTGCCGCGCAGTCGCATCCCTTTCAGTTCCGGATAAACCGATGCCAGATCCACGACGACCAGATCGTCGGGCACCTTATACAACGGAGTCTGGTAGGGACCGCCGCGTCGGCGCGAGCCGCGCAACAAGGGCTCGTAATATCCAGTGATCAAACCCAGGTCCGTGCCGTCACCATTGATGACGCGATTCGGCACAAAGCGGCTTTCGAAAAAATTTCGAATCGCCGTCGGGTCGGATTCGTTCACGCCCTTGGCGGCGTCGCAAACCTGCAGCCATTCGATGCGCCTGGCCAGCGCGCCGCAGGATGCCAGGAACGGACGCCATGCCTGGCGCGGATCATCATCCAGCCAGCCAGGCAAGTCGGCGAAGCTCACCGCCTGCAAGCGGGGCGCAGGCGGTTTGACTGCGGCCGGCGGCGCTTCCACGCGAGGAGGCGGCGCGGTTGGTGTGGTGCAAGCCGCGACAAGCAGCATCAATGCCGCCAATGCGGGTAGACTGCGCGCTCCAGACAAGCCGGAGAGAAACCTCATGTGGATACTGTTGGTGGAAGCGCTGTTGGCGCTGTTCCTGCTGGTTTTCATTGTGTGGTGGACCATGTTCGCCGGCAAAAAGCCCGGTTCGCAAACGCCGGACCGAAGCGGCGGCGATGATACGACCGGACGCTGAAATCCGCTGCGCGGCTTAAGTCAGTGCAAGGTGCGCGGCAGGGACAGCACGAATTCCGGGATTTCCGCTTCGAAGCGGGTGCCGTCCTCGGCCACGCAGAAGTATTCGCCGTACATGCTGCCCTGGGGCGTAGAGAGCGTGGCGCCGCTGGTGTATTCGAACTCCTCGCCCGAGCGCAGCAAGGGCTGCTGCCCGACTACGCCCAAGCCCTGGACTTCCTGCACGGCGTTGTTGCCGCTTGTGATGACCCAATGCCGCGAAATGAGCTGGGCCGCGACGCTGCCCGTATTGCGTATGTTGACGGTATAGGCGAACACATATTGGGAACGATCCGGATCGGACTGCTCTTCCAGATAGCGCGCCGCCACACTGACCTTGAATTCATACGCCGCCATTCACCACTCCCGCTGACAGAAACGCAATAGCGAAGGATTGCACACGAAATCTCCAGGCCTGGCAAGCCGATCGGGGTGCGGGGGTAGAATACGCGCCATGCCGGCGCCCCTCGCCGGCGCGCATTGCCAAAATTCCCATGCCGAACTATCGCATCGCTCCCAGCATTCTTTCCGCCGACTTTGCCAGACTGGGCGAAGAAGTGCGCAATGTCGTCGCCGCCGGCGCCGACTTCATCCATTTCGACGTGATGGACAACCATTACGTCCCCAATCTGACCATCGGCCCCATGGTGTGCGAGGCGATCCGGCCGCACGTTCAAGTGCCGATCGACGTGCACCTGATGGTCAAGCCGGTGGACCGCATCATTCCCGACTTCGCCAAGGCCGGCGCCAACCTGATCTCCTTCCACCCCGAAGCCTCCGAGCATATCGACCGCAGCCTGCAACTGATACGTGACCACGGTTGCAAGGCTGGCCTGGTGTTCAATCCGGCCACTCCCCTGCACTACCTCGACCATGTGATGGACAAGCTGGACATCGTCCTCATCATGTCGGTCAACCCCGGTTTCGGCGGCCAGTCCTTCATTCCCGAGGCGCTTCAGAAGATCGCGGCGGTGCGCCAGCGCATCGATGCCTCCGGCCGCGACATCCTGCTGGAAGTGGATGGCGGCATCAAGGTGGAAAACATCGCCGCCGCAGCCCGCGCCGGCGCGGACACCTTTGTCGCCGGGTCGGCCATTTTCGGCAAGCCGGACTACAAAGCCGTCATCGACGCAATGCGCCAGCAACTGGCTGCCGCATGAGGGTGGCCATCACCTTGCTGGCGCCGGTACGCGCGGTCGCCATCGACCTCGACGGCACCATGGTCGATACCGCGCCCGACTTCCAGGTCGCCCTCAACCACATGCTGCGCGAGCTGGATTTGCAGCCGGTATCCCTGCAGCAGGTGATCGACATGGTGGGCAAGGGCACCGATCACCTGATCCGCGGCATTCTTGGGCACTATTTCCCGGAGCCGGCCGTGGATCAGCATTTTGCCCAAGCCCGCGGCCTTTACCTGGCGCATTACCAGCGCATAAACGGCCTGCACAGCAAGCTCTATCCCGAAGTGGTCGAGGGCCTGGCGGCAATGAAAGCGCTCGGCATGCGCCTGGCTTGCGTCACCAACAAGCCTCATGCATTGGCCACCGGCCTGCTGGAAAAGACCGGTCTCGCGCCGTGGTTTGAAGTGGTCTACGGCGGCGACTCGCTGGCGCGCAAGAAGCCCGACCCGCTGCCCATGCTGCAAGTAGCCAGCGATTTCGATCTGACTCCGGCGCAACTGCTGGCCATTGGCGATTCAAGCAACGACGCCCAGGCGGCGCGCGCGGCCGGCTGCAAAGTGCTGGTGGTCCCCTATGGCTACAACCATGGCTTGCCTGTACAAACGATAGAGGCCGATGGTATAGTCCGCAACTTGAATGAAGCCGCCGCTTTGCTCGGAGCCGCTTGCATTCAAATCCAGATATCGAACTAGCAGTGCAATCCCGTCGCAAGGCGGCGCAGACACAAAAGCCTACTGGTACATGTACTCCGTTTCCAAACAACGTCTAATGCAGGCCCCGGGGGCCTGGCTGTGGCGACGCTGGCAATCCTGGTCCAACTGACCTGATGTGCCTGCTGCCGTGCGTCCTGCCGGCAGTGTTTTGGAAACTCGCCGCGCCCATCCTTCTTGCTGCGGCCGCTGGAGATACGCATGACCGAACTCGAATTCAAATCGCTCGCCGCGCAAGGCTACAACCGCATTCCGCTGATTGCCGAAGCCTTTGCCGACCTTGAAACCCCGCTTTCCCTCTATCTGAAACTGGCGCAGTCGCAAGGCGGCGGCCGCAACACCTTCCTGCTGGAATCGGTGGTCGGCGGCGAACGTTTCGGGCGCTACTCCTTTATCGGCCTGCCTGCCAGCACCGTGCTCAAAAGCCATGGCCAGCAGATCGAGGTGCTCAAAGGCGGCAAGCAGATCGAGCTCCACCAGGGCAATCCGCTCGAATTCATTGAAAGCTATTTGCAGCGCTACAAGGTGGCGATCCGACCCGGCATGCCGCGCTTTTGCGGCGGCCTGGCCGGCTATTTCGGCTATGACACCGTGCGCCATGTCGAAAAGCGCCTGGCCAACAGCGCCCCCAAAGACGATCTCAATCTGCCGGAAATCCAGCTGCTGCTGACGGAAGAACTGGCCGTCATCGACAACCTCTCCGGCAAGCTTTACCTGATCGTCTACGCCGACCCCACTTCCGCCGAAGCCTATTCCCGCGCCCGCTCCCGCCTGCGCGACTTGCGCGCCATGCTGCGGCGCGCGGTGGATGCGCCGGTCACCTCGGCGTCGGTGCGCACCGAAACCCATCGCGATTTCGACAAGGCCGATTACCTGCAAGCCGTGGCCAAGGCCAAGGAATACATCATGGCCGGCGACCTGATGCAGGTGCAGATCGGCCAGCGCCTGCGCAAGCCCTATGTCGATTCGCCGCTCTCGCTGTATCGCGCGCTGCGCTCGCTGAATCCTTCGCCGTATATGTATTTCTACAATTTCGGCGACATGCAGATCGTGGGTTCCTCGCCCGAAATTTTGGTGCGCAACGAAGCCACCCCGGATGGCCGCAAGAAAGTGACCATCCGCCCGCTGGCCGGCACCCGCCCGCGCGGCAATACGCCGGAACGCGATGCGCAACTGGCCGAAGAGCTGCTGGCCGATCCCAAGGAAATCGCCGAGCACGTGATGCTGATCGACCTGGCGCGCAATGACATCGGCCGCATCGCCGACATCGGCAGCGTCAAGGTGACGGACAAGATCGCCATCGAAAAATACTCGCACGTGCAGCACATCGTTTCCAATGTCGAAGGTACGCTCAAAGAAGGCATGTCCAACCTGGACGTGTTGCGCGCCACTTTCCCGGCCGGCACCTTGTCCGGCGCGCCCAAGGTCAGGGCGATGGAAATCATCGACGAGCTGGAGCCGGTCAAGCGCGGCATCTACGGCGGGGCCTGCGGCTACCTGTCCTTCGGCGGCGAAATGGACCTGGCCATTGCAATTCGCACCGGCGTGCTGAAGGACGGCGAATTGTATGTGCAAGCCGCGGCCGGCATTGTTGCCGACTCCATTCCCGAAATGGAATGGCAGGAGACCGAGAACAAGGCAAGGGCGGTGCTGCGCGCCGCGGAACAAGTGCAAGACGGCCTGGACGGGGAGATCTGACATGCTGCTGATGATCGACAACTACGATTCCTTCACTTACAACCTGGTGCAGTATTTCGGCGAACTGGGTGAAGACGTGCGCACCGTGCGCAACGATGAAATCACGCTGCGTGAAATCGCCGAGCTGAACCCGGAGCGCATCTGCATTTCTCCCGGCCCCTGCACGCCGGCCGAAGCGGGTGTCTCGATTCCGGTCCTGCAGGAATTCGGCGGCAAGATTCCCATTCTTGGCGTATGCCTGGGCCATCAGGCCATCGGCGCCGCCTTTGGCGGCAAGGTGATCCGCGCCAAGCAAGTCATGCATGGCAAGACCTCGCCCATTACCCATACCGACAGCGGCGTCTTCAAGGGCATTCCTTCGCCCTACACCGTGATCCGCTATCACTCGCTGGCGATCGAACGCGAAAGCCTGCCCTCCTGCCTGGAAGTAACGGCCTGGACCGAGGACGGAGAAATCATGGGCGTGCGGCACAAGGACCTGGACATCCAGGGCGTGCAATTCCACCCCGAATCCATCCTCACCGAACACGGCCATCAGCTGCTGCAGAACTTCCTGCGCGGCGTCTGAAAAAGAAGGAGCACCCCATGTCGATTACTCCCCAGGAAGCGCTGTTGCGCTGTATCGAGCACCGCGAAATCTTTCACGACGAAATGCTGTCGCTGTTCCGCACCATCATGCGTGGCGAAATGTCACCGGTCATGATCGCCGCCCTCACCATGGGCTTGCGGGTCAAGAAGGAAACCGTCGGCGAAATCGCCGCCGCGGCGCAGGTGATGCGTGAGTTCGCCACCAAGGTGCCGCTCAAGAACACCGACGGTCTGCTCGACATCGTCGGCACCGGCGGCGATGGCGCGCACACCTTCAATATCTCCACCGCCTCGATGTTTGTCGCCGCCGCCGCCGGCGCGCGCGTGGCCAAGCATGGCGGACGCAGCGTGTCGTCCTCTTCCGGCAGCGCCGATGTGCTGGAAGCGCTGGGCGCCAATATCAATCTGCAGCCGGAACAGGTGGCGCGCTCGATCGAGGAAACCGGAATCGGCTTTATGTTCGCGCCCAATCATCACGCCGCCATGAAACATGCGGCGCCGGTGCGCAAGGAATTGGGCGTGCGCACCATCTTCAATATCCTGGGTCCGCTCACCAATCCGGCCGGCGCGCCCAATATCCTGATGGGCGTGTTCCACGCCGACCTGGTCGGCATCCAGGTGCGCGTGCTGCAAAGGCTGGGCGCCAAGCACGCCATTGTGGTCTGGGGCCGCGACAACATGGATGAAGTGTCTCTCGGCGGCGCCACCATGGTGGGCGAGTTGGTCAACGGCGAGATCCGCGAATACGAAATCCATCCCGAAGACTACGGGTTGCAAATGGTTGCCACCCGCAACTTCAAGGTCAATGGCGCAGCCGAGTCGCGCGAGCGCATTCTGCAAGCCCTGAACAACGAAGCCGGCCCGGTGCGCGACATCGTCGCCCTGAACGCGGCCACCGCCTTGTATGCAGCCGACGCCGCGCCCTCCATTGCCGCCGGCCTGGAGCGTGCGCGCGAAGCGATTGCCTCCGGCGCGGCACTGCGCAAGATGGAGCAATTCATCAAGGCCACGCAAACGATTGGGGCCGCCTGATGTCCGACATCCTCAACAAGATCCTCGAGGTCAAGGCGGAAGAAGTTCGCCTGGCCAAAAAACAGCAAGACTTGGCCAGCCTGCGGCGCGATGTCGAAAGCGATCGCGAATTGAAGCAAAACTTGCGCGGTTTCGAACAAGCCCTGCGCGCGAAAATCGCCGCCGGACAAGCCGGCGTCATCGCCGAAGTCAAAAAGGCGTCGCCTTCAAAAGGCGTCCTGCGCGCCGACTTTCAACCCGCGCAGATTGCACAAAGCTACGCCGCCAATGGCGCCGCCTGCCTGTCGGTGCTGACCGATGTGCAATTCTTCCAGGGCTCACCTGAATATCTGAAACAGGCGCGCGCCGCATGCGCCCTGCCGGCGCTGCGCAAGGATTTCATGGTCGACCTGTACCAGGTTTATCAGGCCCGTTCCTGGGGCGCCGATTGCATCCTGCTGATCGTGGCGGCGCTGGACCATGGCCTGATGGCCGAGTTGGAAGCCTGCGCATTGGAACTTGGGATGTCGGTGCTGGTGGAAGTGCACGACGGCCAGGAACTGGACGCCGCACTGAAGTTGAAGACCCCGCTGTTGGGCATCAACAACCGCAACCTGCGCACTTTCGAAACCAGCCTGCAAAACACCTTGTCGCTGCTGCCGCGCATCGGTCCCGAGCGCCTGGTGGTGACCGAATCGGGCATCCTCGGCAAGCAAGACGTCGACACCATGCGCGCGGCCGATGTGCACGCTTTCCTGGTGGGCGAAGCCTTCATGCGCGCCGCCGATCCGGGCGCGGAACTGGCGCGGCTGTTCGCCTGAGGCGCCAGGCGCCTGCACGCGGGCTCCTGGCTCGGCCCCCGGGCGTCAACCGTTGAACGTCAACCGTTGAACGTCAACCGTTGGGCGTCAGCCACTGGCTGCGCATGCGCGCGGCCGGTGCCGGTCCCGAAGTCAGCGCAAGTTTCAGGGCCGGCGAATCATCCGGCTTCAACTCCAGTTCAAACTCGATCAACTCATCGCGGCGAAAGGCGTGCAGCCTGGCCCGGTCGCCGCTCCGATAACGCCCCAGCAAGCTGTCGAGATTGCTGGCGTTCACGCGCAAGCCATCCAGCGCCACCAGCAAATCGCCTGCGGAAAGCCCGGCCCGATGCGCCGCGCCGCCCTCGTACACCGCGGCCAGCTTGCAGTCATTGCCGTCCTTGGCGGTGCGCGCGCCCAGGCTCAGCTTCTTCTTGCCGTTACCGTGATTGCCGGCCTCGACCTGAATCGCAAAGGGCTTGAGCAAAGCCGCCAACGGCACATCCTCGGTGCCGCGCACATGGCGCTCGATGAAGCGGCGCAGGGATACGCCCGCCACCTCGTCCAGCAAGGCTTCCACCTCGGCCTCGGTCACGCCGCGACCGCCGTTCGGCGTATAGAAATCCCGCCCATAGCGT
Organism: Pseudomonadota bacterium; assembly: GCA_023392035.1. Lineage (GTDB taxonomy): Bacteria > Pseudomonadota > Gammaproteobacteria > Burkholderiales > Burkholderiaceae_D > Lacisediminimonas. Next base: position 38,511 of record JAEVZY010000091.1, on the reverse strand, counting down.
TGCCACAAGAGGCGCATCACATCGTCGAGCGACTTGCGCCCGCGCGTGGCGGCGCGGATCGTCAGATCCAGGCCCAGGCCCACCAGCGAGCCCTTGGCGTAATAGCTGACGATGGCATTGGTGGAATTTTCATCCTGGCGGTAATACTTGGACCATGCGTCGAAACTGGATTCGGCCACGCTTTGCTTGTGGCGGCCGCTGCCACGCAAGACCGCATTGGCCGTCTTGGCCAGCAACTTGCAGTAGGCGTCTTCGTCGATCAGGCCGCTGCGCACCAGCATCAGATCGTCGTAATAGCTGGTGAAGCCTTCGAACAGCCACAGCAAGCTGGTGTAATTCTCAACCGACAAATCGTAGGGCGCGAAAGGCGCCGGCTTGATGCGCTTGACGTTCCAGGTGTGAAAATACTCATGGCTGCACAGGCCGAGGTAAGTGCGATAGCCCTCGCTCATTTCCTTGCGGCCCTTGACCGGCAAATCGTTGCGCGAGCAGATCAGCGCGGTGGAAGCGCGATGCTCCAGCCCGCCGTAACCGTCGCCCACCGCCATCGTCATGAAGACATAGCGCTTCATCGGCGCGCGCAGGGTTTTCGGTTCAAACAGCGCGATCTGCGCCTCGCACAGCTTGCGCAAATCGGCCGCCAGGCGCGCCATGTCGAGATTGGGCACGCGCCCCGTGATGACGATGTCGTGCTGCACCCCATGCGCGCGGAAATTGCCGAGGGCGAACTCGCCCATCTCCACCGGATGATCGATCAGCTCGTCGTAGTCCGCCGCGCGATAGCGGCCAAAGCCGTAGCGCCTGGCCCCCGCCGTCTCCAGGGCCGTGGCCACGCGCCAGTCCTGATAGCGTTCGCCTTGCGGCGGCAGGATATCCACCTCATGCGGATGCTGTTCCTGGCCGCAGGCTTGCAGGAACACACTGGTGCCGTTGAAAAACCCGTGGCTTTCATCCAGGTGCGCGGCACGCACCGACAAATCCCAGGCATAGACCTCGTAGTGCAAGACCAGCGGCCCCTGGCAAGGCGCGGCCTGCCACGTATGTTTGTCCAGCTTGGCAAGCGCCACCGGCTTGCCGTCGCACTGCGCCTGGATGCGCACGATATTGCGGGCGAACTCGCGGATCATGTAGCTGCCGGGAATCCACGCCGGCAGCATGAAACGCTGGCCCTCGGGCGCCGGCCGTTCCACCACCAGCGTGACATAGAACAGGTGCGCGGCCGGGTCGCCCGGCAGGATGGCGTAACGAATCGGCGTGCTCATCCTTACTTCACCTTGGCCAGCCGTGCTTCGAAGCTTTGCGCATCCATGGCGCCCGCGGTGCGCGTGCCGTCGGCAAAGATGATGGTCGGCGTGCCGGTCACTTTCAACTTGCGGCCGAGCTGGTAGACCTTGTCGTTCGGCGTATCGCAAGCTTCGGGCGCTTGCGGCGCCGGCTTGCCGGACAACATCCAGTCATCCCAGGCCTTGTTGCGATCCTTGCTGCACCAGACATTCTTCGACTTCACCGCCGAATCCTCGGCCAGGATGTTGTAGAGGAAGGTATAGACCGTGATGTTGTCGATCTCCTGCAGGGTCTTGCGGAAGCGTTTGCAGTAGCCGCAATTCGGATCTTCAAAGATGGCCACCACGCGCTTGCCATTGCCCTTTACCTGCTTCAAGGCCAGATCCAGCGGCAAGTCGGAGAACTTGATGCGGCTGATTTCCTCCATCCGCTCGCGCGTGTAGTCGCGCGTGGTCTTGGCATCCAGCACGCGGCCGACGAACAGGTATTTCACCTGGCGGTCGGTGTAGAAGATGTCGTTGCCGACCCGCACCTCGTACAAGCCCGAGTACGGCGTCTTGGTCACGCCGTCAATCTTGGCTTCGTTGCCGATCTGGGCTTGCACCAGCTTGCGCACTTCGGCTTCATCCTTGGATTCGGCAAAGCCGACCAGTGGCAGCAAGCCCAGCATCAGCACCAACAGGAATCGAGACAGGGACATCGGGTTCTCCGGCATAGCAACTTGAGGAATCAGAATGAGGCCAGGCCCATGGCATGGGCGATCAGGCGGCGTTTGACGAAAGGCAGGCGATTGAGCACATCCATGCCGAGATTGCGCACGATGCGCAAGGGCTCGATTTCGCTGGAGAACAGGCGCTCCAGGCCATCAGTTGCCACCTGCATCAGCAGCACATCTTCGCGCCGGGCGCGGGCATAGCGGCGCAGCACACGATCGTCGCCGCAATCGCGGCGCGCCTCGTCGCTGTCCAGCAATTTGAACAGTGCAGCCACATCGCCGAAACCGAGATTCATGCCATGGCCGGCCAGCGGATGCACACCATGCGCGGCGTCGCCAGCCAGCAGCACGCGCTGCGCAATCATCGATTGCGCGCGGATGAAAAGCAGAGGAATGGCTTGGACACTCTCCGGCTGCAAGGGGGTCAGCCGGCCGGCAATCTGTCCCGGCAGATCGGACAGCCTTTGCGCCAACTGTTGCAGCGGCTCGCGCAACAGCTGTTCCGCCAGGGGATTGGGTGCCGACCATACCAGCGATAGGCGCTGCCCCGGCAAGGGCAGCAGCGCGACGATGCCATCCCGCCCCAGGAACCACTGCTGGGCCCGGCCGTGATGCGGCAGCTCGCACTCGAAATTGCAGACCACCCCCTGCTGGTAATAGTCGCGATAGGTGATGCCGATGTCGCATTGGCCCCGCACCCAGGAATGACGACCGTCGGCGCCGATCAACAGGCTCGAACGGATCAAGTCGCCATTCTCAAGCTGGAGTTCCACGCCCTCGGCTTGCTGCAGCAGGCGCGTCGCCCGCCCCTGCGCCTGTTGCAGGCGCTGCGCATAGCGCAAGGCGCCGTCCATCGCCTGTTCAAGATTGGAGTCTTCGACGATCCAGGCCAATTCGCTGCTGCGTGCATTCCAGGCATCGAAATCGAGCTTGCCGGCGTGTGCGCTGTCGCCATGTATCAGCATCGCGTCCACCGGGGCGATGCGTGACGGGTCCATGGCGTCCCACACCCGCAGGTCCGACAGCAGATTGCGCGCGGCATGGTTCAGCGCATACACCCGGGTATCCCAGCTGCCCTGGGCTTGTGGCGCACGCGAGTGGGGACGCAAAAGCGTCACCGAATAGCCTTGTTGGGAAAGCCCGATGGCCAGGGCCCGGCCGATGGCGCCGTCGCCGACGACGCAGATGTCGCTTTGGAAATTCATGATTGCGGAAGGTCCAGCTTCTCTTGTTCTCTGGTGGAACAGGGAAGGCAATTATAGCGGCAGGGCAGGCATCATCTCGTCATGGGGCTTTGCATATCCGCAAAGCCTTTGCTATACTCGCGCCTCTTGGCCTGGTAGCTCAGTTGGTAGAGCAGAGGATTGAAAATCCTTGTGTCGGTGGTTCGATTCCGCCCCGGGCCACCAAGGATATTCCCTACAAAACGCCAACCCATGCGGGTTGGCGTTTTTGTTTTGTGGACCGACAGTCTTCGCGTCCGGTCCAATTCCGGAATCCATGCCGCAATCCGCGGCCGCTCATTGTCTTTCTGCTGTACTGTATGAGGCCTGACGGCCCCTATGCTGTTACGGATTCCGGTGCCAATGCGGCACATTGAAACTAACGCCAATGAGAGCGCTGAAAAAACAGCCCAGCGGAGGAGCACCCGTGGATGACGCCAATTCGCGTTACGTCGACGACAGCCGATCAAACAGTTTCTCGCCCGAGTTCGAGGATGCGCTCCGGTCGCAGGCCCGTGTCCTGAAACTCCCCAAGAGAGGGGTGTTGTACACATTTGGCGGTGCGTCCGACGGCATGTATTGCCTTGAGCGCGGATTGCTGCGCCTGAGCGTGACCTCGGCGAACGGCCGCGAGGCGGTGTTGAATGTGATCCGTCCGGGACGATGGTTTGGCGAGGCTTGCCTGTTGGGCGAAGAGCCTCGCATCAATGACGCACGCGCGATTACGGATTGCGAGGTCCTGGTCGTTCCCGCGGACAGCGTGCGCAAGATTTTATTTGCACATTCCGAGTACATGTTCGAAATCACTCGAATGATCTGCAAACGCTATCGCCTGTCGCTGATGCGCAATGATGCGAGCATCCTGTTGCCTTTGCAGGTGCGAATGGCCAAGCGCATTCTGGAAGTATTGACCACCCAATACCCCAATCAAGTGTCAATCGAAGCGCCAGTGTTGCGCCTGTCACAGGAAGCACTGAGTCAGATGCTTGGGGTTGCCAGGCAAAGCGTCAACAAGCTTCTCAAGGAATGGGAGACCCGCTCTATCCTTCGCGTGAGTTATGGGCGAATCACACTGCTGGACGTGGCGGCGCTGCAAGGCATGATCTGAAGCCGCTTGCCGGCAGCCGTCCAAGGGGCGGCGTGCGCCCGCTTCATGCCTGCCGGGCCTCGACATGCGCCAGCAGGAACGAACTCGTCAATTGATTGAACCTGGCCGTGTGTTCCGCTTGCGGCGAATGCCCGCAATAGCCAAACACGTGCATTTCCGCACGAGGAATGGCCGCGAACAGCGCCTGCCCCAGGCTGAGAGGCACAAACCGGTCTTCGCGCCCCCACACCAATAGCACCGGGCATTCAATGCGGCTCACTTCAGCCGTCACATCCGGGTAGGGCTGTTCATTCAGAGCCAGGCTTTGAATGAAGCATTCCAGATGGCGCGGATTGCCCAGGGCCGCTTCGAACCTGGCGTTCACACCTGCGGTGGTGACAAAACGCTGGTCCCAGAATATGCATTCAACCATGGCCTGCATGTTCTCGCGCGTGGGCTGGCGATAGAACTGCTGAATCAACTTCACCCCTGGTTGCGGCCCGCCATCATGAAGCTGCCCGTGGCCGCTGCCGCCCGAAACCAGGACCAGGCTCTGCACATGCTGTGGATAGCGCAATGTGAACGCACAGGCGCTATGTGCCCCCATGGAGCAGCCCACCAGGCTGATCCTGCCTTGCAAGCCCAATGCATCCAAAACCGCCTTGAGCGCGGCGGCGTTGAAATGCGAGCGGGAACCGCTGACGACCGCGCTGTCGCTGCGGCCCCAGCCAGGCGAATCGACACACAGCACGTCAAAATTTTGCGCATAGGCGGCGATGCTGGCGCTGAAGTTGCCCTTCGAGCTGCCGCCCGGCCCCGATCCATGCAGCAAGGCCACGGTGCCCTTGGGCTGGGCGCAGCGCAGGATTTCGTAGCCCACGCGCAGCGGGCCGGAATCCGTTTCCATCCTGGCATATCCGGCCTCCCATTCTTTCGTCTTCAAGATTTCCGGCATGGTTTGCACTTTGCAAGTTCGACATAAGCCTTTGCCGCCACGGTTGCGGCAAGGCCGGCGCAGACAATTGATCCTCTGGACCTTAGTTCGCTTTGCAATCCACAAAGCAGCTTTCGGGCACCCAGTCCTTGTTGAGCGCCTTCATCTCCGGGCCATTGGCCTTGAAATTGGCATAGACCATGTTGCGTGCATCATTGCCCGTACGCTTGATAGGGTCCATGCCAAGCCTGGCCAGCTGCGCTTTGACTTCGGGATCATCCATGGCCGCAAACGCCGCTTTCTGCAGCTTTTCAATGATCGGCGCGGGCGTTTTGGCTGGCGCCACCAGGGCAATTTCCGATTGCAGCTTCACGTCATAGCCCTGCTCGGTCAAGGTTGGCACCTCGGGAAACTCGGGCCAGCGTGCCGACCCCGGTGAAGCGAGCAAGCGCAGCGAACCGGCCTTGACATGCGCAATCACATCGGATGGCTGCGAGATCGCCGATTGCACCCTTCCCCCGATCAACTCCGTGACCGTCTCCAGGCCGGACTTGTAGTTGATGAGCTCGAATTTTGCGCCAGTCAGCTTGCCCAGGCGGACAATGCCCAGGCCCGGCGAGATGGAGGAGGCGCCAAAGAAGCTGCCTTCGCCCTTTTTTGAGGCTTCCACCAGATCCGCCGTCGTCTTGAGTGGCGAGTTGGCAGCCACAATCAGGCCGAAGCGGAACGAGGCCACCGAGGCGATGAACTTCAAGTCATCCAGCTGAAACGGAACCTTGCCGACGTACGGCGCCAACTCGGTAGCACTGGTGAGCAGAATGCCGATGCGGTATCCGTCCGGTGCCTGCTGGGCCAGATAGGCAACGCCCACCATGCCCCCTGCGCCGGTCCGGTTGACGGGGACGATGGGCGTCTTCAGCTGCTTGCTCATTGCCTTGGCAATCATCCGGGACGTCACATCGGTTGCGCCACCCGCGCCGACGGGAATGATGAGCTCGATCGAGCGTGCGGGGTAGGCGTCGTCCCTGGCGTGGGCACTCAGGCATGCGCACGCCAACAACCCGGCCATGGTCAGGATTTTTGTCCACATGGCTCAATCCAGGCGAATGTTGGCGGCCTTGATGACCGCAGCGTAGGTTTTCGCATCCGACTTCATGGCATCGGCGAATTCCTGCGGCGTGCCGCCACCGGGCAATACGCCGAGTGCGTCAATCGCTGCGCGCACATCCGGCAGCTTGAGGATCCGGTTCACCTCCACCGACATCTTGCTCACCAGGGCCTCCGGTGTGCCGGCCGGCATAAAGAGCCCATGCCATCCGCGCGGCTCGAAAGACTTGTAGCCGAGCTCGGTAAAAGTAGGCACATCGGGGAATGCGGCGACGCGCTCAGGCCCGGACACCGCCAGGATTTTCACCGACTTGGCATGCGGCCTGGCCGAGGCAACGTCTGCAATGCCGGAATCGATCTGGCCGCCAATCAGGGCCGTCATCATGGGGGCCGAACCCTGGAATGGCACGGCCACCAGTTGCGTGCCCGTCTGTTGACTCAGCAGCTCGCCATGGATATGCGCCGAACTTCCCGCGCCCCAGGTGCCGTAGTTGATTTTTCCCGGCTCCTTTTTCGCGGCCTTGACGAAATCATCCAGGCTATTTGCCGGCGCGTTGCGCGGAACCATCAACAGGTTTGCGATGCGAATGGTTTGCACCACCGGCGCCAGATCCTTGAATGGATCAAACGGCAGCTTGGTCATCATCGGCAGCTGGATGAGCGAGGTATTGCTCACCAGGACCGTGTAGCCGTCGCCGGGCGCCTTGGCAACAAAGTTGGCGCCGATCATGCCGGATGCACCGGGCTTGTTCTGTACCAGTACCGGCTGGCCCCAAGCCTTTTGCAGATTGTGGGCAATGGTGCGCGCGACCGTATCGCTGGCCGCCCCGGCAGGATAGGGCACGACGAACGTGATCGGACGGTTGGGGTAAGCCCCTTGCGCCTGCACTGCCGGGGAAAGCGTCAACGCGCACAAAGCGGCGAAGGCTGAAACGACGGCCGCGCAGAGTCGGCCCTTGCTGTGCTTGTTCATAATTGTCTCCTGTCTTCGTATTTTCGTTCGCTGCTCAGGCGGACTGCCGGAGCACTTCCACGAACTTGGCCCGGCGCGCAATCCTGACCGGATTGCCTTCGAACGACAGCGGCGGATTGCGTTGCTCAAGCAGGTGCTCGAAGCGATTTTTCACGGCTGTCATGGTGCCGGGATGGGTGTAGATGTAGAACTGCTCCTTCTCGATGGCCTCGAAGGTGATCTGCGCCACCTCGCTGGCAGAGACCGGGCCGGCGACAATGGAGTCGTTGGAAATCTGCTTGGCCAGGGCCTGCGTGGCTGTCAGCGGGGAGCTGGAAGCCAGCGCATCGGGACGGTTGCGCTCCGACTGCCCGATCGACGTGGGGACATACGAGGGGCACAGTACTGAGCAATGCACTTGTTGCGTCAGCAAATCCAGGTCCTGGTACAGGCATTCCGACAGCGCCACCACCGCGTGCTTGGAGACGGCGTAGATGCCCGAAGCCACGCCGGCAAGCAGACCGGCCATCGAGGCGGTGTTCACGATATGCCCTTCATAGCTGGCGTCGGCTTTGGCGGAAGCCAGCATCAGCGGGGTGAACGCGCGCAAGCCATTGATGACACCAAACAGATTCACACCCAGCAACCAGTTCCAGTCCTCGTTCGAGTTCTCCCACACCAGGCCGCCAGCAGTGACGCCCGCATTGTTGAACAGCAGATTGACCTTGCCGTAAGCCTGCATGGCCGCATCGGCCAATGCCTGCACTTGCGCCGGATTGGAAACGTCGGTGCGCAAGCCGATGGCCTCGGCTCCCTTGGCACGCAGTTCGGCCAAGGTCGCATCCATCGCATTTTGCTGGACATCTGCCAGCACCAATTTCATGCCCTGGTCTGCGGCGCGATGGGCAAAGGCCTTTCCAAGCCCGGAACCGCCGCCGGTAATCACGGCCACGCCGCCAGAAAATACTTTCATTGGGGATCTCCTCTTTTGTTGAAATAGCGCCTGGCGCTGGATGCGTTACATCATTGGTATTTGAATATCGGATCGGAAAAATCCAGGGTCTTCATTTCCGCGCTTTCGGACAGGTAGTCCTGCGTATGTCGCCATTCGATCTTGTCGCCGCGCTTGGGCAGCAGGTGGCGGGCGCGCATCAGATATCCAGGATTGAAACTGTCGGGATCGACCCATTCCGAAATCGGCATGTCGCGGTCTTCTTCCCGCATGGCCGGCACCACGCTCCTGGCAGACAGCTTGTTCATCTGCCTGAACAGGCCGCAAACGAACTGGGCAATGATCTCGGCACGCAAAGTCCAGCTGTAACGGTTGTATCCGTATATCCAGACCAGGTTGGGCACGCCTGTGAACATCATGGCGCGATATGTGACCGTCTTGGTGAAATCAACCGGCGCTCCGTCCACGCGGAACTCGACATCCCCGAGGAAATTCATGTTGAAGCCGGTGGCCGTAATCACGATATCCGCTTCGATCTCCTGGCCGGACCTGAGCAACAAGCCTTGTTCCGTAAACCTCTCGATCTGATCCGTCACGACCGATGCCTTGCCGCTCTTGATGGATTTGAAGATATCCCCATTGGGGACAAAGCAGACACGCTGCTGGTGTGGGCGGTACGGTGGCGTGAAATGGGTATCGATATCGAAGTCCTCGCCCAATTCAGCGCGAACCTGGGCGATGAGGTCTTGCTTCAAGCGCTCGGGATTTTCCCTGGCCCGCTTCAGCACGGCGGCGCGGTCAAACACCACTTTCCTGCGCACGATTTCGTGGATCCACTCATCCTTGATTTCCAGGCGACGCAATTCATCGGCCATGGTGTCTGCATTGCGGCCGGTGGAAAAATAAGTCGGGGTCCGTTGCAGCAGCGTGACGTGCTGGCAGTCTTCGGCAATGGCTGGCACCAGGGTAGCTGCCGTCGCCCCCGAGCCGATCACCACCACCTTCTTGTTCTTGTAGTCGAGGTCTTCCGGCCAGTGCTGCGGATGGATGACTTTCCCCTTGAAGGAATCCATCGCCTTCCATTCAGGCGTATAGCCTTCGGAATGCCGGTAATAGCCCTGGCACATCCAGAGAAACGCCGTGCCAATCCGTATCGTCCTGTCCGGGCTTCCCACACTGATTTCGAGCAGCCATTGCGAGGTCTCACTGCACCAGGAAGCGGAAACGAGCTCGTGCTTGTAACGGATACGTTCCTCAAATCCGTTTTCCTCGATCACTTCTCCCAGGTAGGAAAGAATCTGCGCACGGGTCGCAATCGGATTGCCCTTCCACGGCTTGAATTGGAAGCCAAAGGTGAACAGATCACTGTCCGAACGCGCGCCGGGATATTTATGCGTAAGCCATGTCCCGCCAAACGATTCCAGCGAGTCGAGAATGACGAACCTCTTCCCGGGAAAATCTTTCTGCAGGTAATAGGCCGCTGCCAGGCCGGATATTCCAGCCCCAACGATCACCACATCAAAAAATTCATCTGGTGCGTCGAACGCACCGCCATCGCTTGCGGCATTCATCCAAGGTCTCCTGATCACGCAAACAGCGCTTTGAGTCCGAGGATTATTTGGATGAAGGACGCGACAAGACTGTCACCTAATGGCACTTGTCCAGTGCTGAAGAAGAAATTGAGCAGCCGGACCCGGTTGAGATTGTCTCAATCTGCCCGTCCTGGCCCATCGCGGCAGCCGGACCCGCAAATTTTTTCTTGCATGGTTAGATTGGATGCTTCGCAGGACGGAATTCCGGCCAAGCTATCCGTAATATCCCACCTTGTCCTGTCTATTTGCTGAAAGGAAACATGCCTTAAGTACAAGCCACATTAGTTGACTGCAGTCAATTTTTTTACTCTCCCCGGCGCGGAGCATGGCGCCGTCCAATCCGGACAAATTTTCAAAAACAGGAGATAAAAAAGTGCGATTGAAGCCAATCGTTTTCGCATGCATGCTCGCTCTTGCAGCCGCCAGCGCCTCGGCAGCAGAAGACCCCGCGATGACGCAGATGAAGCAGCAAATAGAGGCTTTGCAAAAGCAGCTGGCCGCGATGCAGGGCAAGCTGGAACAGATGTCGGCAGCACCGGCGCCGCAGGCGCAAGCCAGTCCGACTCAACAGCAGGCGCAGTCGCAGCAAGCCTCGGCCGCAGGGCCTTTGACAACCACCATCGGCGGCGCCGCGGTCACGCTGTATGGGTATGCCGATCTCTCGGTCGATTCCGCCCGCAACGGCGTCGAGCGCGTCAATCAGGTGTCGAGCAACCTGTCCTATCTTGGCGTGAAGGCCGCCAAGCCCTTGGGCAGCACCGGCGTCAGCGCAATCGCACAGGTCGAGACCCTGGTGAATATTTCCGGCACGCCGACCGAAACCGGTGGCCTGGGATCGAGAAACTCTTTCGTGGGTTTGCAGGGCAACTTCGGCAAGATCATGCTCGGCAAGTACGACACGCCCTACAAGCGTTCCACCGCCGCGATGGACCCCTTCGCCTCCTCGGTGGCTGACTACAACTCCATCATGGGCAACACCGGGGGCGACTTGCGCGCCGAGTTCGACGCCCGGCTCTCGCATTCCATCTTCTGGGACTCGCCGGTCATCAACGGCTTTTCCGCCAATGTCCTGGTTTCACCTGGACAGAAGCTGATGGACTTGAGCGGCGGCGCCAACAACGCCTTCCCCCAGGGTGAAAAAGTCTGCTCCGGCGCCACGCCGGGAAGCAGCGGTTCCCTGCCCGACGCCACCACCAATTCGTGTAACGACGGCGCCTTTGGCAATGCCTATAGCGCTGCCGTCAATTACGAGAACGGCCCCCTGTTTGCAACGGCCGCTTATGAACGGCACCAGTCGGTGAACCGCAGCGGAGACACCGGCGGCGTGGTGGCCAACGAAAGCGCAGCCAAAGTCGGCGTGTCCTACAAGATTGCGGCCAACCGCGTGTCTGCCATCTACGAGAAGTTCTTCCGCGGTGGCGGCATCGACCCGACGCTCAACGAGCGCGCCCGCAATGGTTACTATCTGAGCGATGTGTACACCTTCGCGCCCAAGTGGGACGCCATGCTGGCGTGGGCCCATGCAGGCCAGACTCCAGGCGGACCGGATTTCGGCACTCTGGACGACCAGGCGAATATGTATGCCGTCGGCCTGAAGTACCACATGGACGTGCAAACCTCGTTCTACGCGGTGGCGACCATGTTGAAGCAAGGGGCAGGTGCGCACTATGCATTGGGCGCCAGCGGCCATGGAACGCCGATTGCCTCGCCGCGCAGCGATGCCGGCGACACCTTGGGCGGCCACACCTTGACCGCAGTCTCGGCAGGCATGCAATACGCCTTCTGAGGACGCCTCAATCCGCTGACACGATGAGGCCCAGGGGAGCAGTCTTGTCCCCTGGGCCTTGTTCGCGGGCGATGCGGAAGTCGAACCCCGCTCAGGGCAGGACGGCAATCGCATTCATTTCAATCATGGCCCGCGGGCGCGGGCAACCCGGTGCCTGGCGCAGTTTCGAACCCTGCTGCGCTAAACTTCGGCTTTGCTCCCCGCCCCCACTCAAGCCGCATGAAACGCCGCGCGCCCACCTTCAGCCTGTCCAGCCTGTCCTATCGCCAGATACTGCTGATCGCCTTCCTGCTGATCGCGGCCGTGCTTTCGGCGAGTTCGGTGCATGCGCTGCTGACCCTTGAACGCCTGGCCGGCCACAGCCGCGACGCCTCGCATGAAGCGGTGGCCATCACCGAAGACGCCAACCGCCTGGCCGATCTGACCATCACCATGGAACGCAGCGCACGCCAGTTCATGGTGCTGGGCGACAGCGCCTTGCGCCAGCGCTATCTCGATGCCTGGGACGCCGCGCGCAGCACCATGACCGCGCTCTCCATCGCGCTGCCCGAAATCCCGCCCTCCGAATTCGACCTGTGGCAGGCCCGCGCCCAGGCCGGCTGGGAGCTGCTGATGCTGCCGCGCGCGCGGCGCCCCTCCGCCGATCCCGCGCTGCGCGCCATCTTTACCGAACTGCCGCGCATCAACGCCCGGCTGGCGGACGAAGGCCGACGCGTGGTGGAACGACGCAACAACGCCGTGCTGCGCGAACTGGAACGCCAGCGCGATGTCCTGCCTATCCTGGTGGCGGCAACGATAGCCCTGGCCATCGCGCTCGGGCTGGGTTTCGGCATGTTGCTGTCGCGACCCATGCGCCAGGTCGAAACCGCGATCGGCCGCCTGGGTCAGAATCGCTTCGACGAGCCGGTGGAAATCCATGGACCGGCCGACATGCGCAATATTGGCGAGCAACTGGAATGGCTGCGCCAGCGGTTGAGCGACCTGGAAAACGAAAAGGCGCGTTTCCTGCGCCAGGTGTCACATGAACTCAAAACTCCGCTCGCCTCGCTGCGCGAAGGCGTGGCGCTGCTGGAAGACGAAGTGGCCGGCAAGCTGAGCCCGGCCCAGCGTGAAATCACCGTCATCCTCAGGCAGAGCGGCGTCGCCTTGCAAAAACAGATCGAAGACCTGCTGCGCTACAATCAGGCGAGCTTCGAAGCCCAATCGTTGCGACGCGCGCCGGTGGACCTGGCGGCCCTGCTGGAGCAGGTGATCGGCGCCCAGCGGCTGCAGTTGCAGGCGCGCGGCCTGAAGGTGCAAGTCGAAGGCAGTGCGGCGCCGCTCCTGGCCGACGCCGACAAACTCGGCATCGTCCTTGCCAACCTGCTCTCCAACGCAGCCCGCTTCAGCCCCGAAGGAGGCACCATTCGCTTCGCTGTTTCCGGCCATGAAGAGCGCGTGCGCATCGATTGCGTGGACCAGGGTCCGGGCGTGAAAGAGGCCGACGCACCGCGCGTGTTCGAGCCCTTTTACCAGGGCAGCCTGCAACCGCCGGGCGCGCGCAGCGGCAATGGCGTGGGCCTTTCCATCGTGCGCGAATACGTGCAGGCGCATGGCGGCACGGTCGAACTTCTGCCCGCTGCGCCGGGCGCGCATTTTAGGATTGAATTACCCGATGAAGCCTGAGTCCAGGATCTGTTTGCGAACGCTGTTTGCGCTTTGCATGTCCATGCTGCTGGCGGCCTGCGCGGCCTCCGCGCCGCCGCCTGCGGCCCCGGCGGTGCAGATCGAGCCTGTGCCGACCATCGTGCAGCCGCTGCCGCAAGAGCCAAGCGTCACCGACGTGCTGCTGAACTACCAGCAGTCGCTGCTGATGATGAAGCGCGAAGACCTGCAAAAGGAAGTGGCGGCCTTGGCTGACCCACCCGCCTTCCCGCGCGCCATGCTGCAAAAGGCGATGGCACTGGCCCTGCTGCGCGGCCCCGGCGACCTGGCCCGCGCCCAGCAGCTGGTGGAGCAGGTCTTGCGCTCCAATGACAACGAAGCGCGCGCCGCCCGGCCGCTGGCGCAATTGCTGGCGGCAAATTACGCCGACCTGCGGCGCCAGACCGAGCAGTCCGAACGGCTGGCGCAGCAGGCGCGCGAACAGCAGCGCCGCATCGACCAGCTCGATCACATGCTTGAAGGCCTGAAGGCGATCGAACGCAATCTGGCACTGCGCCCCGGCGCCGCCGCCCCCGCCAAGTGAAGAGCCAAGCAATGAGCCAAGCGACGACCCATCCTGCCATCCACATTCTGCTGGTGGATGACGATGCCGACCTGCTGCGGCTGTTGTCGATGCGCCTTTTGGCTTCCGGCTACCGCGTCACCGCCGTCAGCAGCGCCGAGGAGGCGCTGGCGCAACTGGGACTGGAGCCGCCTTCGCTGGTGATCAGCGACGTGCGCCTGCCGCAGCGCGACGGCCTGTCCCTGTTCGACGATATCCGCGCCCAATATCCGACACTGCCGGTGATCCTGCTGACCGCGCACGGCACGATTCCCGATGCGGTGGAAGCCACCGCGCGCGGCGCCTTTGCCTACCTGACCAAGCCCTTCGACAGCAAGGTCCTGCTCGACAAGATCGGCCAGGCCCTGGCGCTGACCGCAGCGCCGAATGCCCACGCGAAAGCCGACGACAGTTGGCGCGAGGGTCTGTTGAGCCGCAGTCCGCGCATGGCGGCGCTGCTGGCCGAAGCCAAGCTGGTGGCGGCCTCGGACGCCAGCGTGCTGATTCGCGGCGACAGCGGCACCGGCAAGGAGCTGCTGGCGCGCGCCATCCATCGCGCCAGCCCGCGTGCCAAGGCGCCGTTCATTGCCGTCAATTGCGCGGCGATTCCCGAGCCGCTCTTGGAATCCGAATTGTTCGGCCACGTGAAGGGTGCCTTCACCGGCGCCACCGAAAACCGCATCGGATTGCTGAAGGCGGCCGATGGCGGCACGCTGTTGCTGGACGAAATCGGCGACATGCCGCTGCTGCTGCAGGTCAAGCTGCTGCGGGTCTTGCAGGAGCGCACCGTGCGCAAGGTGGGCGCGGTGCAGGCCGATCCGATCGATGTGCGCATCCTGTCGGCAACGCATCGTGACCTGGAAGCGGCCATGGCCGAAGGCCAGTTCCGCGAAGACCTCTACTACCGGCTCAACGTGGTGACGCTGTCGCTGCCGCCGCTGGCTGAGCGACGCGAAGACATTTCCTTGCTGGCCAACCATTTCCTGCACACGGTGGCCGCCAAGTACGGCAAACGCGTGAACGGGTTTGCGCCCGATGCACTGGAAGCGCTGAGCCGCGCCGCCTGGCCAGGCAACGTGCGCCAGCTGTACAACGCCGTCGAGCAAGTTTGCGCCTTGGCCACCACCCCGCTGGTGCCGGTGACGCTGGTGCAGCGCGCATTGCGCGTGCCCTCGCTGGAAGCGCTGAGCTTTGTTGAAGCCAAGCAGCGTTTCGAGCGCAACTATTTGATTCAACTGCTCAAGCTGACGGAAGGCAATGTGGCCGACGCTGCGCGCCTGGCCGAACGCAATCGCACCGAGTTCTATCGCCTGCTGCAGAAACACGGCCTCACTCCCAGCCTGTTCCGCGGAGATGCCGGCACTGTCGCTGACTAGCGACAAAGCTCTTCCCTTCCAAATCAGGAACTTGCGGCGCCTGCGGCGCATCTATGTCGCCGCAGCCCGACAAAACCGCGGCTTTTCCCCCGGCACAGCGGAATTTTTTCGCCGCGTTTCTTTCTAGTCCCTGAATCCATAGCGTTTTTTCCAGCTGGCCCGGCAATTGCATTACTCGCGCGGCACCTTTGCGCTGCCGGACCTCGGCTGCGCACAGCAAGGCGATACAGGAGCATCCATGAAACAGAAAAAGCTGCCGATGCGCGACCAGAACGATTCATGCCTGGCGGCACTGCTGCCGGAGAACAGCGTTACGAACAACATCGCAAACAGCATCGCCGCGGCGAAGCAAGACGGCCTCGCCCGCGACAAGAACATCGAGATCCTGCGCACTTTATTCCTGCGCGGTCCCAGCATCTGGACCTATCGACCGGCGCTGGAAGCCTGGGTCGATTTGGGTGAGCTGGAAAATTTCCCTTCGAATAAATTGCCGGGATTCCCGGAGCGCCTGGCCGCCTGGTTGCCCTCGCTGGTGGAACACCGTTGCGGCATCGGCGAACGCGGCGGCTTCCTGCAGCGCCTGCGCGATGGCACCTGGGCCGGGCACATCCTCGAACACGTGATGATCGAGTTGCAGACCCTGGCCGGCATCGACGCCGGCTTCGGCAAGGCGCGTGAAACTTCGCGCCTGGGCGTCTACAAGGTGGTGGTGCGCACGCCCGATGAGACGGTCGGCCTGGCCGCGCTGCATGCGGCGCGCGAACTGGTGATGGCCGCCATCGAAGACCGCCCCTGCGATGTGGATGGCATGGTGGCGCGCCTGCGCAGCCTCGCCAAAACGCAAGGCATGGGCGAAGGCGCGCAATGCATTGTCAATGCGGCGCAGGAACGGCGCATTCCCTGGATGCGGCTGGAGGAAGGCCGCCTGATCCAGCTCGGACATGGCAAACATGCGCGCCGTATCTGGGCGCACGAGCCGCTGCAGAGCGGCGCCATCGGCGAAACCATCGCCGCCAAGCGCGCCTTGTGCGCCAGCCTGTTGCGCGGCGCCGGCATTCCGGTGGCCGAGAGCCGCATCGTCGACGATGCCGAAGAAGCCTGGGCCGAGGCGCAGGAGATCGGCCTGCCGGTGGTGATGGCAGCGGTGGAGCGTCCTGCCCTGGCGGCGTCCGCGGCGCTGTCCGAGCGCACCCAGGTCATGGACACCTATGCCGCCCTGGCCGCCAGCGGCCAGCGCCTGGTTGTGGAACAAGCCGTACCCGGCAGCCTGCATCGCCTGCTGGTGGTGGGCCGGCGCGTGGTATCGGCACTGCGGCTGGATGGCGGCGTGCAGGACGTGAGCGCCCAGCTGCATCCCGACACGGCAGCCCTGGCCGAACTGGCGGCACTCGTGATCGGGCTGGAGATTGCCGGCATCGACCTGGTCGCCGCCGACATCGGCCGTCCGCTGCAGCAGCAACAGGGCGCGCTGGTCTGTGTCAACGCCCGGCCTGAACTGGCCCTGCACGCCCGCGCCGAAAGCGAAGGCACGCGGCGGGTGGGCCAGGCTTTGCTGGCTCACCTGTTTGGCGAAGGCGAAAACGGTCGCATGCCGATTGTCGGCATCACCGGTTCCAGCGGCACCACGGTGCTTGCGCGCCTGGTGGCGCGGCTGTTGCGCGCACACGGCAACCGGGTTGGACTGGCGTGCAGCGAAGGCGTGTACCTGAACCAGCGCCAGATCGCAAACGGCGAAGGCGCAGACGGCGAGGGCGAGCACGGCTGGGCCGCCGCCCAACGGGTGTTGATGAATCCCTGTGTCGACTCGGCCGTGATCGAGACCAGCTTTCGCGGAATTCTCGAACGCGGCCTGGGCTATGACCGCTGCACGGTGGGCATCGTCACCGGCATCGATGCGGCCGATACCCTGCCCGAGTTCTACGTTGAAGAAGAGGCACAGTTAGCCAATGTGGCGCGCACGCAGGTTGACGTGGTGCTGCCCGATGGCTGCGCCGTGCTGAATGCCGACGATGCGCAGGTGGCGGCCATGGCGCGACTGTGCGATGGCGAAGTGATGTACTTCGCCAGCAGTGCCAGGACGCCGCTGCTGGAGGAGCACCTGGCCAGCGGTGGACGCGCGGTCTTCATGCGTGCCGGTCGCATGATCTTCGCCACCGGCAACGCGCAGACACCGATCGCCATTCCGGCCGGCGTGCCGGTGGCGGGCTCCCCTGAACTCACGCAATTGCTGGCCGCCGCGGCGGCTGCCTGGGCGCTGGACATGTCGCCGCAGGCCATTGGCGCCGAACTGGCCGCCTTCCTGGATGAACTGCGCAGCGCCTTCATCCGCGCGGTACCGGCCAGCGCCGGCGCTTACTGAGGAGACTCATGCAGAGTGACCGTATCCGCGCCCTGCGCGGCCCCAACCGTTGGGGACGGCAAACCGTGATCGAGCTGGTGCTCTCCGGGCTTGCCGCCTCGCCTGAATACCCCCTGCTGGCGGCGCGCCTGGCGCGGTGCTTTCCGGAGCTGGTGACACCGCCTGGGATCGACGGCCCGCAAGCCTTGGCCCAGGCGCTGGGCGAGGCCGCGCTGAAGCTGCAGGCGCTGGCCGGATGCCCGGTGCAGTTCTACCGCACGCTGGCCACGCGCGAGCCGGCGACCTTCCTGGTCGCTTTCGAATACAGCGAAGAAGAAGTAGGCCGGCTGGCGCTGGAAATCGCCCAGGCACTGTGCCAGGCCGCGCTGGAGCATGCGCCTTTCGAGCTGGCAGAAGCGGTGGCGCGGCTGCGCGCATTGGATGAAGACATCCGCCTGGGCCCCAGTACCGGCGCCATCGTCAGCGCCGCCGCCCGCCGTGGCATTCCCTGGCGCCGCTTGACCCAGGGCAGCCTGGTGCAGTTCGGCTGGGGCAAACACCAGCGCCGCATCCTGGCCGCGGAAACCGATGCCAGCAGTGCCATGGCCGAGGCGATCGCGCAGGACAAGCAACTGACCAAGCTGCTGCTGCACGCAGCCGGCGTGCCGGTGCCGATCGGCCGGCCGGTGGAAAGCGCCGAAGACGCCTGGCAGGCGGCACGCGAGCTGGGCGGCGCGGTGGTGGTGAAACCGCGCGACGGCAACCAGGGCAAGGGGGTGGCAGTCAACCTCTTCACGCGCGAGGAAGTGCTGGCCGCCTATGCCGCCGCGCGCGAAATTGCGGACGAAGTGCTGGTCGAACGCTACCTGCCGGGCCAGGACCACCGCCTGCTGGTGGTCAACGGCAAGCTGGTGGCGGCCGCGCGCCGCGCGCCGCCGCAAGTGACGGGCGACGGCGTGCGCAGCATCCGGGAACTGGTGGAAGAACTGAACCGCGACCCGCGCCGGGGCGACGACCATGCCACCGCCCTGACCCGGGTCAAACTGGACGCGATCGCGCTGGCCACCCTCGCCGGCCAATCCTGGACAGCCGACAGCGTGCCGCCCGCAGGGGCACTGGTCCTGCTGCGCAACAACGGCAATCTCTCCACCGGCGGCAGCGCCACCGACGTCACCGACGAAGTGCATCCCGCGGTGGCCGCGCGCGCGGTGGAGGCGGCGCAGGCCATCGGCCTGGATGTGTGCGGCGTGGACTTGCTGTGCGAGACCGTCACCCGGCCGCTGGAAGAGCAAAGCGGCGGCGTGGTGGAAGTCAATGCCGCGCCGGGGCTGCGCATGCATCTGGAGCCGTCCTACGGCCACAGGCGCGATGCCGGCGAAGCCATCGTCAGCGCCATGTTCGAAGAAGGCCATGACGGCCGCGTGCCGCTGGTGGCCGTCACCGGCACCAATGGCAAGACCACCACCGTGCGCCTGATCGCGCAAATGCTGTCGGCCAAGGGCCACTGCGTGGGCATGACCGGCACCGATGGCGTCTTCGTCGGCGGCCGCCAGATCGACAACGGCGATTGCAGCGGACCCAAGAGCGCGCGCAACGTGCTGATGCATCCCGATGTCGAAGCGGCCGTGCTGGAAACCGCGCGCGGCGGCATGCTGCGCGAAGGCCTGGGCTTTGACCGCTGCGACGTGGCGGTGGTGACCAATCTCGGCGAAGGCGACCATCTGGGCATCGGCCATATTGAAACGGTGGAAGAACTGGCTGCGATCAAGCGCATCATCGTGGATAACGTTGCGCCTGCCGGCTACGCGGTATTGAATGCCGCCGACCCGCTGGTGGCCGGCATGGCCGACGCCTGCCCCGGCCGCGTGATCTACTTCGCGCGTGAGCGGCAGCAGCCGCTGCTGGCCGCGCACCTGGCAAGCGGCGGCCGCGCGGTGTACCGCGAGGGCGATGCGCTGGTGGCCGAAGAAGCGGGTCACTGCACGCGCCTTGCGCTGGCCGAGATTCCCGTCACCCATGGCGGCGCCATCGCCTTCCAGGTGGAAAACGCAATGGCGGCGCTGGCCGCCGGCTGGGGCTTGGGCCTGCCCTGGGACAGCATCCGCCGCGGCTTGCGCGAATTCGTCAGCGACGCGCAGAGCGTGCCGGGACGCTTCAACCTGTTCAGCCATCGCGGCGCCAGCGTGATCGCCGACTATGGCCACAATCCGGATGCGATTGCCGCGCTGGTGGATGCGGTGCAGACCATGGCCCCCGGCCGGCGCACGGTGGTGATCAGCGGCGCCGGCGACCGTCGCGACGATGATCTGCGGCGTCAAACCGCGATACTGGGCAGCGCCTTTGACCGCGTCATCCTGTACGAAGACCAATGCCAGCGCGGCCGCGCCGACGGCGAAGTGCTGGCGCTGCTGCGCGAAGGCCTGGCCGGCGCCAGCCGCACGCGCGAAGTGCATGAAGTGCAAGGCGAGCTCAAGGCGATAGACCTTGCGCTTGCCTCCCTGGAACAAGACGAGCTGTGCCTGATCCTGGTGGACCAGGTGGAACTGGCGCTGGCGCATATCGCCAGCCAGGTGCAGCCCGTGCCCGAACCCACGATGGAACGCTGCGCATGATGCGGGAGTTGAAATCGCACTTGCTGGCAGGCGAGGAAATCCTGGCCGTGCTGGCGCTCGACCTGGATGAGCAGCTGCTGTTTCGCCCAGGCCTGCTGGCCCTGACCGGCCAGCGCCTGCTGGCGCGCGACGCGGACGGCAAGTGGACCGCCTGGCCCTTGCGGCCCGACATGAACCTGGTTCATCACGACCACGCCGGCGTGGCCCGGCTGGAGTTGCACGATGCCAGCGCCTTGCGCGCCACCTGGCGTGCCACGCTCGGGCGCAATGCCGATGCACTGAAGCTGGTGCAAGCATTCAGGCAAGTGCGCGAGCACAAGCTGCGCCCACCCGCGCTGCCGACGAGCGCGAGCGTCGAGGGCCGGGAAGAGATGGAGGCCGAATCCTCCCCGCGCACCCTGCTGCGTCTGTGGCGCTTTGCCGGCCCCTACAAATGGCGCCTGCTGCTGGGTTTCGTGCTGACCCTGGCTTCCACCGCGGCCGCCATGGTGCCGCCCTACATCACCATGCCGCTGATGGACAAGGTGCTGATCCCGTGGCAGAACGGCAAGCCGATCGACATGGACCTGGTGCGGCTTTACCTGGGCGGTCTGCTGGCGGCCGCGGCGCTGGCCTGGGTGCTGGGCTGGGCCCGCACCTGGATCCTGGCGCTGATCTCCGAGCGCATCGGCGCCGACCTGCGCACTGCCACCTTCGAGCACATGCTGGGCTTGTCGCTGGAGTATTTCGGCGGCAAGCGTACCGGCGACTTGATGGCGCGCATCGGTTCCGAATCGGACCGCATCTGCGTTTTTCTTTCCCTGCACCTGCTGGATTTCGCAACAGACGTGATCATGCTGGGCATGACCGCCCTGGTGCTGTTTTCCATCGATCCCTGGCTGGCGCTGGTGACCCTGCTGCCGCTGCCGCTGATTGCCTGGATGATCCACGCCGTGCGCGACCGCCTGCGGCATGGCTTCGACAAGGCCAGCCGCATCTGGTCGGAAGTGACCAATGTGCTGGCCGACACCATTCCCGGCATCCGCGTGGTGAAAGCCTTCGCCCAGGAAAAACGCGAAGCGGCGCGCTTTCGCGAAGCCAACCGGGTGAACCTGGTGGTCAACGATCGCGTCAACAAGGTGTGGTCGCTGTTCACGCCGACGGTGACCTTCCTGACCGAAGTTGGCCTGCTGGTGGTGTGGGCCGTGGGCATCTGGCAGGTGGCACGCGGGCATATCAGCGTGGGCGTGCTGACGGCCTTCCTGGCTTACATCGGGCGCTTCTACAACCGGCTCGATTCCATGAGCCGCATCGTATCGGTGACGCAAAAAGCGGCCACTGCCGCCAAGCGCATCTTCGACATCCTCGACCACGTTTCCAATGTACCGGAACCGGCGCAGCCGATTGCGCTTGCACAGCTGCGCGGCCGGGTCGAGTTGCGCGATGTGCGCTTCCGCTACGGCAATGCGGAAGTGCTGCGCGGGGTGGATTTGTCGATTGCACCCGGTGAGATGATCGGCCTGGTGGGACACAGCGGTTCCGGCAAGAGCACGCTGGTCAACCTGATCTGCCGCTTCTATGACGTCTCCGGCGGCGCCATCATGGTGGATGGCAATGACATCCGCGCCTATTCGATTGCAGACTACCGGCGCAATATCGGCCTGGTGCTGCAGGAGCCTTTCCTGTTCTTCGGCACCATTGCCGAGAACATCGCCTACGGCAAGGCCGATGCCACGCGCGAGGAAATCATCGCCGCCGCCCGCGCCGCACATGCCCATGAATTCATCCTGCGCCTGCCGCAGGGCTACGACTCGCTGGTGGGCGAGCGCGGCCAGACCTTGTCCGGCGGCGAGCGCCAGCGCATCTCGATTGCGCGCGCCTTGTTGATCAACCCGCGCATCCTGATCCTGGACGAAGCCACTTCCTCGGTCGATACCGCCACCGAGCATGAGATCCAGAAGGCGCTGGACAATCTGGTACGCGGCCGCACCACCATTGCGGTGGCGCACCGGCTATCCACGCTGCGCAAAGCCAACCGGCTGGTGGTGCTGGACCGCGGCGAAGTGGTCGAAGTGGGATCGCATGAAGTGCTCATGGCGCGCCGCGGCGCCTATTACCGCCTGCACCTGGCGCAGGAGAGGCAGGCCGAAGCCGAACGCCTTGCCCACGGCAAGGGCGCAGCGGACGTGGAGAAAGTGGCATGAACGATTTCGGCTTGAGCGACTTCGACTTGGCCCGCAATGCACGCGGCCGGCTGGTGATGACCGAGCGCCGCAGCGGCCGCTCGCATGAGGGCGTGGTGCCGGTGCGCGCCTTTCCGATTGCGGCGCCCGATGAAGGGATTGCACTGATGGGCGCCGACGGCCATGAACTGGCGTGGATTGCCCGGCTTTCCGACCTGCCCGCGGCCTTGCGCGCCCTGGTGGAAGAAGCCTTGAACAGCCATGAATTCCTGCCCGAGATCCGGCGCATCCGGCAGGCGTCGAAGCTGGGCGGGCAAAGGATGTGGCAGGTGGAAACCGATCGCGGCGACGCCGAACTTGCGCTCAAGGGCGAGGAAAGCATTCGCCGCAGCGGCGGAGGGGCGCTGTTGGTGAGCGATGTGCACGGCGTGCAATACCTGATTCGCGAGTTGGGGGCGCTCGATGCCGCCAGCCGCAGGGTGCTGGACGGGGTCATGTAGCGCCCGGGAGTCATGCCCGGGAAGCTGCGGCAGTAAAGTCGCGGCTGCAAGGCTTCGCTTCGTCTGCCGCGCAGGCTCCTAATCGGCGATCATTTCCCTCTGCGCCGTCGACAAGACAAGTACGCCTTCGGCCACCAGCAACATCAACGCCAACCACACCGGGCCCCAAGTCAGCCAGGCCGAGGCGGCGATGCTCTCGCCCAGCAGGAGCGCCACCAGCATCAACAGCACCGGCTCGATATAGCCGAGCAAGCCGAACAGCGCGAACTTCAACAGGCGGCTGGCCATGATGTAGGCCGCCAGCGCCGCCGCACTCAAGAGGCCCAGCAGCGGCACCATCCAGATGAAGCGCGGTTCGGCCGCCAGCAATGTCCAGTTGAGCGTTCCGTGGGCGGCAAACCAGATCGCGGCCGGCAGCAGCAAGACCATGTCGAACCACAGCCCGCCCAGGTGCTCCAGGCGAAAACGCCGGCGCAGCATGAAATACAGCGGATACCCCAGGAAGACCACCAAGGCAGGCCAGGAAAATCCGCCGGCGCGCCACAGCTCATGACCCACGCCCAGCGCCGCGCAGGCGACGGCAGCGCGCTGCAGGCTCGACAGCCGCTCGCGGTAAACCAGCCGTCCGACCAGCGCCAGCGACAGCGGCAAAATGAAATAGCCGAGCGACACATCGAGCGCCCGGCCATGCAGCGGCGCCCACATGAAGAGCCACACCTGCACGCCGAGCAGCGCCGAGGACAGCAGCAGCACCAGGATCAGCGTCGGCTGGACCAGCATGCGCCTGGCAGTGGCCAGCACGTGATGCCATTCCCGCGCCAGCAGCAGGAACAAGGTCATGAAGGGCACCGTCAGCAACATGCGCCAGGCGAAGATGTCTTCGCCGGAAAGCGGCTTCAGCAGGCTGCTGTAGTAGTAGATGACGCCGAACAGCAGGAACGCGCCTATGCCCAGGCCCAAGCCCTTGCTCATGAACCGATCCGCAGTGAACGAAAGCCGTGATGGTATCCGCTTTCCGTGGCGGCCCATCCGGTGCCGGCGGCATGTCATGACGAAGGCGCACCCGGCGCGCGGCGGCTGACCTATACTGGCGGCTCCATCCACCCGGATCTCTTGCCCCATGTACTTCTGCGTCTTCGAGCACAATGGCGTTGCCAAACTGGGCTGCGCCGCCGACAGCGATTGCACCGCCGTGGTCAATCTCACCGATGCCTGGCCGACCGGGACCGAGTCCGCGCCGACTGACGTGGCGGCGCTGGCCCGCATGGGAGAGGCCGGCATGGCAATCGCCCGTGAACTCCTTCACAGCCGTCCGGCCGCTACGCCGGTGGAAGAAGTACGCTTCCTGGCGCCGGTGCCGCATCCGGTGCGCAATGTGTTTTGCGTGGGCCGCAATTACCGGGCTCACATCATCGAGGGCAATATCGCCAAGGGACTTGACCCGAACACCTTCCCGGCGGACATCGAGTTCTTCACCAAGGCCACCACCACGGTGATCGGGCATGAAGCCACCATCCCCTCCTACCGCGGCCTGACCAGGATGCTCGACTATGAAGCCGAGCTGGCCATTGTGATGGGCGATGGCGGCAGCGACATCCCGCCGGAAAAAGCCATCGATGCCGTGTTTGGCTACACCATCGTCAATGACGTCACCGCGCGCGATCTGCAGCGCCGCCATGGCCAATGGTTCAAGGGCAAAAGCCTGGACCGCAGCTGCCCGATGGGCCCGTGGGTGGCCCACAAGTCGGTGCTGACCGAGCCCAATGCGCTCTCCATCCGCCTGTGGGTCAACGGCGAACTGCGCCAGGACAGCAATACCTCCGATATGATCTTCGACGTGCCGACCGTGATCAACCAGCTCTCGGCCGGACTGACTTTGCTGCCGGGCGACGTGATCGCCACCGGCACGCCGTCGGGCGTGGGCTATGCGATGCAACCGCCGCGACCGCTGCAGGATGGGGATGTGGTGGGGGTGGAGATTGAGGGAATCGGACGACTGGAAAACACGGTGCATGATGATGCGTAATGTCGACTTGCGTCGTCGGCAGACGATCCTGGGTCTGGCGGCGGGAGTGCTTGCGTTGCCGTCGCTGGCACGTGACTGGCCCACGAAACCGATCAAGCTGATCGTGGCTTACGGACCCGGTGGCAACGCCGACCTACGGGCGCGGCAGATTGCGCAGTATCTCGGTCCGATGCTGGGCCAGCCCATCATCGTGGAAAACAAGCCGGGCGCCGGCGGCAATATCGGCACCGATGCGGTGGCCAAGGCGGTGCCGGACGGCTACACGCTGGGCATGGGCAGCTTTGCGCCGCTGGCAGTGAACAAGGCACTGTTCGGGAAACTGCCCTTCGATCCGATCGAAGACATCACGCCCATCATCGCCACCGATTCGGGGCCGCTGGTCCTAGTGGTGCCGGCCAACTCCCGGTTCAAAAGTGTGAAGGACATCGTTGAAGCGGCACGCGCCAAGCCAGGAACGCTGACCTACGCCTCCGGCGGAATCGGCGGCAGCCATCACCTGTCGGCGGAGCTCCTCAAGCAGGCCGCCAATATCGACCTGATTCATGTGCCGTACAAGGGTGGCTCGGCCGCCATCACCGATCTGCTGGGTGGCAATGTGGACATGATGTTTGAGCAGATGTATTCGGCCTTGCCGAATATTCGAGGGGGGAAGGTTAGACCCTTGGGCATCACCAGCCAGAAGCGGGCCAATCTTCTACCTGAAATCCCCACTTTTGCGGAGCAGGGTTTTCCCAAAGTGGTGGTGACCAATTGGCAAGGGGTGATAGGGCCCAAAGGCTTACCGGCCGAGATTGTGAACACCATCAACACCGCCTTGAACAAGGTTCTGGCACAGCCGCAATTCAAGCAGGCGGTACAGGAGCAGGCGAACGAGGTAATTGGTGGCAACCCTTCCGAATTTGAGTCTCTTATCAAAAGCGAATCGAAAAAGTGGAGGGAAGCGGTCAGCCGTGGCAACGTCAAACCCTAACTTCGTGCGATGTGCGCATTGTTTGACTGAAATCAATCGTATCTTAGCTTGTGGCAAGAGTCGCGCTACCTATAATCAACCCGGCCGTGGATTCAACGGCTTGGGTCGCTCGCATGACGCAGAGCGACGATCACCATCGCGGACGATCTGATTCAGTTGCCCTTCCTGACCCACACACCATCCGCCTTTGCCAGATCGGCCCTCATCGGGTTCATCGTGGCGGTCGGTCTCCTGTCCTTTCTCGCGGCTCAGCACTATCCCGGCAAGGTCCTTGTCTTTGCGGGCTTTTCGCTATTGGCCAACGCTCTGCTGCTCAATGGCCTTCGTTCGGGCGCACTGTTTTTTGATACCTTCATTGGCATCTTTTTCTGGTTGGGGTTTTACCTCAAACTGTCGATTCGCATCGCGTTTTTCAACGGCCATTTCGTAGAGCCGATCGGCGTTTTCGACGGCTCCGACGCCGCTTACGACAAAGCCCTTACCGTAGTTTCGATCGCCTTTCTTGCCGTGCTGAGCGCAAGCTTCCTGCGCGGTCGCGTATTTCGCTATCCCAAGTCCGCCGCGGCGGTTTCAAGCTCTGCTCTCTACCGCTTCTATCTGGATTACAGGACAGCTCTCTTGGCGGGCTTCGTTGGCTTGATTGTGCTGGTGGCGGCCAGCAACGCCTGGTTGGGCATCTATCAGCGTGGCATGACAACGCGGACCGTTCTTCCGCTCGGCCTGAACGGAATCTACAAGTGGCTGCTTCAATTCGGCTTTGCGACAATATCGGCAATCGTCATCCGATTTGAGATCGAACGCGCGAAGGGGAAATTGACCCCGGTGGCCATCGGCCTTCCGATCCTCGAAAGCCTTCTCTGCAACCTGTCTCTGCTCAGCCGCGGCATGATTCTCAACCTTGGAGGCTTGGCTGCGGGAGTCTGGCGTCTGCTGGCGTCGCTTCGGTGGCGGCCAAGAATCCTCCACCTTGCCATCGTCTGCTCCGCGTTCGTTGTGCTATTTGCGGTATCCGTCTTCGCCGTGAACTATCCCAGAGCCGCTGCCCGTGAAGCGGCCATCGGAGACCTCGGCATGCCAGTTTTGCAGGTCGCCAAGAGCATGGCCATGCCGCTGTTCATTGATCGGTGGGTAGGAATGGAAGGGGTGTTGGCAGTCACATCCGCGCCCGACCTTGGTTGGGATCTATGGCGTGCCGCCTGGCGTGAGAAATACGACGAGTCGGTTCTAAGCCTCTATGACACCCACTTCATCGAATCCCAGTACAAGGATTTCGCCCACAAGCCGAACGTCCATTACGTGTCCCTGCCGGGCATGGTCGCTTTCCTTTTCTACAGCGGCTCACTTCCCTTCGTGTTCTTCGGCATGCTGGCCGCAGCACTGCTGGCGGCGGTAATGGAGATCGCCTGTTATCGGTATTGCGGCAAAGACTGGGTCCTGTGTTCACTGCTTGCTCAAGTGATTGCCTTTCGCTACGCAAGTTTCGGCTATGTCCCGGCCCAGTCTTACCTGCTGTTTGGCGCGCTCGTCCTCAACTGCCTGCTGATCTGGCTGGCCCATCGCTACGTGCCTCTCAAGTGGCGGATTCCGACCTCCCGAGGAGTCTCGTCAACTTGAACGCTCCTCCGAACCTTGGTGCCGAGCTCCAGCCAGCAAGAACCGGCTCCCTTCTCGTGTTCCCGCTGGCGGCACTCTTCAATTCGTATGCCATGACCGGCCTCTTGCTGATGTTCGGTTTGGCGGGAGCCAGCGAAACAGCCGCCGACATTGGACTGGTACAGGCGGCAACCCTGGCCTTGTTCTACGCGTTCTCGGCTAACGCGCGCAACTTCGTACTGGCTGATGCCTCCGGCAGAGCCGCTGCCGATCTGCTTCGCGCGCGGCTGTTATTGATGGCGCCGCTGGCGGCAGCCACCTGGATGCTGGCGGTCAATATTGGCGGAGCGGCTGGCTTGCTGACCGGCGTGCTGATCCTGCGCCGGCTGGCCGAATGGCTGGGAGAAATCGGCCTCGCGGTACAGGAAAGGGACGTCGAAGCCTCAGTCGCTCGCAAATACCTTGCCGCGGAAGCTGCTTCTCTAGCCTTCCTTTCCATTTCACTGCTTGCGTTTGATCTGCCTCTGGCTGTCTGCCTTTTACCTTGGGCGTTTGCTCCTCTGGCGGCAATGAGCAGGAAACTCAGCCTCAAAGGAAGAGGAATTGGTTTCCGAGCCCTTCTGCCCCATTTCGGCTCGACGGTTGCGATAGGTACCAGCACTTACATCTTCCGCATTTCGATCGCCCTGCTAGCGGGACGTTCTCTGGCGGGCGAGTTGTTCACCGCATTCGCAGTGGGAGGCCTGCTGCCCACCTTGTTCGGAAGTGCGCTGGCACCCACGCTGGCCCGGCACTATCAAAACCGGAAATGGCCCAAGCGACTGCTGCTCTTTCCGGCCGCGCTGATATCCCTGGGTGGGGCGCTGTCCTTGCTGGTAAAACTTCAACCAGAATTCTTCACCCGTTTTCACGGGCCCCAGTTCTGGATGGCCACGGCTGCCTCGCTGGCTGGCGGTGCGCTGATGTCGGTTGCCTTGGTGCTGCGTACCAAGCTTATACAGGGCATGAAAGGCGGCCAGGTTTATGGGCCGGACCTGTTGGCCAATATTCTGATTGCCACTTCCGTCCCCTTCGTCAACGCGCTGCTAGGCAAGCCTGCCCTCGGATTCCTTTACCTGTTGAGCGCTGCCCTGAACTTGACGTTCTATTGGGGCGCCGGCAATGGTGTCGTTCCCAAGCAGCGGGCGGTCCAGGGGGTGCTCCTCCTCACAGGCTCGCTCATGGTTTGGCCATTTTTCTTCCAGCTGAGCCACGGCATTTTTCATGACCCCGCCATGGTGTTCGACACAAGAGCAAACGTCTTCCGCGTGCCAGTGCCACTGTCCGCGCTCGCGGTCTTTGGCGGTATTGCCTTGCTGGGGAATTACTCGGCTGCGCTAAGAACCCTGACCACGCTCTTCTTCACAGCAGCTTTGTTTGTGCTCACCTCCCTGCTGGTTTCAGCCGGCAACCCGGAGCAGGAAAGCGCCAAACTGGTACTGCTCGCCCAGTTCCTCCTCCCCTTGTTCGGGATGGTGCTGGGCGAAATGTACGGAGCCGCATCGGCCAAGCCTCTGTTTGAACGGGCGGCCATCACGGTGTTGCTGATTGTCTTGCCGGCTCAAATGCTGACCACCTGGTCCGGTGGCTTCTTCGTTGCTCACCCTGATGCGTTCGTCTTCAGCATTTATCAGCATCTGCAGTACTTCCCCATGATCGTCGCCGCACTGGGACTGATGTGCGCCATGGCCTTGTGGCAGAAAATCCGGCCAGCAGCGGTCGTTGCCCTGTGGGCCATCGTATCGGTGCATCTGATCAGCTCGGTCTCGATAGGCGCATTGCTGGCTGCGGCAACGGGAATGGCTTGCTTCGTGCTCTGGTATGCGCGCGACCCGGCGCAGAGAATGACGGTGCTGGGCACCGCCGCGCTGGCCGCCACGCTGGGATTTGCCTATGCCCTCATTTGGCGCTACGGTCCGACGCTGGAATGGGTCAGGAATTTGAACATTCCTCTGGACACCATGGACTGGTCCGACAAATTCGGCAAGCTGGACGGTCAGAGCACCGGTCATTCAAGACTCTACTACTGGACCCAGTACGGGACGGGGGTGGTGTCCTCGCTTGAGGAGTTCCTGCTTGGCCACGCATCCCCTCCCGACCGGCAACTCCTGCCAAGTGCACACAATTATTGGCTTGACGCGGTGTACAACTTCGGAGTCCTGTCCATCGTCCCGCTGATCGTCTTGCTGGCAGCGACGGGCCACATGCTCTGGCAACGCCGCGCAATGCTGCTCAAGGATCCGGTGTTGGCAGGGAACGCCCTGGCATGTTGCTATCTGATCGGAGTGGAAAACATGCTGAAGGTGGGTATGCGTCAGCCGTATCCGGGGCTCATCACAATGTTTCTTCTGGGCTTGCTAATATCGCGCTTGCGTCAATACAAGCCATATTCCCTGCATGCCCAATAACAGTCTCCTGGGGCGCTCCACGCGTCCGCTGCTCGTTGCCGGGATCCTTGCCTTCCTTTTGCCGGTAGCCTGGCTTTCGGTGCTTGCAGGCTCGCGGTATGCGGGCAACGTTCTGGTATTCACGGCGTTCGCCTTGTTGTCCAATGCACTGCTGTTGACCGGATTCCGGCGCGGCGCCAGCTTCTTCGACAGCTTCATCGGCATTTTTTTCTGGCTCGGGTTCTTCCTCAAGGCAGCGGTGCGCATCGCTTTCTTCGGCGGCCGATTCTCCGAGTCAGTGGGTGCCTTCGATGGCTCTGGCGGCGCGTTCGACCTTGCGCTGACGGTAGCCTCGGCCGCTTTTGCGGCGCTGATGATCGGCAGCTTTCTGCGGCAACGGATCCTCTCCTACCCGGGGCACACGCCCGATTGTTCAAACTCGGGCTTGTTCCTTTTCTACTGCGCGCATCGACAACTCCTGCTCGCTGCTTTCCTTGCCCTGCTGGTTCTGATCACTGTCAGCAATGCCTGGCTGGGCATATACCAGCGGGGAATGATTGCGCAGACCATCCTCCCTCTGGGACTGAACGGCGTCTACAAATGGCTGCTCCAGTTTGGCCTGGCGTCCGGCTCCGCATTGATCATCCGCTTTGAGATCATGCGCTCGGGCGCGCTTAGCACCACCGCCATCTTCCTTCCCTTGCTTGAGAACTTCATGTGCAACGTGTCGCTTCTGAGCCGCGGAATGATACTCAATGGCTCTGCTCTGGTACTGG
Source organism: Pseudomonadota bacterium (assembly GCA_023392035.1). Classification (GTDB taxonomy): domain Bacteria; phylum Pseudomonadota; class Gammaproteobacteria; order Burkholderiales; family Burkholderiaceae_D; genus Lacisediminimonas. The sequence continues at coordinate 7,855 of JAEVZY010000091.1, read as the reverse complement.
GCGGCTTCAGGCAATTGCGCAGCGACTCCGTGCGCGTCGGAAAGATGAAGGTCCTGGTCGTAATCGCAAGTTTCGGCTTCGTCTTCGTCGCCTCTGTTTTTTCCGTCAACTTTCTTCGCTCGCAGGCGCGGCTCGAAGAAGTGGCGTCCTCACAAAGGGTGGAAATGGCAGCCGACAATGCCGCCTACATGTCCAAGACACTCTTCATAGACCGCTGGGTGGGCATGGAGAGCCTGATGGCGGTTTCCGCTGCAAAGGATCTCGGCTGGGACTTATGGCGTCAGGCCTGGCGCGAAAAGTACGACGACAAGGCGCTCAGCCTCTTCGACAGCAGATTCATCTCCTCGCCTTACAAGGACATGAAGCTGGGCGAGCGTTTTCACTACGTGTCGCTGCCGGGCCTGATTGCTTTCCTTTTTTATACCGGCTCGATCCCCTTTGTATTCACCGTTTCGCTGGCGGTGGCGGTGCTGGCTGGCCTCATGGAAATGGCTTGTTATCGATGGTGCGGACGCAATCTCGTGCTGTGCTCGCTGTTTGCACAAGTCGTGGCGTTTCGTTTTTCCAGCTTCGGCTATGTTCCTTCCCAGTCGTTTCTGCTGTTTGGATCGCTCATCCTGAATGGCGTTCTCATTGCCGGCGCGGACTATCTGCTTTCCCGGCGGACCAATCTGCACGGTGCACGAGCCGCCGGCACGTCGTGATCAAGGGATTCCAGCGCCCGGCAGCCCCGGCCATAGTTGTCGCTTTGTCCGTATTCTCGCTATACCCGTCGTGCTAAAGTAGCGACCTTTCGGGGCAGCACCCTTTGCCCGGCCTCCCTCCTGCGCGCTTGCTGAACGTGTCACGGCAGGGCGGTAGCGTGGGCAAATTGCCTCCAACCCGGTATGCACCACTCCGTTCAGACGCAGCAGCTGCGCTCGCTCCTTCGGCGACTATGGCTTCGCATCAGCCCGCGCCGACGCGTTCAGTTCATCGGCGTCCTCGGCTTGATGGTGCTGGCGTCGTTTGCCGAAGTCATCAGCCTGGGGGCGGTGATTCCCTTCCTTGGCGTTCTGACCTCGCCCGAGCGGGTATTCCAGCATCCCGCCACGCAGCCGCTGGTTCGTCTGCTCAACATCGGCACGGCGCATGAATTGCTGCTGCCCCTTACGCTCGCCTTCGGCGCCGCCGCATTGCTCAACGGCGGCTTGCGACTGTTGCTGCTGTGGATTACCACCCGGTTGTCAGTCATGGTCGGCGCGGATTTGTCGATCGACATGTATCGACGCACGCTCTACCAGCCCTACTCATTGCACATCTCGCGCAACAGCAGCGAAGTGATCAACGCGATATCCACCAAGACCAGTGTCACGATCTATGTGCTGCAGATGGTCCTGAATCTGTTGAGCTCGGTGGCCATACTTCTTTCCATCCTCGCCGCCCTGCTGCTGGTGGATGCCAAGGTGGCGCTGGTTTCCATGGCCGGCTTTGGCGTCATCTATGCCAGCGTCATCCGCCTGACCCGCAAGTCACTGCAGGAAAACAGCGAACGCGTGGCCCGGGAAACCAACCTTGTGATCAAGTCGCTGCAGGAAGGTCTGGGCGGCATCCGCGATGTGCTGCTGGACGGCAGTCAGGCCTTTTACTGCAGCATCTATCGGCAGGCGGATCTGCGTGCCAGAACAGCACAGGGCAACAGCGGTTTTCTGGGCGGCAGCCCGCGCTTCGCGGTGGAAGCACTGGCCATGCTGCTGATTGCAGGACTTGCCTATTTCATGGCCATGGAGCCGGGCGGAGTGCTGAAGGCCATCCCGGTGTTGGGCGCGCTGGCACTGGGCGCGCAGCGCCTGCTGCCCATCATGCAGCAGGCTTACGCCTCCTGGGCCGGAATCAAATCCAGCGAAGCTTCCCTTGAAGATGCGCTGGCGCTGCTGGAGCAGCCGCTTCCGCCTTGGGCGGGCAGCCCGCCTCCTGCGCCCATCCCTTTTTCGCGTGCGATTCACGTGGACCGCATGTCTTTTCGCTACGCCCCTGATGCGCCCTGGGTGTTGCAGGATGTCGATCTGAACATTGCGCGTGGCGCCCGGGTCGGTTTTATAGGCCCGACCGGCAGCGGCAAGAGCACACTGCTGGATATCATCATGGGCCTGTTGCCGCCGTCGCTTGGCGACTTGCGCATCGATGGACAGGCGGTCAACGAAGACAGCCGCCGGGCCTGGCAATCGCGCCTGGCCCATGTGCCGCAATCGGTCTTTCTTACCGACGCCAGCATCGAAGAAAACATCGCCTTCGGCGTGCCACGCCAGCAGATCGACCGTGAACGGGTGCGTCTGGCGGCGCGTCAGGCGCAGATTGCCAGCACGATCGAATCCTTGCCCGAACAATACGCCACCATGGTGGGAGAACGCGGCGTACGCTTGTCGGGCGGCCAACGCCAGCGCATCGGCATTGCGCGCGCGCTGTATAAAAAAGCCGACGTCATCATCTTCGACGAAGCAACAAGTGCGCTGGACAGCGAGACGGAACGCGCGGTGATGGAGGCGATCGAAGCGCTGGACCATCAACTGACCATACTGATCATCGCGCACCGGCTCTCCACGCTGAGAAGCTGCGACCAGATATACGAACTCAAGAATGGACGACTGGCATGGACCGGGTCCTACGAAGAGATCGAAACAAGATGACATCCAACTAGAGCAGCTTGGCCCCGCGCTTGCAGGGACCAGAAAAAATCTTGGAAACCATGACAACAACACCGATCCCTTATGGCCGACAGGACATCGACCAGCATGATATCGACGCCGTCGTCCGGGTGCTGGGCGCCGAGTTCCTGACACAAGGACCGCTGGTGGGCCAATTCGAGCAAGCCGTGGCGGCTTATTGCGGCGCGCGCCATGCAGTGGCCGTCAATAGCGCCACCAGCGCCTTGCACATCGCCTGCCTGGCGCTGGGCGTGGGCGCGGGCGATCTGGTGTGGACCACGCCGATCACCTTCGTCGCCACCGCCAACAGTGCCATTTACTGCGGCGCCAGCGTCGACTTCGTGGATATCGATGCGGCCACCTACAACATGAGCGTGGAGCGCCTGCGAGAAAAGCTGGCTGCCGCGAAGAAGGCCGGCAAACTGCCCAAGGTGGTCATTCCGGTGCACATGACCGGGCAATCGTGCGACATGGCGGCCATTCATGAACTTGGCCGCGAGTATGGCTTTCGCATCATTGAAGACGCCTCGCACGCTGTGGGTGCGCGCTATCGCAACGAGCCGGTGGGTTGGGGCCGGTACAGCGACATCACTGTCTTCAGCTTCCATCCGGTAAAAATCATCACCTCCGGTGAAGGCGGCATGGCCTTGACCAATGATGAGCAACTGGCCGGCGCCCTGCGCCGCCTGCGCAGCCACGGCATTACCGGCGCCGCGACGGAGATGGAACCGCGCCCCGAGAACGAAATCTGGAACTATCAGCAGATTGAGCTCGGCTTCAATTACCGCATGACCGACATCCATGCGGCGCTGGGTTTGTCCCAGATGCGCCGGCTGGATGAGTTCGTATCGGCCCGCCATACGTTGGCGCGACGTTATGACGCCCTGCTTCGTGATCTGCCGTTGACCACGCCCTGGCAATCGCCGGATGCATATTCGAGTTACCACCTGTATGTCGTTCGGCTGCATTTGTCTGCCACCGGCAGGACGCAGCGCGAAGCAATGCGCGAGCTGCATGCACGGGGCATCATGGTCAATCTGCACTACATACCGGTCTACCTTCAGCCCTATTACCGCAAGCTGGGATTCGAACGAGGCTATTGCCCTACCGCCGAGTGCTATTTCAGGGAAGCGCTCAGCATCCCGCTCTACCCCGGCTTGAGCCAGGAAGCGCAGGACCGTACCGTTGAAATGCTGGCCGAGGTGATTACCGCATGAATGTCGCAATCATTCCCGCGCGCGGCGGCAGCAAGCGCATACCGCGCAAGAACATCAAACCTTTCGCCGGCAAGCCGATGATTGCCTATGCCATCGAAGCGGCACTGGCCAGCGGCCTCTTCGAGCATGTGATCGTCAGTACGGACGATGACGAAATTGCGCAAGTGGCGCGTTCCCGCGGCGCCGAAACGCCCTTCGTGCGGCCTCCGGAACTGTCGGATGACCATACCCCGACCGTGCCCGTCATCGCCCACGCTCTAGCCCGATGCAAAGAGTCAGGTTGGCAGATCGAGAAGGCGTGTTGCATCTATCCTGGCGTGCCCTTCATCGCGACCGCCGACCTCAAGGCCGCACTCGAATTGCTGCAAAGCTCGGGAGCCTCGTACAGCTTTCCCGTCACGCCATTTCCCTCTGCCATTCAGCGCGCCTTGAAGCGCGACGCCAGCGGTCGCACTTCCCCCTTTCATCCCGAGCATGAGCTCACGCGTACCCAGGATCTGGAGCCGGCGTATCACGACGCCGGCCAGTTCTACTGGGGAAGCAGGGATGCCTGGCTCAATGTGCCGCGCATTCATGCCTCCGGCGCCGGACTGGTGATTGACAGCTGGCGCGTGGTGGATATCGACACGCCGGATGACTGGCAACGCGCGGAAGCCCTGGCACGGGCGCTGGGCCGATGAACCCGCCCACTACAGCGCAGGTGGTCTGGCTGAACGCACCCGGCGCGCTGGAAATCCGCCAGGAGGCCTTGCCGGCCCAACTGCAAGCACGCCAGTTGCTCTGCTCCACCCTCGTCACCGCAATCTCACCCGGCACGGAACTGGCCGCGTTCAGGGGCTTGCCGCCGCTGCGTCCCAGCGTGGTGTATCCGCGCTTGCAGGGCTATTGCAATGTGGCGCAGGTGATGGCCGTAGGGCCGGAAGTCAAAGATTTCCAGCCGGGCGACCGCATTTTGTCTTTCAGCTCGCACCGCAGTGCCTTTGTTCTGGATGAACAGGAGGTTTTGCTCAAGCTGCCGGTCGGAGCCAATGCCGATCACATCGCTTGCACCTATCTTTTCCACTTGGGCTACAACGCAGTCCTGCGCAGCGATATCCGCGCCGGCAGCCGCGTTCTGGTTGTGGGCCTGGGTGCATTGGGCTTGACCACCGTCGCCACTGCCGCACTTGCCGGCGCCCGCATCTTTGCCTTGTCCGACCAAACCCGGCCGGCCGAGATCGCCAGGCAGTTCGGCGCGCAAGCCGCATTCTCTCGTGCGCAATTGCCGCAGCTTGCCGATGCGCTGGGCTCCGGTCTGGCTGATGTGGTGGTGGTCACCACCAACAGCTGGGAAGACTGGAACACTGCGCTGCGTTACGCGGGCCAGCGTGCAAGCATTGCCGTGCTCGGCTTTCCCGGCCGCGGGGAAGACAACCCCAGGCTCAATCCGCTGGACAGCCAGTACTTCTACATGAAGCAGTTGCGCATTGAAGCAGTGGGTCTGTCGCCGGAGCTGCCGGACAATCGCGGCTTCAATCGCTTCAATGAGCGGGCCAACCTGGAATATCTGGCCAGCCAGATCATGGCCGGGCGGCTGGATCCCACCCCGCTCATCACCGAAGTCTTCCGGGGCCAAGACATACAGGAGGCGTACACCGCCATCCTGTCGCGCCGCTCATCCGCCATCACCTGTCTTCTGAAATGGAACAAGGCCTGACTTCCGCCGTCATCGGCTGCGGCCGCATGGGCGCCTTCACCAGCGAATCCGTCCGCCGCCATGCGCCGGCCTGCTGGCTGCCGCTGAGCCATGCCGAAGCCATCAGGAGCCATCCGCGCCTGCATCTGGCCGCCCTGTGCGATGTCGACCCGGCCAACCTGCACAAGGCAGCCGATCACTATGCGATCGAGCGTTGCTATACCGTGCCAGAGCGCCTGATCGAAGAAGTGCGGCCCAGCCTGCTCGGCATTGCCACGCGTACGCCGGGCCGGGCAGGATTGATTCAGTTTGCTGTCGACGCCGGAGTCTCGGCGATTCACACTGAAAAGCCGCTGTGCAACAGCGTGAAAGAGCTCGAAAGCCTGTCCGCGCTTTTCCAGCGCGAAGAACTGTTCGTCACCTGGGGCGCGATACGGCGCTTCTTCAGCGTCTACCGACAGGCTTTTTCGCTTGCCCAATCCGGTCGTTACGGCGCTCTGCGGGAAGTCCGGGTCAACTTTGGATCGGCGCCGCTGTACTGGACGCATCCCCATGCCATCGACCTTCTTCTGTTCGCCGCCGGCGGCCGCCCCGTGAGTGAAGTGCAGGCCCGGCTGGGCACACTGGACAATGCAGCCCGCGGCACGCGAGTGGAAAACGACCCAATGGTCATCGCCGCCTCCGTTTATTTCGAGGGAGGCCTGGCAGCTCATATCACCCAGGCGCACGGTGCGGATTTCATACTCTCCTGCGAGGAAGCCGAAATCGCGGTTCGCGCCGACGGCGCCCACCTGGAGCTGTACGGCTGCACCGATGGCGCCTACCCCGTCGCAAGCGCACTCGACATTGAAGACAGTGCACTGCCGGGAGGCACCCTGGCGCCCGTCAGCATGCTGGTCGACTGCCTGCAGGGAGATGCCGGCAGCAGGCAAGCCAATGCAGTGGTGAAGAACGACATCCTGAACGCGCAGCGCATCGCTTTCGCAATGGTGCAATCGCATCTTTCAGGTTCCAGGCCAGTGCGGCTCCATGAGCTGGATCCGGCCCTCGAGATCGGGGCCAGCACGGGCGGACGTCCGGCCTGAAGGCATGCAGGAAGCCAGGACCATGAATCGACGTTTCGACATCCTGTTTCGCGTGGACGCGTCGCCCGCAATCGGCACCGGGCATCTGATGCGCTGCCTGGCGCTGGCCGGGGTGCTGCAGGAGCAGGGCGCGTCCTGCGCCTTCCTCATGCGCGACAAGCTGCTCGGCAATCTCGCTTCCCTGGTCGAGGCCGGCGGTCACACACTCCTTGCCCTGGCCGGCGAAGCGCCCACGCTGGAGCCGGAACAACAGCAGCAGGACGCTGCCTGCTGCCGTGCTGCCCTGCAAGACCACGCTCGGGCGCGGTGGCTGGTGGTGGATCACTACTCGCTGGACGCGCGTTGGCAAACGGCCATGCGCCCCGTCGCCGATTCACTCATGGTGATCGACGATCTGGCGAACCGCCCGCACGATTGCGATCTGCTGCTCGACCAGAATTTCGTCCCACGCATGGAAACCCGCTACGCGGGCAAGCTGCCGTCCACGTGCCGGCAACTGCTTGGGCCGCGACACGCCCTGCTGCGCCCTGAATTCCGGCGCGAGAGCCAGGCGCCATCCCAAAGCAGCAATCATCCGCCGCGCCTTTTGCTGATGTTCGGCGGTGCCGATCCGCAAGCCCTGAGCTTGCGCGTACTGCGCATTCTCGCCCTGCAAGATCTGAAGGCGGAGATGGACGTGGTGGTCGGCGGCCTCTTTGCGCATCTTCAAGAACTCAGGCAACTGGTGGGGCAACTGCCGCGCGCGCAACTGCATGTGGCTAGCTCCGACATTGCAGGGCTGATGCGGCGTGCCGATCTTGCCGTGGGATCGCCTGGCGTCTCCAGCTGGGAGCGCTGCACCAGCGGCCTGCCCACCATTGCCATCAGCCAGGCCGACAACCAGGAAGAGATCGGCGCGGCCCTGGCCGAAGCCGGCGTCCACCTCTATCTGGGAAGGGCCGAAACCGTAACGGACCTCGAGATCGAAGCGGCGCTTGCGCTTCTCTGCCACAACCGCTGGCTGCGACTGGCAATGTCCAGGGCGGCCATGCAAATCTGCGATGGCGAGGGCGCCCGGCGCGTGGCGCGCCACCTGCTGGGCCCGGTCATGTCCTTGCGGTCCGCCACGCTCGATGACGCCCCCCAGCTGTTTGCCTGGCGCAACGACGAGCGCACCCGCAGTCAATCGCTTGACCGGCGCGAGTTGCACTACGC
>JAEVZY010000331.1 GCA_023392035.1 Pseudomonadota bacterium | reverse complement strand
GGCCGGATAGGTGATCGCGGTCTGGTCCATCAGGTGCTCCATCAGGATCGGCGTGTTGGGCAGGAGCGTCGTTCCCCAGCGGAAGCCGGGCGAGAAGGCGATCTCGGCGCCCTTCACTTCCATCAGCGCGTCGACGATCAACTGGTCGAAGCTGCCGTTGAAATTGCCGCGCCGGTAGAGCAGGCCCTGGGTGGTGGCCAGTTGCTCGTTCAGCTTGGGCAGGAAGGGTTTGCGCACGCGCTCGATGGTGGCCTGCATCTGGGCGTCGGCCGGCAGCAGCCTGGAGAACACCGGCAGCAGGCGATAGCGGATGTCCGCGACTTTGCCGCCCTTCACATCCAAATCCACCACCGCCAGGAACTTGCCATTGCTGCCGGCATTGGTCACCAGGGTCTTGCCGCCGCCATTGGACACCACCACCGGCTTGGGCACCGCGTCATGGGTATGGCCGCCGAGGATGATGTCGATGCCGCGCACGCGCGAAGCCAGCTTCAGGTCGACGTCCATGCCGTTATGCGAGAGCAGCACGACCGCCTTGGCGCCCTTGGCGCGCGCCTCGTCGACCGTCTTTTGCATGCTTTCTTCCTGGATGCCGAAACTCCATTCGGGCACCAGGTAGCGCGGATTGGCGATCGGCGTGTACGGGAAGGCCTGGCCGATGATGGCGAACGGCACGCCATTCATCTCCTTCATCACATAACCCGGGAACACCGGATCGCCGAAGTCGGTGGTCTTGACGTTTTGCGCGATGAAATCGACACGGCCCTTGAACGGGCCATTGACGATCTCCAGCACGCGCTTGTCGCCCAAGGTCATTTCCCAGTGCGGCGTCATGGCGTCCACGCCCAGCTGCAGGGCGCAGTCGACCATGTCCTGGCCCTGGGTCCAGAGCGCCGTGCCCGAGCCCTGCCAGGTGTCGCCGCCATCCAGCAGCAAGGCCTTGGGACGGCTGGCCCGCACGCGCTTGATCAGGGTCGCCAGGTGGGCAAAGCCGCCCATCTGGCCGTAGGTGCGCGCCGCCTGTTCGAAGTCGAGGTAGGTGAAGGCGTGCGCTTCGCGCGTGCCGGGCGCGATGCCGGCCGCCTTCAGCAGCTGTTCGCCCACCAGGTGCGGCGGGTGGCCGGTGGCGGCGCCGACGCCAAGATTGACGCTCGGCTCGCGGAAATACAGCGGCATCAACTGCGCATGGCAATCGGTGAAGTGCATCAGGTGCACATTGCCGAAGCCGGGCACATCGTAGAAAGCATCGGCCGATTGCTGGGCCAGCGCGGCCGGTGCGTCCAGCGCCAGGCCGCCGGCCGATGCGATGGCCAGCGCCTGCAAAAACTCGCGACGGTTCACTGGTTCACCGGCGATTTCGGATCCAGCAAGAGCGCCATCACGTCACGCACCTGGGCTTCGGTCAGGATGCCGTTATGCCCGAAACGCGGCATGTTGGAGCAGGCGTTGTAAGCCTCTGCATTCCAGATCTTGCCCCAGGTGTACTTGACCACGGCTTCGCTGTTGCCGCGCAGCTTGCCGTAGTTGTACAGCGAAGGACCGATGTTGCCGAAGGAGATTTCCTGCTTCGTCAACTGGTGGCAGGCGTAGCAGTTGCCGCCGTTGGCTGCATCCGCCTTGTCGGTGAACTGCATGCCGCGTCCGAGCTGGGCAATCTTCTCGCCGGCCTTCCAGTCGCCCAGGTATTTGCCATCGGCCGGGTACTTGATGTTGGCCTGCTGGGCTTTTTCGATCTTCTCCGCCACGGCTTTCGGCACTTCGCCGGTGTATTCGCTGCACAGCTTCTGCGCCTCGTCGCGGTTGACCACGCGCTCGATGGTGGCCGGGCCCTTGGACTTGAAGTCGGCGCGGATCATCTCCGTCACCTCTTTCTCCAGCGCCGGATCGGTGGCGGCGCTCTTGTTGCTGGAAGCGCCCATCGATGCGCAGCCTGCCACCAGCGCGATGCCGGAGGCGATCAGGATCATGTTCTTTTTCATCGCCGTCTCCTTATCGTTTCAGGGCCGGCGCGTCATACACGCCGCCTTGCGCATTCTTGGCCAGGAACATGGTCAGCGCCGTGATGGTGTCGGACGCATATTCCACTTCGGGGAAGCGCTGCTGGCGATAGCAGTCATACAGGCGATGCTGCATGGTGCGCACCTCGCCTTGCGAAACGCGATAGGCCGGCCAGGTGGTGTAGGCCAGTTGCGCGCCCTTCTTGTCGGTGATGTTGGGCAGATCCTGCAGGCGGATGCGCTTGCCGTCGGCTGCATGGCAGGTGGCGCAGGCAAAGTCATAGGCGCCGGCACGGTAGTAGAACAGGGTGCGGCCCAGTTCGTACGCATGCTTTTCCTTCGGATGCTCGGTGCTGACATTCATCTTCACGCCGCGCGATTGCGAAGTGATGTAGGCCACCAGGGCCTCGATATCCGACTGCTTGCCGGTCGAGCCGAAGTGCACGGCCGTGGCCTGCTGCCTGGTCAGCCCCTGCTGGTTCATGCGGCAGTACATCAGCCGCTGTTCCAGGTCCATCACCTTGTCGGCGTCCTTGAAGTAGCGCGGCAATTCGGCATAAGCGCCTTTCACCACGCCCGGGCCCTTGCCCAGGTCGCACTGTTCCAGCGATACGTTTTTCGGGCCGGTTTTTTTCTTCCACAGCTCTTCGCCGCGCATTTCCCACAGTTCGGCGGGATTGCCTTCGGCCAGCAACTGGCGATAGCGGGCAATCTCGTCCGCGGTGCTTTGCGCCAGCGCGCTGCCGGCAGCCAGCGTCAGGGCCAGGGCGAGGCCGGCGCGCACCTGCATTCCGATACCTTTCATGATGTCTCCTAGAGAGCGTTCTTCAGACGCCTGCTGATCAAACGATGGTGGCTTCGTCGGTGCGCGAATCACCCTTGTTGTCTTTCCAGGTGACCTTGACCTTGTCGCCCTTGTTGCCGCCCTTGAACTTGAAGGACAGAAAGGGATCTTTCGACACCGCCGGTCCGAAGGAGGCATCCAGCACGGTCTTGCCGTTGCAGGTGGCGGTGATGGTGGTGATGTGGTGCGCCGGGATGATCTGGCCGGACGCGTCCTTGCGCTGGCCGGTTTCCATATCGTGCTTCATGAGGATTTTCACCTCGGTGGTGTCGCCATTGTTGGTGGCGCGGATGCGCATTGGGTCGCCCATGGTTTCCTCTGATCTGTTCTGTGTGGGGGAGTGGCTTGAGGCCGCGGCTTGTGGCGTGCGCGGCATCAGCCGCCGCAACCGCCCAGCGTGACCTTGATCTCCTTGCTGGCCGTGTACCACTTGCCATCGGCCTTGACCAGCGCGATGACGTTGGAGGTGGTGCCCATCTTGATGCGGGTGGTCACGGCCGGCTCGGTGCCTTCCACCACATTGAAGCTGGCGGCCAGCGGATTCGGGTTCTTCTCGACCAGGATCGCCATGTATTCGGTCTTGGGCAGCTTGCTGGCCAGGGCGACCGGCACCACCGCGCCGTTCTCGGCGATATCGGGACCGGTCAGCACGACGTCCTTGCTGTCGGCCGGGCCGGCTGCACCCAGGGCTTTTTCGGCATCCGGCAGGGTCTTGGCATTGAAGGCGTTGGCATTCCACTCGGCGGCAAATGCTTCGCCGGGCTTGATGATTCCGGCGGCGACCGCAAGGCCGAGCACGGAGGCAATGCGCAAGGCATCGCGACGGCTTTGATTCATGGATCTCTCCTGTGGTGGTTGGCTGCCGGCAGCCTGTTTTGTTACCCCTGTTCTGTCCGGCGCACAGGGGGTGAGTCTAACGTTTTTCCGCTGGCTAGGGGTATTACTGCGGCGTGGCCAGGATCCAGCCGGTCAGGCTTTTCAACTCGGCCTCCGACAAATCCGGTTGCGGCGGCATTGGAACCTGGCCCCAGTTGCCGGCGCCGCCGCTCTTCACCTTGGCCATCAACTTTGCCTGTGCCTCTTTGTCGCCTTGGTAACGGCTTGCAATTTCGGCAAACGAGGGGCCGACCAGTTTTTGCTTGGGCGCATGGCAGGCGGTGCAGGATTTGTCCTGCGCCAGCTTCATCCCGGCCTCATTGGCCTTCAGGTCGGTCGTCACGGCTTTCGGCTTGTTGGCCGCCACCGTCGCTCCCGACAGCGCCACGCCGCGCACCGGTCCGAACAGGCGCTGCTGCTCGGCCAGGTTGCCGTGCGCGCCACGCGAACTGTCCGGCAGGCGCGAAGCGATTTCGCTGGACGCCTGGCAGTCCTTCATGCAGGCGACGTTCTTCACGTCCGGCTTGCCCTTCACGTCCCACATGCCGTGCTTGGTGGTCAAGCCATTGCGGTTGGGCAGCCTGGCCTGCACGGCGGCGATGTTGGCGTCCGACAGCTCGAAGTCGTCAGGCACCACTTCGGCCATGTTGAGGATGTAGGCCGTCACCGCGTAGACATCGGTCACCGACAGCGATTTCGGATCGTTCCACGGCATGGCGCGGTTGATGTAATCCCAGAGCGTGGAAACCGTGGCCACCTTCATCATGGTGGTGCGCTGCGGCTGGCGGCCGTTGGTCAGGGCCGCCACCCGGCCGGTCTTGATGTCCTCGGCCGTGGTGCCGCCGACGATGGGCGTGAAGACTTCATTCGATTCGCCAAAGGTGCCATGGCAGGAGGCGCAGCGGCCATCCCACACTTCCTGGCCGCGCCGCACCGTGCCGGCGCCTTTGGGCAAGCCCTTGAAATCGGGCCGCACGTCGATGTCCCAGGCCGCCACTTCCTTCGGTTTGGCCGGCCGGCCGATGCCTTCGAAAGCCTGGGCCGAAGTGAAGACCGTGAACCCGATGGCCGCGGCAAACAGCGTGCGCATCACACCACGCATGACAGGCTTATGCGAGCTGGACATTGGACACCTCCCCATCCGCCGCCACCTGCCAGGTCTGGATCATGTTGTTGTGATAGATGGAGCGCGTGCCGCGCACTGCGCGCAACTGGCGCAGGGTCGGCTGCACATAGCCGGTTTCGTCTATGGCGCGCGATTGCAGCAGGGCCGGCTTGCCGTCCCAGGTCCAGTCGATATTGAAGCGGGTCAGGGCCTTGGTCAGCACCGGCGTCTCCAGGCGCGCGCTGCGCCAGTTGCGTCCGCCATCCACCGAGACATCGACCCGCTTGATCTTTCCGCGTCCGGACCAGGCCAGGCCGGTGATGTTGTAGAAGCCCTGCCCCACCAGCCGCTGGCCGCCGGACGGCGTGGTGATCACCGACTTGCACTCCTGGATCGAAGTGTATTGGCGATGCGTGCCATCGGGCATGAGGTCGACGTAGTGGATGGTTTCATCCTTGGTATTCCAGGGCTTGTCGCCCACTTCGATGCGGCGCAGCCACTTGACCCAGGACACGCCCTGCACGCCCGGCACCACCAGGCGCAGCGGATAGCCGTTCTCGGGACGCAGCATTTCGCCATTCATGCCCCAGGCCACCAGCACGTCGTCCAGCGCGCGTTCCATGGAAATGGTGCGCGTCATGGAAGAACCGTCGGCCCCTTCGGCCAGCACGAACTTGCCGGCCTTGCGGTCGAAGCCGCAATCGTCCAGCAGCACCGAAAGAGGAACGCCGGTGAATTCGCTGCAAGCCAGCATGCCATGCGAGTACTGCACGGTCGGCACCGCGGCATTGCCCCATTCCATGGCGGTGTGGGCGCCGCACTCGATGAAGTGGATGCGCGACACCGAAGGCAGGCGCATCAGGTCGTCCATGGTGTACACGTTGGCGGTCTTCACCAGGCCATTGATCATCAGGCGGTGCTGCGACGGATCGATGTCGTGCCAGCCCTGGTGGTGGCGCTCGAAATGCAGGCCGCTGGGGGTAATGATGCCGAACAAGCCTTGCAGCGGCGTGAAAGCCACCGATGCGGCGGACACCCGCGTGAGGCCAGGCGATTCCCGCTTGAGCAACTGGGTTTCATACTGCGAGGGCTGACCATAGGGGCGTGCCGCCACCGGCTGGCCCAGGCTGCGGCTGTGCGGCGGCAGCTTGAGGATG
>JAEVZY010000210.1 GCA_023392035.1 Pseudomonadota bacterium | reverse complement strand
CCGTATAGCTGACCGTATTGCGTGGCCCGTCGGCGCGCACCACGATGCGGAACCAGGGGCCGGTCTGGGTGGCAAAGCGCTTGTCCTCGCCATACTTCAATTCGCCGCGCTTGGACGACAAGCCGGCGCCGCCGGCAAGCGGATGGGCGCAACCATTGCCGGCGGCATTGGGATCGCCCGTGGTCTTGCACAGGCGCGTGATCAGGTAGCGCGTGCTGCTGCCGCTGGCGGCGATGGCCGCCGAGGTGCGCAGGCAACTGGCGTAGCCGCCGCTGGCCCAGGCGCAGTTGTCGCCATTCCAGTCGGCCACCGCGCGCAGGGTATTGCTGCTCTTGCCGCTGACATCCAGGTTGGACAGGCTGCTGGCGTAATAGCCGTTGCCGCTGCTGTCGTCGTACAGGGCGGTGCCGGTATTGTTGGCCTGCAGCCAGGCGATTGCCGTTTCGGTGCCCAAGTCGGCCGCAGCGCTGGTGGCCTGCTTGAAGGCGAGATTGCCGGCCACCAGGTTGGTGGTGTCGACGTTGCGCATCAGCGCCAGCGCCGCCAGCGACAGCAGCACCAGCGCCACCAGCGTGACCACCAGCGAAATGCCGGCCTGCGGGCGCGAGCGCCGCGTTGCTGGGCTCATTGCTGCCATATCGTGTTGCGCAAGGCGACGGTGGATTCGAACACCCGGTAGCGGTAGTGCTGCCAGTCGGGCAGGACGTTGCCGGGATTGACGTCGATCTTCACGCCCGACCCGGCCGGATCGGGACGCCAGCACACGGCCGCCGGATGCGGATGGGCGCTGGCGCAAGTGGACGCGGCTTGCGCCCCGTCCAGCGTGACCTTGGCGGCTTCGCGCGCGCCGCTTCTGGCCACCAATGCCAGGCGAATCGCGAGCACTTGCTGCCAGTCGGCGCCGGTGGCGGGCGCGGCGGCATTCCAGACATCCACCACGCCATCCGGCGGCAGCGTGGTGTCCTTGCCATAGACCGCCTGCAGCTGGACCACGTTGTTGTACAGGTCGGCGCTGGTGCTGGCGTTGCCGGCGGCAACGAACTGGGTCAGCCTCAGCATGCCGCGATTGATGCTCCAGGTATTGCGGGCAAAGCTGCCGAGATTGATCAGGTAGTCGCCGGCCTCATAGCCGCCGGCCGGAAACACCGTATTGGCCGGATCGGGATTCCAGCCGTCGGCGCCGCTCATCCTGGGCACTTGATTGGGACCGCTGCTGCTGCCCACCACCTGGAACAGCGAGCACCAGGTGGTGGGTGGCGTGGCCGGGCTCAGGGTGTGCGGTACGGCGATCATCATGTCGCCGCTTTGCACGCCGAGGTCGGAATCGACCAGGAAAGCCGGATCGGCCGGCGCGCTGTCGATGGCGATGCGGGTCGGCAGCGTAATGCCGCTTCTGGCGCTGGACATGAATTGCAGGCTGTCCGGCGCGCCGTTGGTCCCGTCGAGTATCTGCACCGGGGCCAGGATGAAGCTGCTGGCCGTCGCGCCGAAGCGCCCCCTGACTTCACAGCCGAGCGAGGCGCGCATGCTGGCCAGGCCGAAGCCTGCGTTCCTGGCGTCGCGCTCGATGCTGTACAGGCCAAGCGCGGCATTGACCAGGGTGTCGGACGCGGAACCGGTCACCCGCTGATTGGCGCGCGCCAAAGCAATCACCTGCATCACCGCCAACAGCGTGATCAGGCCGATGGTCAGCCCGACCAGGATTTCGGGCAGCGAAATGCCGGCCATGCGCGGAAAGTTCGGCTTGCGTAGGCTGGTCACGATCAGTTGGAAACCACGGCGGAGATCTGATATTGCCCGGCCGCTTCGCCCGGCAATTGCCAGTTGAGCGTGATATCGAGCTGCTGGCCATTGACTGCCACCGTGGCGCTGCCGGTCGGCAGGGTCTGCAGCAGCTTGCCGCGCCAGTTCTGGCAGGGCGGGTAGTTGCTGGTGCAGGCGCCGGCCTGCATGGCATAGCTGGCCAGGTTGCCGCGATCGACCCAGGCCTGGCCGATCAACTCATTGGCCAGGACCGAGGCTTGGCTGCGGGTGCCGGCCTGGGTGACATCCTTGGTCAAGCTCGCCTGCAAACCGATCAAGGCCAGCAAGCCGAAGCAAAACAGCAGGATCGCAATCAGGGTTTCGATCAGGACGATGCCTTGCTGCGAAACGTGGCACGTGGGAGAAGGCTGGCAGGACATGGCGCTCTCTTTCCCTCAGGGGCAGGCCGCCGCGTTGCTGGTGTCGGTGATGGACGGATCGCACACTTGCAGCGCGCCGCCGGCGCCGATCAGCAGGCGCAGGGTGCGCGCGCCGGATTGGGCAAGATCGATGCGCGCGACCGGATTGCCGGCGCCGCAAGTGGCCTCGGGCATGCCAAAGCCATTGAAGCTGACGCAGTTGGCCGGCGCGCCCCCGGCATCGACGGCCGTGACCAGCACGCCGCTTCCGTTTTCGCCGCGGCCGCGGCTTTGCACCAGGCGCGGCGCCTGGCGGCTGGAGGCAGCGGCATTGCAGGCGCCGGCCGGGTTGTCCCGGCTGACCACCCAGGCCGCGCCGTTCGCGCTCAAGGCGCAGCTGGCGCTGATCTGGTCCACCAGCCACAAGCTGACGCGAGCGTTGCGCCGCATGGCTTCCGTGCGCGCCAGCGTCAGGCCCGACTGCAAGTCTTGCAGGCTGCCGCGGATTTGCTGGTTGCGCACGAAGCTGGCCAGGCTGGGCGCGCCCAGGCTCATCAAGCTCGCCAGGATGGCCAGCGCGACCAGGGCCTCGATCAGGGTGAAGCCCGGCCAGCTTGCATGACGCTTCGGCGTCAGCACTCGTCGCCCTTGACCAGCCAGCAGGCCGCAGTCGAAGTCTTGCCCTTGAAGCTCAGGGTGCGCTTGTTGTTGCTGCTGTCCAGCGTATAGACATGGCCGGCGACCAGGCCGCTGCCGGTGGCGGTCAGCAGATAGGCCTGATCGACAGCGCTGGTGCCGGTGAGTTGGCAGGTGATGGCGAATTTGTTGGCATTGGCGGCGAAGTCGATGGTGTTGCTGCTGCCGTCGTTGCCGCAGGCGCCGGTGCCGTAGCTGCGATTGCTTTGATAGAACTGCTCGAGCTTGATGCGCAAGTCGCCCAGACGGGAAAACGCTTCCGGCAGACTGGCCCGCCGCAGGTAGTCGGAATAGCGCGGAATGGCCAGCGAGGCCAGGATGCCGATGATGGCCAGCGTGACCATCAACTCGACGATGGTGAATCCGCTCAATCGGCGATGTTTTCTTGCGCCCATGTTGGCTTGGAAAAGCTTTGTCAGAAACTCAACTCTAGGAGCTTCGGGCCCGGGCGGCAATTCGGCATGCAGGATCGCGTTGTGGGTCCACAACGTAAAAGAATGCTATTGGAAGTGTTACTTGTGCGAACTTCGGTAATGGTTGCCGTAAAGAAATTAACCGGCGTGTTAAACTGACAGGAAGTTTACAAACAGCAAGGGCAAACCAGTCGAAAGGCTGGGACGCAAAGCCACCGGCCTGAGGAAAGTGCTTCTTCGGAAGGATTTTTACGGTAGCGGGGTTGCAGCCGTCGTGCTTCAGGCACCCGACTCCTTGCACACTACAGGGAGAATCGGAAATGACGGCGCGTGCCAGCCTTTTCAGCGTGCTCATGCTCTTGTGCGCGCATGCCCATTCCCAATGCGAGGTCAAGATCTACCAGGATATGCTGGTGGTATCGGCCGGCCCGTCCTGCCTGTCCGAGTCGAATGGCAAGCAAAAGATGGCATCCGGCGTCAAAGGCGTGGTGAACGAATTGAATGAGGTCTCGCGTCCGGGGCCGGCCGGGGCTGGCGGCGAGCGCGCCGGAGCTGGCGGCGAACGCGCCGGAATTGGCGTCGATCGTCATCAATCCACCCGCGACAAGCTGTATCGCCTGGCGGAATTCGAGCAGCGCGACCGGATGCTCAACGAAGCGCGGGTCCAGAGCGAACTCAGGCAGAACAATCGCTATACGCGCAAACAGCTGGGAATGGAATGAGTTGAGGCAGGTGAAGCCGGAGCGGCCCGCGCTGTCAGTCAGCGCAGGCCGCATCCAGTTTGCGCGTCAGCGCATGCCTTCCAGGGCGACGGCCAGGTTCTCTACCGTGCGGTCCACATTGCGCAGCTTGTCCAAGCCGAACAAACCGATGCGGAAGGTTTTGAAATCAGCCCGCTCGTCGCATTGCAGCGGCACGCCGGCGGCGGTCTGCAAGCCTTTCTCGGCGAATGCCTTGGACGACTGGATGCCGTCGTCGCGGGTGTAGCTCACCACCACGCCGGGCGCCTCGAAGCCTTTGGCGGCCACGCTCTTGAAGCCCTTGGCGGCCAGCAGCGCGCGCACCTTGTCGCCCAGTTCCTGTTGCCGCTGGCGCGCGGTCTCGAAACCGAACTCGGCGGTTTCCTGCATCACATCGCGCAGCACGGCCATGGCGTCGGTGGGCATGGTGGTGTGATACGCAAACGCGCCTTGCTCATACGATTCCATGATCTGCAGCCACTTGCGCAGATCGGCGGCGAAGCTGGTGCTCTGGGTCGAGCCCAGTTTTTCGTGCGCCCGTTCCGACAGCATCACGAAGGCGCAACCGGCGGAGGCGCTCCAGCCTTTTTGCGGCGCGCTGATCAGCACGTCCACGCCGACGGCTTTCATGTCGACCCAGATCGCACCGGAGGCGATGCAATCCAGCACGAACAAGCCGCCCACCTTGTGCACGGCGGCGGCAACCTGGCGCATGTAGTCGTCCGGCAGCAGGATGCCGGAGGCGGTTTCCACGTGCGGCGCGAACACCACGGCCGGCTTGTTGGCCTCGATGGCGGCCACCACTTCGGCGATCGGCGGCGGGGCAAAGGCGGCCTCGGCGGCATCGCTCTCGGGGCGGGCTTTGAGCACCGTGGTGGAAGAGGCGATCTTGCCGGCATCGAGGATCTGGCTCCAGCGGAAGCTGAACCAGCCGTTGCGGATCACCAGGCAAGGCTGGTCGTTGGCAAACTGGCGCGCCACGGCTTCCATGCCGAAGGTGCCGCTGCCCGGCATGACGATCGCCGCCTTGGCCTGGTACACGTCTTTCAGGGTGCGCGAGATGTCGCGCATCACGCCCTGGAAGCGCTTGGACATGTGGTTGATGGCGCGGTCGGTATAGACCACGGAATATTCAAGAAGACCGTCGGGATCGACGTTGGGAAGTAGGCCTGGCACGATTGCTCCAACAATAATGAATCGGGGTGTGGCTGGCCAGTGCTTGGCTGGCCGGCTCCGTATGGGTTCAGCTTGGTTCAGCTTGGTTCAACTTTACGCGGCGGCGGCGGCGGGCTTTTCGCCGAGGGCGATATCGACCACCATTTCCTGGGCCAGCGGCGCCAGTTCGCGCTTCAAGTCTTCCACCGACAACTTGGCCGGCACCAGCAATTGCGCGCCGACCTTGAAGGTCTGCTTGCCCGCCTGGCCGCCGCCGATGATTTCGGTGTGGATCTGTTCAATGCTCACGCCGCGGTCGGCCAGCAAAGTGGTCAGGCGGCTGACGATGCCGACCCGGTCTTCGCCGACCAGTTCCAGCTCGAAGGGCTTGACGGCGTCGGACACCTTGGCGCTGTCGCTGCGGGCGATGATGACTTGCAGTCCGCTCGATTCCAGGCCGCGCAGCGCGTTTTCCAGCGCATCGGCATTTTCGCGCGGGACTTCCAGGTGGACCATGCCGGCGAAATGGCCGGCCACGCGCGTCATGCGGCTGGCGGTCCAGTTGGCGTTGTAGCGTTGCGCGCGCTCGGCCAGCGAGCGCACGATGCCGTGGCGGTCGGTGCCGTTGATGGACACCACCAGCGAGATCACGGCCGGATCGGATTCTTCGGTCAGCACCACCGACTTGCGGATCATCGGCGCCTTGGTGGCAAAGCGCTGGTCTTGCTGGAAGGCGGGCACTTCGTTGTGCAGGCGGGCGTGATGCGCCACTTGCGCCAGCAGCTTCAGGCCCATCGGCGCCAGCGCGCGTTCCCACAACTCGCGTGCATTTTCGCCCTTGAGCACAAAGCACCAGTCCTGCGCGGCGACGGCGCCGGCGTCCCAGCCGGCTGCCAGGTGATAGACCGAGCCGCCGGCGATCGGGTCGCCTTCGAGAATGGTCCATTCAACCGCGGCAATGCCGCGATGGCGCGGCAGCAGGGAAGGGTGGTAACCGACGCCACCCAGGCGCGAACGGGCCAGCGCTTCGTCGGTCACGCGCGCGTGGGTGTGCGCGGCGAGGATCAGGTCGGTACCTTCGGCAATCGCTTCGCCCGGCACGAAGCGCGGGTTTTCCATCACATGCAGCGGCACGCCGGCAGCGCGCGCGGCCTGCGCCAGGCGGTCATCTTCGGACGGCGCCACCACGCTGGTGAATACGATGCCTTCTTCCTTGCGCAGGGCCTCGAACACCGTGGCCCCGAAGTAGCGCGAACCTACCAATGCACATTTCAAAACTTTATCCATGTCCTCATCCGTCCCCGGGCGTTTTCAGCGCTGCCAAGAATATCAGACGGGACATACCGGTCGCTCGTTCAACACAACGCGGACGGGCCGCGCATTTGCACTGAAGTCGCCCCACTTGCCGGTCTTGCCATCTTCGCAGATGCTCAAACGCAAAAAACAAAAAGCCCAGTCCGAAGACTGGGCTCAGTGTATTGATTCTCTGGGGTGGCCGATGGGACTCGAACCCACGACGACAGGAATCACAATCCTGGACTCTACCAACTGAGCTACGGCCACCGTTGATTCGCCAACCAGAAGGCGGCGAAGCCCGGAATTATACAAGGCCAGTCTGTTTCACGCAAACCAATCCCGGGGCTTTTTTCATTGCTTGTTGGGCCGCGCCGCTGGCCTGGGGCTGATGACGGCCCATTTGATGTGCAAGGGGAGGTGAAATGCATCCATTGCCAGCAAGGGCAAGCTGTGCAGGCGTCGGTTGGGCGGCGGCACCCAAAAACAGCCAGGTCGAGGTTTTGCCTTGATCGACGCGCTTTACGTTCAAGCCGCCGACGCGGCCTCCCCGGGCATCCCCGGTCGCAGGCGGCGGCAGAAAACCGAGATCTTGCAGCTTGCGCAGATCGGAGGGGTGCAGGCGCATGTCCGGTACTTGTTTCGACTTCGACGCCGAGTGCGTCGGGACTGGAACGCAAATGACTCTGCCGCCGGGAGCGGGACCGGTATGGCCTCCCTTCATTGCCTGGGTGACCGGCTGGGTATAGGAATAGGCCATCGTGACTCCTTCGTAAAAAAAGAGTCACTGCCGTCGGAGTCTTTCCGGTTCTTTGCCGCTACGCGGCTTGCTCGGCCAGCGCCGCGCGGACCTGGCAATCCAGCCCCAGCAATTGCCGCAGGCTGGCTGCCAATTGCGCCGGCAAGCCGCTGGTAAAACCCTGGATCTCTCCGGCAGATTGGGACTCGGTATGCAGTCCATGCTGGTCGAGCAGCCTGGCCAACTGCCGCGCCACCGCGTGGCCGGTGTCGATGAGAGTGATGCTTCGACCGGCGCATTCGCGTTCGATCAGAGGCAACACAAAAGGATAGTGGGTGCAGCCCAGTACCAGCGTGTCGACGCCAGCAGCCAACAGCGGTTGCACAAAGCCCTTGACCAGATCGGCGGTGGACGCGCTGTCGAGCTCGCCTTCTTCGACCTTGTCGGCCAGACCGGGGCAGGGCATCGAAAAGAATTCCACGCCGGTGCTTGCATGCACCTGGGCGCGCAGCGCTTCAAAGCGCGAACTGGCAATCGTGCTCTTGGTCGCCAGCACGCCGACCTTGCCGCAACGCGTGGCGGCGGCGCCCGGCTTCAAGCCAGGTTCCACTCCCACCACCGGCAGCGCCGGATATTTTTTTCGGATGCCGTCAATCGCGGCGGCGGTGGCGGTATTGCAAGCCACCACCATCGCCTTCACCCCTTGCTGCAGCAGAAAAGCCGCAACCGCCTGTGCGCGCTCGACGATTTGGGCGTCGCTCTTGCCGCCGTAGGGCGCATGGCCGGAATCGGCGAAGTAGAGCAGATCTTCATGCGGCAACAGCGCGCGGATTTCGCGCAGCACCGACAAGCCGCCGATGCCGGAATCGAAAACACCCACGCTCGCGTGGGCACCAGCGGGCGTGAGGTTTTCCATCTGGCGCCGACTCAGGCCGTGGTGACGGGAATGTTGAGCAGCTTGCCGGAAGCGATGCGCTCCGACCATTCCGCAGGCCCGGTGTTGTGCACCGAAACGCCCTTGGAATCGACCGCCACCGTCACCGGCATGTCTTTCACATCGAATTCATAGATGGCTTCCATGCCCAGATCGGCAAAGCCCACGACCTTGGCGCCCTTGATTGCCTTGGACACCAGGTAGGCCGCGCCGCCCACCGCCATCAGGTAAGCCGACTTGTGCTGCTTGATGGAGTCGATCGCCACCGGGCCGCGCTCGGCCTTGCCGACCATGGCGATCAGTCCGGTTTTCTCCAGCATCATGTCGGTGAACTTGTCCATGCGGGTGGCGGTGGTGGGGCCGGCCGGTCCCACCACTTCATCGCGCACCGGATCGACCGGGCCGACGTAGTAGATGATGCGGTTGGTGAAATCCACCGGCAGTTTCTCGCCCTTGGCCAGCATGTCCTGGATGCGCTTGTGGGCAGCATCGCGGCCGGTCAGCATCTTGCCGTTCAACAGCAGGGTCTGGCCCGGCTGCCAGGAGGCGACTTCTTCCTTGGTCAGGGTGTCGAGATTGACGCGCTTGGATTTTTCGGTGTCCGGCTGCCATTGCACGTCCGGCCAATCGGACAGCGAAGGAGGCTCCATGTAGGCCGGGCCGGAGCCATCCAGCACGAAATGGCCGTGGCGGGTGGCGGCGCAATTCGGAATCATGGCCACCGGCTTGGACGCCGCGTGCGTCGGGTACATGTTGATCTTCACGTCCAGCACCGTGGTCAGGCCACCCAGGCCCTGGGCGCCGATGCCCAGTGCATTCACTTTCTGGTACAGCTCGATGCGCAGTTCTTCGGTCTTGTTCTGCGGGCCGCGCTTGAGCAGCTCGTACATGTCGATGTCTTCCATCAGCGACTGCTTGGCCAGCAACATGGCTTTCTCCGCAGTGCCGCCGATGCCGATGCCCAGCATGCCGGGCGGGCACCAGCCGGCGCCCATGGAGGGCACGGTCTTCAGCACCCAGTCCACCAGCGAGTCGGAAGGATTCAACATCACGAACTTGGTCTTGTTCTCGGAGCCGCCGCCCTTGGCCGCGACCTGCACATCCACCGTGTTGCCGGGCACCAGTTCCATCTGCACGACAGCTGGCGTGTTGTCCTTGGTGTTCTTGCGATCAAACTGGGGATCGGCCACGACCGAGGCGCGCAGCACATTGTCCGGATGCAGATAGCCGCGGCGCACGCCTTCATTCACGGCATCGGTGATCGAGCCGGAAAAACCTTCGAAGCGCACATCCATGCCGATCTTCATGAAGACGTTGACGATGCCGGTGTCCTGGCAGATCGGGCGCCGGCCTTCGGCGCACATCTTCGAGTTGGTCAGGATCTGGGCGATGGCGTCCTTGGCCGCCGGGCTTTGCTCGGTTTGATAGGCGCGCGCCAGATGCTGGATGTAGTCTGCGGGATGGTAGTAGCTGATGTATTGCAGCGCTGCCGCAATCGATTCGATCAGGTCTTCCTGCTTGATGATGGTGGTCATGTTGTAGCTGCGTGTATGTGGAAGATATTGCTTGTCGTTCAGTGCGCCAAGGCCGCGAACGGGAGGGAGTTTTTCCGAGTCCGCATTTTACACGCAGCAGGAAATCCCACAGGCAAGCTCGGAAAGCCGCGCCAAGCCAAAGCGCAAGGGCTGGCCGATGCCAAGTCCCGGCCGGCATCTGATGAGACAAATCAAGTTGCCCGGCCGGACCCGGCGCTATAAGAATGAAGACTTGCAACGCGGGCCGGGGCGCGCCACCATTGCGCTTTGTGCAAGCCTCTGTAAGCAACAAGTAAGGCGGCCTGTTTATCGTCCGCTCTGCTGAAGGACAACAGGCACCGGGCGGATTACAGGCCGCAGGATTACAGGCCGCAGGAGAGCAGGAAAATGGCTGAAATAGAAACCCTCATGCAAGAGAACCGGGTCTTCCCGCCCGCCCCGGAATTTGTCAGGCAAGCCAACATTTCCGGCATGGATGCCTACCGTGCCATGTGCGCCGAAGCCGAAAAGGACTACGAAGGCTTCTGGGCCAAGCTGGCCCGCGAGCACCTGGAATGGCGCAAGCCTTTCAGCAAAACCCTGAATGAAAGCGGCGCGCCCTTCTACAAATGGTTTGAAGACGGCGAGCTGAACGTCTCCTACAACTGCCTGGACCGCAATCTGGCCAACGGCAACGCCGACAAGGTCGCCATCATTTTTGAAAGCGACGACGGCCGCGCCACCCGCATCACCTACCGCGAGCTGCACGCCAACGTCTGCCGCATGGCCAATGGCTTGAAGTCATTGGGCATCAAGCGCGGCGACCGGGTGGTGATCTACATGCCGATGTCGGTCGAAGGCGTGGTGGCGATGCAGGCCTGCGCGCGCATCGGCGCCACCCATTCGGTGGTCTTCGGCGGCTTCTCCGCGAAGTCGCTGCAGGAACGCATCATCGATGCAGGCGCGGTCGCGGTGATCACCGCCGACGAGCAGGTGCGCGGCGGCAAGC
>JAEVZY010000185.1 GCA_023392035.1 Pseudomonadota bacterium | reverse complement strand
CCCCAACACCCCCCAATACCCCACCGGCATCACCCTCTCCAACCACGCCACAAACTTCGCATCCGACCCCACGATCACGCGCGCCTGCTTGGCCTCGATCCCGCGCACGATGATTTCACCTGCCTCTTCAGGCGGCATGCGCAGCATCTTCTCGGTGGCCTTCTTGCGCCTGGTGAATTCTTCCTCGCTCATGCCCTTGGACGCGCGCGCACTGGCCGAAATTGAAGTCGCCACGCCGCCCGGGTGCACCACTGTCACGCCCACGTTGGGATGGGTCATGGCCAGCTCGTGCCGCAAGCCGTTTGAAAACCCGCGTACCGCGAATTTGCTGGTGGAGTAAGCCACCTGCCCTGGCGGCGACACCAGGCCGTAGAGGCTGGACAGGTTCACCAGGCGCGCTTCCTCGCTCTGGCACAGCAGCGGCAGGAAGGCGCGCGTCATGCGGATCAGTCCGTGCAGGTTGATCTCCATCAGCCAGTCGAAATCGGCCTCTTCCACCTGCTCGAAATAACCGCTCACGGCGACGCCGGCGTTGTTCACCAGCAGATCGCAACGGCCATGCTCCTGCATCACCCAGGCGGGAAAAGTTCGCACGGCTTCGCGGTCGGCCACATCCATGGTGTGGATCGTCACCCGCACGCCGTGCAGCGCTGCCTGACGCTGGCTTTCGAGCAGGCCGGCTTCGTTGATGTCGGCCAGTGCCAGATGGCAGCCGCGCTTGGCCAGTGACATTGCAATCGCGCGGCCGATTCCACCGCCGGCACCGGTCACCACCGCTACACGATCTTTCAACTGCATCATTCAAGCCTCCCTTGCTCTTGTTCTTGATATGAAAAAGCCCGCATTCAGCGGGCCTGGTATGCCGACTGTGCGGCCTATTGCTTCAACTTCTTGCGCAGCCCCTCGACTGTCATGGCGTCGTATTCCTCAAAGGGCTGGTGAATCCACGGGCTGGATTCCAGATAGCTCACGTAATAGTCCGGCTTGAATGCAGAGGCGGCCTTGCACCAGATGACGGCGGTCCTCACTTCAGTCACTTGCGGACAATTGCGCTGCAAGCGCTGGCACACGGCGCGCAAGGTGACGCCGGAGTCGGCCAGGTCATCCACCAGCAGGATGCGACCCTTCAGCTCGCCGGCGGCGCTGGTGATCTGGTCCGAGATTTCGATCTCGCCCTGCACCGTGCCGGCTTCGGCCCGGTATGAGCTGGTGGAGAGAATCGCCAGCGGCACTTCGAACACGCGCGAGAACACATCCCCCGGACGCAGTCCACCGCGGGCCAGGCACAAGACCTGGTCGAACTGCCAGCCGGAGTCGGCCACCTGCAGGCACAGCCGCTCGATGTCGCGATGGTACTGTTCCCAATCCACCCAAAGATGCTTGTCGTCGGAAACAGCCATCGCGGTACTTGGCTTCGCTTACTTGAAGGGATGGCGCAGCACGATGGTTTCTTCGCGGTCGGGGCCGGTGGAAACCATGTCGATCGGCACGCCCACCAGTTGCTCCAGGCGCTTCACATAGGCCAGCGCGGCGGCGGGCAAGGCGTCCAGGGTCTTGGCGCCGACGGTGGTCTGGGTCCAGCCGGGCATCTCTTCATACACCGGCACGCAGCGCGCGGCTTCTTCGGCACCGCTGGGGAAGATGTCGACGTGCTTGCCATCCACCGTGTAGCCGGTGCAGATGCGCAGGGTCTCCAGGCCATCCAGCACGTCCAGCTTGGTCAGGCAGATGCCGGAGACGCCGTTGATCTGCACCGAGCGCTTGAGCAGAGCCGCATCGAACCAGCCGCAACGGCGCGGGCGGCCGGTGACGGTGCCGAATTCGTGGCCCACGCTGGCCAGATGCTTGCCGACGCCGGCATCGGTCGGCAATTCGGACGGGAACGGGCCCGAGCCCACGCGCGTGGTGTACGCCTTGGTGATACCCAGCACATAGTGCAGCATGCCGGGGCCAACGCCAGAACCGGCGGCGGCATTGCCGGCCACGCAGTTGCTGGAGGTGACGTAGGGATAAGTGCCATGGTCCACGTCCAGCAGGCTGCCCTGGGCGCCTTCGAACAGGATGCTGCCGCCCTTCTTGTTCAGGGCGTACAGCGTGCTCGAGACATCGCCCACCAGCGGACGGATGCGCTCGGCATAGGCCAGGGCTTCATCCAGGGTCTTCTGGTAATCGATGCCCTGCACCTTCAGGTACTGGGTCAGGACGAAGTTGTGGTAGTCCAGGTTCTCCAGCAGTTTTTCTGCGAAGCGCTGGGCATTCATCAGGTCGGCCACGCGAATCGCGCGCCGTGCCACCTTGTCTTCATAGGCCGGGCCGATGCCCTTGCCGGTGGTGCCGATCTTGTTGGGGCCGCGCGCCACTTCACGCGCGGTATCCAGCGCGGTGTGATACGGCAGGATGACCGGGCAGGCGTCGGAAATCATCATGCGCGACATCACTTCCACGCCGACGGCTTGCAGCTTGTCGATTTCGCGCAGCAGATCAGGCACGGACAGCACCACGCCATTGCCGATGTAGCAGGCCACGCCTTCGCGCATGATGCCCGAGGGGATCAGTTGCAGCGCGGTTTTCTGGCCGCCGATCACCAGCGTGTGGCCGGCATTGTGGCCGCCCTGGAAGCGCACCACGCCTTGCGCATGATCGGTGAGCCAGTCGACGACCTTGCCCTTGCCTTCGTCACCCCACTGGGTGCCGATCACGACCACATTCCTTGCCATGCTATTGCCCATCATTGTTCCAGCTTTTTGATTGTCCAATTTCCAGCTTCGGGCACGATCACGCGGTCGCACTCGAATTCGTCCTGGTCGTTCTCATGCCCCGGCATGCTTTGAATCACGATCTCGCCATCAGCGCGCAGTGCGGCGATCATCTCGCGCAGCGCGGCATCGCGTCCCCAGGGCGCGCGAATCGCGGGGCGCGGGGCAGCGGTGGGCATGAGGCGCGCCAGTTCGCGCAAATCCAGGGAGAAGCCGGTCGCGGGCCGGGCGCGGCCGAAGGCTTCTCCCACGTGGTCGTAGCGGCCGCCGCGCGCCACCGCGTTCGGCAGACCCGGAACGTAGATGGCAAACATCGCGCCGCTTTCGTATTCGTAGCCCGCCAGGTCCGCCAGGTCGATGGTGACCGAGCCGGCCGGCGCCAGGTCGACCAAAGCCTGCAAGTCGTCCAGCGCGCGGGTGATGGCGGACTCGGCCGGCAGGATGGTCCGGGCTTGCTGCAGCACGCTGCTGTCGCCGTACAGCTTGGGCAGGGCCAGCAATGCCTCGCGCACGACGGGGGCCAGGCCCGCGGTGGCTTCGCGCAAGCCTGCCACATCCTTGCCGCGCAAGAGCGTGTAGAGTTCGCTGCGCCGCGTTTGCGCGGCCGGGTCCATGGCCACCAGGGCGCCAAAAATGCCGACGTGGCACAGGTCCAGCCTGACCTTGTCAAAGCCGGCCAAAGCCAGCGTGGCCAGGGCCATCTCCTGGATTTCGGCATCGGCTTCCAGGCCGGCGTGGCCGTAGATTTCAGCGCCGATCTGATACGGCTCGCGCGTGGCGTGCAGGCCGGAAGGCCGCGTATGCAGCACGCTACCGGCATAGCACAGGCGCGTCACCGAAGGACGGTTCAGCAGATGGGCGTCGATGCGCGCCACCTGCACGGTGGTGTCGGCGCGCAGACCCAGGCTGCGGCCGGAAAGCTGGTCCACCAGCTTGAACATGCGCAGGTTCATGTCCGGGCTGGCCACCGGCATCAGGGAGTCCAGGTATTCCAAGAGCGGCGGCATGACCAGTTCATAGCCATAAGCGCGGAAGCGGTCGAGGATGGCCCGGCGCAGCTCTTCAGTCTTGCGCGCTTCGGACGGCAAGACATCGGCAATATTCTCGGGAAGCAGCCAGTTGGGCATGGGCAAAGCGGGCGTCAGTTAAATATTTCGGCAAGCAGCAGTACTGTCAGCCCGAGCAAAATGGAAGTCAGGCCAAGAAAACGCAATTGGCCGTCTTTAAGCCGCATGATGGTTTCAATGACTTGCCGCCAACGGCCCGGAAAAGCCAAGGGGCCGATCCCTTCCAGAATCAGCACCAGGCCGATGGCAAACAACAAAACTTCGGGCACGGCTATTTTTTCGGGGCCGCTGCGCCTGATCCGGCACCGCCGCCAGGCGCCCGGAAGTACTTGAAGAACTCCGAGTTGGGGTCAAGCACCATCATGTCGCTGCGATTCTTGAAGCTGGCACGATAGGCTTCCAGGCTGCGGTAGAACTTGAAAAACTCCGGATTCTGGCCGAATGCCTGGTTGTATATCGCGGTGGCCTTGGCATCGCCTTCGCCACGCACCTTCTCTGCATCGCGGTAGGCTTCAGCCAGGATGACAGTGCGCTGACGATCAGCATCAGCGCGGATTTTCTCTGATTCCGCCGCGCCTGTCGAGCGTAACTCATTGGCAACCCGGGTCCGCTCGGCCTTCATGCGGTCGTAGACCGAGGCGTTGATCTGCTCGACGTAGTCCACCCGTTTCAGGCGCACGTCGATGATGTCCACGCCGATCTGCTTGGCTTCCTCGGCCACTTTCACGCGGATGGCGTCCATTACCTTGCCGCGTTCGCCCGAGATCACTTCACGCACGGTGCGCTTGGTGATTTCCTCGTTGAGCGCGGCCTTGATGATCTGCTGCATGCGGTCTTGCGCGCGCCGCTCGTCACCGCCGAAGCTGATGAAGAACAGGCGCGGGTCGCTGATGCGGTACTTCACGAAGGCGTCGACCAGGATGTTTTTCTTTTCCGCGGTGATGAAGCGGTCAGCCTCGGGCGTCTCCAAAGTGAGGATGCGCTTGTCGAGGAAAATCACATTCTGGAACGGCGGCGGCAGCTTGAAATGCAGGCCGGGATCGGAGATCACCTGCTTGACTTCGCCCAGCGCAAACACGATGGCGAAGCGCCGCTGGTCGACGATGAACATGGTCGAAAACGCGATCGACAGCAGGATCAGGATCGCAATGATCCAGGAGAAAAGGCGGTTCATCAGCGCACCTCCCGCTCGCGGCTTTCACGCGGATCGCGGCTGCGCGGATCCCGACGGGCACCACTTTCGGCGGCCGATGCTTCCGGCGCCGGGTTGCTGCCCTGGGCATGGCCGCCGGCGGGGGCAGCATTCTGCCGGGTGGCATCGGCACTGGCTTCTTTGATCAGCTTATCCAGCGGCAGGTACAGCAAATTGCTGCTGCTGCGCGAATCCACCATCACCTTGGTGGTATTGGCAAAAATTTGCTGCATGGTCTCGAGGTACATGCGGTCACGGGTCACGGCCGGCGCTTTTTGATATTCGGTCAGAACCTGCTTGAAGCGGGAAGCGTCACCCTCGGCATTGGCGACTACGCGCGAACGGTAGGCATCGGCTTCCTGCTGCAGACGGGCGGCTGCGCCGCGGGCCTTGGGAATGACGTCGTTGGCGTAGGCCGCGCCTTCATTCTTCTGGCGCTCGCGGTCCTGGCCAGCGCGCACGGCATCATCGAAAGCGGCTTGCACCTGCTCGGGCGGCTGCACCGCCTGCATGGTGACATTGGTGATCTGCACCCCGGAGCGATAGCGGTCCAGGATCTGCTGCATCAACTGGCTGGTGTCAAAGGCGACTTTCTCGCGGCCCTCGTACAGCACGAAGTCCATCTTGCTGCGCCCCACCACTTCGCGGATGGCGGTTTCGGCGACCTGCTTGATCAGTTCATCCTGGTCGCGGTTGTTGAAGACCCAGTCGGAAGCGTTTTTCAGCTTGTACTGCACGGCGAACTGGATATCGATGATGTTTTCATCGTCGGTCAGCATGAGCGATTCTTTGCCCTGCTTGTTGCGCACGCTGCCGCGATAGCCCACCTCGACGGTGCGCACCTGCGAAACGTTGACGATTTCGTGCGACTGGATGGGATAGGGCCAACGCCAGTTGAAACCGGCCGGCGTCATGTGGCTGTAGCGGCCGAAGGTCATGACCACGCCGGTCTGGCCTTCCTGCACGATGAAGAAGCCGGACACCAGCCACAGGAAGAGCACGATCACCGCGACCACGATCACGCCAATGCCGGCGCCGCGCATATCGGAGCGGTAGTTGCCGCCGCCTCCACCGCCGTTGCCGCCATTGCCGCCGCGGTTGCCGAGGATGCGGTTCAGGCGCTGGTTGAAGTCGCGCCAGAGTTGATCGAGGTCGGGAGGGCCTTCCGGCGGGCGCCGGTTGCCCTGGTTTTGGTTCTGCTGTTCGTCGTCCTGGGAACCGCGTCCCCAACGGGGATCGTTCAGCGAGAATTTCAGTCCGAGTTTTTTGAAGAAGGAAACGGGCATCGCGATCCGCTTGATTTGTTCAGGGGGTCCCAGGGGCCTGCGCGGCAGAAAGGACTGCGGCTGCAAGCGGCGACTCGATTCAGTGCCTCACCTCGATTCAGTGTCTCACCTCGTGACCAAGCTGGGCCTCCCCGCGTGCCTGAGGACCAGGCGCCGCATTGGCTGCATACTCGGACAAGGCTTGCCGCAGCAAGTCGACGCCCGAACCGGTCCTGGCGCTGATAAAAACGCGGCGGATTTTATCATACTCATCACGCTCCAAACCCGGTTCCAGTTGCGCTGCGTCTATCTTGTTATAGACCAGCACCTGCGGGATATGGTCGGCGCCGATTTCCTTGAGCACCGCATTCACCTGCTCGATCTGTTCCAGGCGGGTCGGGCTGGCGCTGTCCACCACGTGCAGAAGCAAATCGGCATGGATGGTTTCTTCCAGCGTGGCGCGAAAGGCCGCCACCAGCGAGTGCGGCAGGTCGCGAATGAAGCCTACCGTGTCGGACACCACCACATTGCCCACCTCGCCCATGTAGACCCGGCGCGAAGTGGTGTCCAGCGTGGCAAACAACTGGTCGGCCGCATATACGCCGGCCTTGGTCAGGTTGTTGAACAGGGTCGACTTGCCGGCGTTGGTGTAGCCCACCAGGGAAATCGAGAAGGCGCTGTTGCGTCCGCGCGCGCGCCGCTGCGTGAGGCGCTGCTGGTGCAGTTTGCCGAGCTTGCCGCGCAGGGCTTTCACCCGTTCGCCCAACAGCCGACGGTCGGTTTCGAGCTGGGTTTCACCGGGACCGCGCAAGCCGATACCGCCCTTTTGCCGCTCAAGGTGGGTCCAGCCACGCACCAGGCGCGTGGCCAGGTGCTGCAGCTGGGCCAGCTCCACCTGCACCTTGCCTTCATGGCTTTGGGCGCGCTGGGCGAAGATATCCAGGATCAGGCTGGTGCGATCGACCACCCGCACCTTCAGATGACGTTCCAGATTGCGCTGCTGGGCCGGGGAAAGCGCGTGATCGAAGATCACGATTTCCAGCTGCAGGTCGGCCACCGCCTGGGCGATTTCTTCAGCCTTGCCGGAGCCGACAAACAGTGCCGCGTCCGGGCTGGCGCGGCGGCCGGTCACGGTGGTGACCGGCTCGGCGCCTGCCGTGCGCGACAACAGGGCCAGCTCTTCAAGACTGGCCGCAAAATCGCCCTTGCCGAAGTCGACTCCGACCAAGGCAGCGCGCATCGAATTGCGATTGGTCAAATTTCCGGGGACGGTTTATTCAGCGTCCGAATCGAGGTTGAGATTCACGGCGCGTGCCGGCACCACGGTCGAGATGGCGTGCTTGTAGACCATCTGCGTCACAGTGTTGCGCAGCAAGACGACGTACTGGTCGAAGCTTTCGATATGCCCTTGCAGCTTGATGCCGTTGACCAGATAGATAGAGACCGGTACATGCTCCTTGCGCAAGGCGTTCAGGAACGGGTCTTGTAACAATTGCCCTTTATTGCTCATATGAGCTCCACTTTGTAGTTGTGATCAAGGAGGTGAAGACGAACGCCCGAATTTCAAGATCGTTCTTGTGATGAACGGGCGCGGTGCCAAATGAATGTAAACGATTTTTCCTGTTAACGCCAAAGAAAGCGGCCAATAAAACGCAAGACCTCTATTGTTCGTCTTTGACGAAAGGATTCTTTCCTGATTTGAATTCAATGCGCAGCGGCGTGCCGGTCATCTGGAAGGTATCGCGGAAGTGCTTTTCCAGGTAACGCTTGTAATTGGCGTCGATCGCTTCCAGTGCATTGCCATGGATAACAATGATCGGCGGATTCTGGCCGCCCTGGTGGGCGTAGCGCATCTTGGGACGAATCGACCCCTTGCGTCGCGGCTGCTGGTGTTCCACCGCTTCGATCAGAGCGCGCGTCAATTTCGGCGTAGGAATCTTGGTCATCGCCGCCTTGTAGGCGCTGTCGACCGACTTCAGCATGGGCGCGATGCCGCTGCCGTTCCTGGCCGAGATGAAGTGGAATTTGGCAAAGAACAGGAAGGAAAGCTTGCGCTCGATTTCGCGCTTGATCTCTTCGCGCCGATCGTGCGTGAGTCCATCCCACTTGTTCACGCCCACCACCAGCGCGCGTCCGCTTTCCAGGATGAAGCCGGCAATGTGCGCGTCCTGCTCGGAAATGTCCTGCTGCGCATCCAGCAGGAGGATCACCACATTGGCTTCGGAAACCGACTGCAGGGTTTTGACCACCGAGAATTTTTCGATCGCTTCGAACACCTTGCCGCGACGGCGAATGCCGGCAGTATCGATCAGCGAGTAATGCCGTCCTTCGCGCTCGAAGGGAATTTCAATCGAATCGCGGGTGGTGCCCGGCATGTCGAAGGCAATCACCCTTTCCTCGCCCAGGAGGGCATTGACCAAGGTCGACTTGCCCACATTGGGGCGGCCGACGATGGCAATGCGTACGCCATGGGCGGGAGCCGTTTCGGCTTCCTCCAGTCCGGCGTGCGACTGCAGGGCTTCGTCCAGCGCCACGTCGACCAGTTCGGCCACGCCGTCGCCATGGGCGGCGGAAATGACATAGGGGTCGCCCAGTCCCAGCTCATAGAAATCGGCCGCCACGGAGGTGTATTTCATGCCCTCGGACTTGTTCACCACCAGCATGACCTGGCGGCCCGATTTGCGCAGGAAATCGGTGATGGTCTTGTCATGCGGGGTCAGCCCCTGGCGGCCGTCGACGATGAACAGCACCACATCGGCTTCGGCCACGGCCTGCTTGGTCTGCTTGGCCATTTCATGCAGGATGCCTTCCTTGGCCACCGGCTCGAAACCGCCGGTATCGATCACCAGGAAGGGCCGCTCGCCCACCCTGCCCTCGCCATAGTGGCGGTCGCGCGTCAGACCGGGCAAGTCCGCAACCAGGGCGTCGCGCGAGCGCGTCAGCCGGGTGAACAGCGTGGATTTGCCGACATTGGGTCGACCTACTAATGCGATGACCGGCTTCATAAACTGAAAAAGTGTAAAGGCGGCTTGGCGTCAGCCAAGCCACCCTGAGATTCTGATACGAAAAAATCGGCGCTTGGGCGGCAGGAGCCGCGCTCAAACGTCTGCTGCAGGTTCAGGCTTCCCGTGCGGCTCTACAGCCGCCACAGGAAGCAGACCGCCTCAAGGATTCTGCGTTCCCAACAACAGCAGGCGTCCGCCCTGGGTTTGCACCAGCAGGTTGTCGCCCGCCAGCGTCATGGCGGCAATGGGCGAACCGTCAGTGGCCTGGCGCGCCATCAGGCTGCCATCTTCACGCGACAGGAAATGCACATAGCCTTCGCGGTCGCCGACCGCCACCGCGCGGCCGACCGACACCGGGGTCGACAAGTCGCGATTCTCGAGCTTGTTGTTGCGCCACACGCTGTTGCCGCTGTCGCGGGTCCAGGCATTCACCACGCTCTTGTCGCTCACGCCGAACACGAAGCGCTCGTCCATGCCCAGCCCCACTGCGGACGAGAACGGACGCACCCAGCGCACCTGGCCCGCCACCGCATCGAAGCAGGCGACCCGGCCCTGATAGGCGACGGCGCAGATTTCGCGGCCCAGCAGCATCGGCGTGCCGGACACATCGGCAATCCGTTCCAGTTCGGTGGCGCCGCGCGGCTCACCGACCGCGGCTTCCCAGCGCGGACCGCCATTGGTCAAAGCCATGGCCAGCAGGCGGCCGCCCGGCAAACCGACATACACCGCATCAGTACCGATCACCATGCCCGGCGCCGTGCGCAGGGTCAGCGGCGGCGCCGTGCGTTGCAGGGTCCAGCGGCGGTTGCCGTTGCCGACTTCATAGGCGGAGATGCGATTGTCCAGGCTGCGCACGATCACCAGGCCCTCGCCGACTGCCGGCGCCGACAAAATCTCGCTGGGCAATTGCACTTTCCAGCGCAGCTTGCCGCTATCGTCATAGGCCAGGAGGCTGCCGTCGCGTCCGCCGACGGCGACCGTGACGCCATCGCTCCCCACGCCCGCGGTCAGGCGGGCCTTGGTTTCCACCTGCCAGACCTGGTTGCCGGAAGCGAGATCAAAGCGTGCCAGCTTGCCATCGGCGCTGGCTGCGTAAACCGTCTTGCCCACCACCACCGGCTGCAAGGCCGAATCGCGCACCGAACCCAGGTTGGCGCTCCACAAGGTGCGCACCGGCAGGGTCTGCTTGAACTGGGTCAGCGGCGCCGGCGGATTGCGCGGCGGCGCCTTGCTGGCAAATGGATTGAGTGAGGAGCATCCCGTCAGCGTCAGCACCAGCGTTGCGACTGCCGCCACACCCCATCCCTTGCCCAGCCGCCTGGAACCATAGGCCTTGCCCTGCATCGCTTCCCCTTCTTCTTGTTATGGTCGGACTGCGATCAGCCCGCGCTGTTTTCTGTTCCGCCCAAGGCATCCAGCTTGAGCTGGATGAGCTGCTTGGCCGGGTTCTTAGGATCGGACTTTTCCAGGGCCAGCTTGTACGCGGCACGGGCTTCATCCTTCTTCTGCTGCGCCACCAGCACATCGCCGCGGCGATCGGCGATGGCGCTGGCGAATTGCGCCGGCACATCGCTGGCCAGAAGCTTCATGGCTTCGTCGAATTTCTTTTCATCGGCCAGAACGCCAGCCAGGCGGATGCGCGCCAGCACCTTGAATTCTTCGTCCTGGCCGTGATCGACCACCCATTGCAGCTGCTTCTTGGCAGTGGCCGGATCATTGGCGTCCCAGGCACTGCGGGCCGCCAGCAGCGAGGCCATTTGCGCGTAGGCGGTGCGGCCGAATTTGTCCTGCATGTCGGTGGTGACGCGCTGCAGCTTGGCGTTGTCGCGCATCTGGCCGGCGGTTTGCGCCTCGTTGTACAGCACCGCGGCCTGCGCGGCCTGGTTGCGCTGGTACAGATTCCAGCCGGTCCAGCCGGAGTAGGCCAGCAGCACCACCACCAGCGCCCAGGTCAGCAGGTTGCCGTATTGCTTCCACCAGGATTTGAGGGAGGCCAGTTGTTCCTGTTCTTCGTGATCAAATGCCATCGTCAACCTCAGGGTTTGTAGTGCACGTGGCCATGCGCATGGCCATCGCCGTGTTGGTGCTCGTGTTCGTGATCATGTCCGCCCACGATCTGGTCGACCAGGTAGTCGGCCACGGAAGCGAGCGCGACCGAGGCTTGCTGGCCCGCGCCCTGCGCCTCGCGCAGGCTCTTGACGGTGGCGGTGCCGGCCTTGACTTCGTCTTCACCGATGATGATGGCGAAGGCGGCGCCACTGGCGTCGGCCCGCTTCATCTGCGACTTGAAACTGGCGGCCCCGCCAGCCGATGCGCAATGTAGCACAACATCCAGGCCGGCATCGCGCAAACGCTCTCCCAGCACAAAGCTTTGCATTTGCGCTTCTTCGCCCTGGTGCACCAGGTAGACATCGCACTGGTTGGGCGCGCCCTGCTCGCCGGCGGCTTTCATCAATTCCAGCACGCGCTCAACGCCGATTGCAAAGCCGGCCGAGGGCGTCGGCTTGCCGCCGAACATTTCCACCAGCGGGTCGTAGCGCCCGCCGCCGCAGATCGTGCCCTGGGCGCCGAGCTGGTCGGTGACCCATTCGAAGACGGTGCGGTTGTAATAGTCCATGCCGCGCACCAGGCGCGGATTGACGGTGAACGGAATGTTGTTGAAGCGCAGGATCTTCTGCACGCCTTCAAAGTGCGCCAGCGATTCGGCGCCCAGGTAATCCATCAGGCGCGGCGCCTGGTTCACCAGGTCCTGCATGGCGGGATTCTTGGTGTCCAGGATGCGCAGCGGATTGCTGTGCAGGCGGCGCTTGGCGTCGGCATCCAGCAGTTCGCTGTGCTTTTCAAAATAAGCGATCAGGTCGGCGCGATGGCGCAAACGCTCTTCGGCGTCGCCGATGGAGTTCAGTTCCAGGTGAATGTCCGACAGGCCGAGGTCGTCCCACAGGCGCTGGCACAGCAGGATCAGTTCGGCATCGATATCCGGACCGGAAAAGCCGATCGCTTCGGCGCCGATCTGGTGGAACTGCCGATAGCGGCCGCGCTGCGGACGCTCATGGCGGAACATCGGACCGGCGTACCACAGCCGCTTGGGACCATCGTAGGTGAGATTGTGTTCCAGCACCGCGCGCACCACGCCGGCGGTCGATTCCGGGCGCAGGGTGAGCATGTCGCCGTTCATGGAATCGACGAAGGAGTACATCTCCTTTTCGACGATGTCGGTGACCGCGCCCAGGCCGCGCGCGAACAAGGGCGTCGGCTCCACGATGGGCGTGCGGATCTGCTGGAAGCCGTAGCTCTTGAGCACCGTTTCGACAGTGTTTTCAAACAGCTCCCACAGCGGCGCATCGGCCGGCAGGATGTCGTTCATCCCGCGGATGCCGACGATTTTCTCGGGTTTCTTGTTCTCTGACATGGGTTGCAACCGGCTAGGCCTTCTGGCCGTAGCGTGTTTTGACGTAATTGAGCACGATGTCCTGGAACTCTTCGGCGATGCGCTCGCCACGCAGAGTGACCGTCTTCTTGCCATCGACGAAAACCGGCGCCGCCGGCGATTCGCCGGTGCCGGGCAGACTGATGCCGATATTGGCGTGCTTGGACTCGCCCGGACCGTTGACGATGCAGCCCATCACGGCCACGTTCATTTCTTCCACGCCCGGATAGACGCCCTTCCACACCGGCATTTGCGCGCGCAGATAAGACTGGATACGGTCCGCCAGTTCCTGGAACACGGTGGAGGTGGTGCGTCCGCAGCCGGGGCAGGCAATCACCATCGGCGAAAACTTGCGCAGGCCCATGGTCTGCAAAATCTCCTGGGCCACCACCACTTCACGGGTACGGTCGCCGCCGGGTTCGGGCGTGAGCGAGACGCGGATGGTGTCGCCTATGCCTTCCTGCAGCAGCACACCCATGGCGGCGGTGGAAGCGACGATACCCTTGCTGCCCATGCCGGCCTCGGTCAGGCCCAGGTGCAGAGGATAGTCGCAGCGCCGCGCCAGTTCGCGATACACCGCGATCAGGTCCTGCACGCCGGACACCTTGCAGGAGAGGATGATGCGGTCGCGCCCCATGCCCAGTTCTTCGGCGCGCTGGGCGTTTTCGATGGCGGAGGTGACCAGCGCCTCGTACATCACCGCTTGCGCCGGCCAGGGCGTGGCGCGGGCGGAATTTTCATCCATGATGCGCGCCAGCAGTTCCTGGTCCAGGCTGCCCCAGTTCACGCCGATGCGCACCGGCTTGTCGTAACGGCAGGCGGCTTCGATCATTTGCGCAAACTGGGTATCGCGCTTGGCGCCCTTGCCGACATTGCCGGGATTGATGCGGTACTTGGACAGCGCCTGGGCGCAGGCCGGGAAATCTTTCAGCAGCGTGTGGCCGTTGTAGTGGAAGTCGCCCACCAGCGGCACATCGA
>JAEVZY010000143.1 GCA_023392035.1 Pseudomonadota bacterium | reverse complement strand
GCTCCAGCCAGTCCACCGATTCGGCGTCGAGGTGGTTGGTGGGTTCGTCCAGCAGCAGCATGTCGGGCTTGGACAGCAGCAGCTTGCACAGCGCCACGCGGCGCTTTTCGCCGCCGGACAGCACGCCGATCTTTGCATCCCAGGGCGGCAGGCGCAGGGCGTCGGCGGCGATCTCCAGTTCCAGGTTCATGTTGCCGCCGGCGGCGGTGGCGATGATGGCTTCCAGCCGCGCCTGTTCGGCGGCGAGGGCATCGAAGTCGGCGTCCGGTTCGGCGTAGGCGGCATACACCGCATCCAACTTGGCTTGCGCCTCAAAGGCTTCGCCCAGGCCGCTTTCCACTTCCTGCCGCACGGTCAGTTCCGGGTTCAGCTCCGGCTCCTGCGGCAGATAGCCGATCTTCAGGTTCGGCATGGGAATGGCTTCGCCTTCGATGTCTTTGTCGATGCCGGCCATGATTTTCAGCAGGGTCGATTTGCCCGAACCATTCAGGCCCAGCACGCCGATCTTGGCGCCGGGGAAAAACGAAAGGGAAATGTCCTTGAGGATCTGGCGCTTGGGCGGAACGATCTTGCCCACGCGGTTCATTGTGTAGACGTAATTGGCCATGGTTGCTCGCTGGCTTGAAACAGAGGGTAGGGAGGGTCGGCTTTGCCGGACCGGAAGGTGAGCAAGGATAACCGATTGCAGCGGCAAGCTGCCGGTGCGGCCGTCGCAAAAAAGAAAAGCCGTGCCACGGTTTGCGGGGCACGGCTCGGAGGAAACGATTTCTTACTTGGCGCCTTCGGGTTTCTTGCCGGCTTTGTCAGCGCTGCTGGCCGGGGCGCTGGAACCACCTGCTGCCTTGGAGCTGGCGCCTGAGCTGGACGATTTCTCGGCGCCGGTGCCGGCACCTTGCTTGGCGATCACTTTGTCCTTGATGCCGTCATATTGCTTCTGGGTCAGGACTTTCTTGGACACCAGCTCGTCCTTGCGGGCGTAGGGCCGGTTCTTGACGATGGCCGAGGCGCGCGCGTCGCCGATTTGCGGCAAGGTTTTCAGTTCGGCTTCGGTGGCGCTGTTCAAATCGATCATCGCGCCGGCTTTGCCCTTGTCGCCGGCGGCGCTGCTGCTCTTGCCGGAAGAGGACTTGTCGGCACTTGCGGCGGGAGCGGCCTTGTCGCCCGCCGGTTTGGCATCTTCCTTGGCAGCCAATGCCTGGGAAGTCGAGAAAGCGAAGGCCAGTGTCAACAGCAAGGCCTGAATCAGACGGTTCATGGGAATCTCCTGTTTGTGGTTGTGCGCGTTCGAAAATTGAATACAGGTACGCAAATCGAACACACAAAAGTGTACTTCAGGAGTTCGGCATGTTGTCGGTTTGATTGGTTCCGGAGCCGCTTGGGATACCGACGTCTTGATCTGGTTACCCGTGGGCAGGCTGGCTTGAAGGCGGCGACCGCCAAGAGAAAACAGTCGCCGCAAGAGCTCAACGATAAGCGTCAGGCCGTTACCGTCTCATCCTCATTGGACGTCACCGACGAACGGATCAGATAGTCAAAGGCCGCCAGCGCCGCGCGCGAACCTTCGCCCATCGCAATCACGATCTGCTTGTAAGGCGTGGTGGTGGCGTCACCTGCCGCAAACACGCCCGGCAGGTTGGTGTGGCCGTGGGCATCCACTTCTATTTCGCCCCGCGCCGACAATTCCACCGCGCCCTTCAGGAAATCGGTGTTGGGCAAGAGGCCGATCTGCACGAAGATGCCTTCCAGCTCCACCAGCTGCGATGCGCCCGATTTGCGGTCGGTATAGCGAATGCCTTGCACCCTGTTGCCGTCGCCCACCACTTCCGTGGTCTGCGCGTTCAACAGCACCGTCACATTGGGCAGGCTGAACAATTTCTTTTGCAGCACGGCGTCGGCGCGCAACTGGCTGTCGAATTCCAGCAGCGTCACATGCTTGACGAGGCCGGCCAGGTCGATCGCCGCTTCCACGCCGGAATTGCCGCCGCCGATCACCGCCACGCGCTTGCCCTTGAACAGCGGGCCGTCGCAGTGCGGGCAATAGGTCACGCCCTTGTTGCGGTACTCGTTTTCGCCCGGCACGTTCAGGTTGCGCCAGCGCGCGCCGGTGGCCAGCACCACGGACTTGGCCTTCAGGCTGGCGCCGGAAGCGAGCTTCACTTCCAGCACGCGGCCCGGCACCAGGCCGGTGGCGCGCTGGTTGTTCATGACGTCGACTTCATAGGTCTTGACGTGCTGTTCCAGCGCGGCGACCAGCTTCGGTCCTTCGGTCTCTTTCACCGAAATGAAGTTATCAATCGACATGGTGTCCAGCACCTGGCCGCCGAATCGCTCGGTCACCACGCCGGTCTTGATACCCTTGCGCGCCGAGTAGATGGCCGCTGCAGCGCCGGCCGGGCCGCCGCCGACGATCAGCATGTCGAACACGTCTTTCTGCGCCAGCGCAGCCGCGGCGCGCTCGGCGGCGCCGGTGTCGATCTTGCCCACGATTTCTTCCAGCGTCATGCGGCCCTGGCCAAACACTTCGCCATTCAGGAATACGGTGGGCACGGCCATGATCTCGCGGTCCGCCACTTCATCCTGGAACAGCGCGCCGTCGATCATGACGTGGCGCACATTCGGATTCAGCACCGCCATCAGGTTCAGCGCCTGCACCACGTCCGGGCAGTTCTGGCAGGACAGCGAGATATAGGTTTCAAAGCGGAATTCGCCTTGCAGGTTCCTGATCTGCTCGATCACGGCGGCGTCGGCCTTGGGCGGATAACCGCCGACCTGCAACAGCGCCAGCACCAGCGAAGTGAATTCATGGCCCATGGGGATGCCGGCAAAGCGCACGCCCGTGTCTTCGCCTTTCTTCACCACGGCGAAGGAAGGCTTGCGCGCATCGCTGCCTTGGGCAAGGCTGATCTTGTCCGACAGCTCAGCGATCTCGTTCAACAGGGTGCGCATTTCGGACGACGAAGCGCCGTCATCCAGCGAGGCCACCAGTTCGATCGGCTGGGTCAGCTTCTCGAGGTAGGCTTTCAATTGGGTTTTGAGGTTGGCGTCCAGCATGGCATGTCCCTTGGTTCTGTGTTTCTCGTCAGGTGAATGGGCGTTTTCAGGTTGAGCGCGCCCCGCTGCCGGCTTGTGGCCGGCAGTTTCGTAATGCTTCAGGTATGTCGGGGAGCGCCGCCCGCCGTCACTGCTTGCGGGCGGCGGAAGACGACCTTAGATCTTGCCGACCAGGTCCAGCGAAGGAGCCAGGGTCTTCTCGCCCGGGGTCCACTTGGCGGGGCAGACTTCGCCCGGATGGGAAGCGACGTACTGGGCAGCCTGCACCTTGCGCAGCAATTCCTTGGCGTCACGGCCAATGCCGTTGTCATGGATTTCGCACAGCTTGATCTGGCCTTCCGGATTGATGACGAAGGTGCCGCGCAGGGCCAGGCCTTCTTCTTCGATCATCACATCGAAGTTACGGGTGATCAGGCCAGTCGGATCGCCGATCATCGGGTAACGGATGTTCTTGATGGTGTCCGAGGTGTCGTGCCAGGCCTTGTGGGTGAAATGGGTGTCGGTCGACACGGCATAGATTTCCACGCCCATCGACTTGAAGGTGTCGTAGTTGTCGGCCAGGTCGCCCAGCTCGGTCGGGCAGACGAAGGTGAAGTCAGCCGGGTAGAACACCACCACCGACCATTTGCCTTTCAGGTCGTTTTCCGAAACCGGAACGAATTTGCCATTGTGGAAAGCGGTGGCTTTGAAAGGTTTGACTTGGGTATTGATAAGAGACATATCTACTCGCTCCTGAGGTTTTAGCGTTGGTGTCGGTTGCGACAGGGTTAATAATAGACGGAACCTATCTTATTTGGAATTCGATAGTTTTAATTGGGCTCATAGGCGGCCTTAATGTCAGTTCGGCAGGGACTCCTGCCGCCCTTGGCCGAAAGGCAATATTGGGCCGCAGGAAAAGCCAGGCAAGCCCTTTCGAGCCGTATCTGACTGTCAGAGTTCGCTGACCGGCACGGGCCGGTTCCACCAGGCACGCAAAGCGCCCTCGGCCGAGTAAATGGCCAGCGCCAGCCAGATCAAGGCGAAGCCGATCAGGCGTTCCTGGCCGAAGGGCTCGTGATACAGCCAGACCCCGAGCAGCAATTGCAGCGTCGGTCCGACGTATTGCAAGAGACCCAGCACCGAGAGCGGAATGCGGCGCGCGCCGGCCGCAAACAGCAGGAGCGGAATCGCGGTGATCGGTCCGGAGGCGGCCAGCAGCCACTGGGTGCCGGCCGGGAGCGTGGGAAACACCGCCGTTCCGGCGGAGGACAACCAGGCCAACCACAGCAGGCCCACCGGCGCCAGCACGATCGACTCCAGCGCCAGGCCTTCCAGCGGACCCAGGGCGCCGGTCTTGCGCAGCAAGCCATAGAAGCCAAAAGTGATCGCCAGCGTGATGGCGATCCAGGGAAACTGGCCGCTGTGCCAGGTCAGCCAGGCCACGCCGGCCGCCGCCGTCAGCACCGCCAGCCATTGGCCGGGGCGCAGGCTTTCTTTCAGCAGCACCAGGCCCAGCAACACGTTCACCAGCGGA
Organism: Pseudomonadota bacterium; assembly: GCA_023392035.1. GTDB lineage: Bacteria > Pseudomonadota > Gammaproteobacteria > Burkholderiales > Burkholderiaceae_D > Lacisediminimonas. The sequence continues at coordinate 811 of JAEVZY010000143.1, read as the reverse complement.
TTGATGAAATAGCCCAGGCTGGCATCCACCACGCGGTCGCTCGCCACGGCCCAGATATAGATGCACCAGTTCACCGCCAGCAGCGTGGCCGACAGGCTGAACAGCGCCACCACCCGCGGCTGTCGGCGCAAGGCTTTCAGCCAACCCCATTGGCGGCGCAGCGCCAGCACCAGCGCCACGAACACCAGCGACCACACCACGCGGTGCGCCAGTACCTCCAGCGGCGGCACGGCCGCCAGGGCTTTGAAATACAGGGGGAACATGCCCCACAAAACGAACGCCGACGCGGCAAACAGCACGCCTTTGGCCATGGCAGGTGACGGGTAGTAAAAAGGCAGGGCTTCGAATTATCGCCGTTCGGCAACTATCGCGCTTGGCTGGCCCCGGGATGCGGCAGCGCGGCCTGCGCATTGCGCTTGGGCGCCAGGGCGTGCTGCTCCAGCCAGGCCGGGATCTCCGCCGCCGGCAGCGGCCGGCAGAACAGAAAGCCCTGGCCTTCTTCGCAGCCCATCTGCACCAGCAATTCGCGCGTGGCTTCATCGGCCACGCCTTCGGCCACCAATTGCAGATGCAGGTTGTGGGCGATCTGGATCACCGCCTGCACGATCGAGGCGTCGTCTGCGCTCTCACGCAATTCCTGGATGAAGGAGCGGTCGATTTTCAGGCGGCTGACCGCGAAGCGCTTGAGATAGGAAAGACTGGAGTAACCGATCCCGAAATCGTCGATCGCCAGCCGCACGCCGCGCGAGCGCAGCTTCTTCACCATGGACAGCACCAGCTCGCTGTCTTCCATCAGCACGCCTTCTGTGAC
>JAEVZY010000064.1 GCA_023392035.1 Pseudomonadota bacterium | reverse complement strand
GCTACGGCCTGGGCGAGGGCATCGAGAAGAAGACCGATGACTTCGCGGCCGAGGTCGCGGCTTACATGGGCAAGGCGTAAGCTCCTTCACCCAGACACCGAAAGCGAGAGGCCCCGGCCTCTCGCTTTCTTCCGAACCGTCCTATTTTTCGCTCGCCGGATCGTCCGGCACCAAGAGCTTAGTTGAGGAGCACCTCGTGGCAATCCTGAAGTACAAGCGCGTCCTGCTGAAGCTCAGCGGCGAGGCCTTGATGGGTGACAAGGGTTTCGGCATCGACCCGGCGGTCATCAAGCAGATGGCCCAGGAGGTCAAGAACGTCATCAACATGGAAGTCGAGCTCGCCATCGTGGTGGGCGGCGGCAACATCTTCCGCGGCATGGCCGCCTCCGCGAGCGGCATGGACCGCGCCACCGCGGACTACATGGGCATGCTGGCCACCGTCATGAATTCGCTGGCGCTGGCCGACGCCATGCGCCAGGCCGGCATGACGGCGCGTGTCATGTCCGCCATCGCCATCGAGCAGATCGTCGAACCCTATGTCCGCCCCAAGGCCCTGCAATATCTGGAAGAGGGCAAGATCGTGGTGTTCGCCGCCGGCACCGGCAATCCCATCTTCACCACCGAAACCGCCGCTGCCCTGCGCGGCTCGGAAATCGGCGCCGAGATCGTGCTGAAGGCGACCAAGGTGGATGGCGTCTACAGCGCCGATCCCAAGAAAGATCCGCTGGCCAGCCGTTATGCCAGCATCAGCTTCGACGAAGCCATCTCGCGCCACCTGGAAGTGATGGATGCGACGGCCTTCGCCCTGTGCCGCGACCAGAAACTGCCGATCAAGGTGTTTTCCATCACCAAGCCGGGCGCGCTGATGCGCGTCATCATGGGCGAGGATGAGGGCACCCTGGTCCACGTTTGAACGCGGCTTCAAAATACCTTGCATGTCTTTGCACATGCCCAGCAATTCCAGGAGAACAGCATGACGATCGCCGACGTCAAGAAAAGCACTGAACAAAAAATGCACAAGTCGATTGAGACACTCAAGTCCAATCTCGCCAAAGTGCGTACCGGCCGCGCCCATCCGGGCATACTCGACCACGTGATGGTCGATTACTACGGCACGCCCACGCAAATCAGCCAGGTGGCCAATGTCACCCTGCTGGACGCCCGCACCATCGGTGTTCAGCCCTGGGAAAAGAAAATGGTGGCGGTGGTGGAAAAAGCCATCCGCGAATCCGACCTCGGCTTGAACCCTGCCACCCAGGGCGACATGATCCGCGTGCCGACCCCGCCGCTGACGGAAGAACGCCGCCGCGAAATGACCAAACTGGTCAAGGGCGAGGCCGAAGACGCCAAGATCGCCGTGCGCAATATCCGCCGCGACGCCAATGAAAGCCTGAAGAAGCTGGTCAAGGACAAGGCCATTTCCGAAGACGACGAGCGGCGCGCGCAAGACGATGTGCAAAAGCTCACCGACCGCTTTGTCGCCGAAATCGACAAACTGGCGGCCGAAAAAGAAAAAGAGTTGATGACGGTTTGACCGGGGAAGTGGTGACGCGCAGGCGCAAGTTTGAGCCGGTTCCGGCCGCCGCCGGGCTCGGCATTCCGGCCGCCTGCGCCAGCATCGGGTGCAGTGCCAACACACAATTCAAGCCGCGCGCCGTGCGGCGATAAAACTCTCGACAGCCACCCATGAAACTCACCAGTTCCACGCAAGTCATTCCCCTGGTTACCCGCATTCCCCAACACGTCGCCATCATCATGGATGGCAATGGGCGCTGGGCCACCAGCCGCTACATGCCGCGCGTGGCCGGTCACGCCAAGGGCGTGGAAGCGGTACGCACCACGGTCCAGGCCTGTATCGAGCGCGGGGTGCAATACCTGACCCTGTTCGCCTTCAGCTCGGAAAACTGGCGGCGCCCGGCCGATGAAGTGTCGGTCCTGATGCGCCTGTTCGTCATCGCGCTGGAACGCGAAGTGGCGCGCATGCATGTGCATGGCATACGGGTGAAGGTGGTGGGCGACCTCAGCCGCTTCGACAGCAAGCTGCAGGACCTGATCGCCGCCGCCATGGAACGCACCGCCGGCAACACCGGCCTCACGCTCACCATCTGCGCCAATTACGGCGGCCGCTGGGACATCATGCAGGCGCTCAACAAGCTGCAGGCCAGCGGTGCCGCAGGCCCTTACAGCGAAGAAGACCTGGCGGCGCATCTGGCCATGGCCTACGCCCCGGAGCCCGATCTCTTCATCCGCACCGGCGGCGAAGAGCGCATCTCCAACTTCCTGCTGTGGCAGTTGGCCTATACCGAGCTGTATTTCACCGAAACCTATTGGCCCGACTTCGACGGCGCCGCGCTGGATGCCGCCATCGCGTCCTACCAGCAGCGCGAACGCCGCTTCGGGCGCACCAGCGAACAACTGGTGGAAACCAAGAAAGCCTCCTGATGCTCAAAACCCGTATCGTCACGGCAGTGGCGCTGCTGGCGATTCTGCTGGCGGTACTGGTATCCGGTTCGCAACTGGCCTTCGTGCTGGCCCTGACCGCCTTCATGGCTGCCGCTGCCTGGGAATGCATGCGCTTGTTCGGCGTGCGCCATGCGCT
>JAEVZY010000058.1 GCA_023392035.1 Pseudomonadota bacterium | reverse complement strand
GCTCGCTTGCCGCCATGTTGCAAGGGCCGACGGCGATCCCGGCGGCACCGCTGAGCGTGGCGGTGGGCATTCCGGCGCAGGTATTGCGGCGCCGACCCGACATACGCTCGGCCGAACTGCTGGCCATGGCAGGCATGGAACGCATTGGCGTCGCCAAGGCCGATCTCTATCCCCGCTTTGTGCTGGCCGGAACGGTCGGGCTGCAGGCGACCGACGGCGGCGGATCGGGGACCGTCAATCTGCTCAATCCCGGCAGCCTGTTCTATGCGCTGGGACCGCGCATCACTTGGCCATTCTTCAATTACGGCCGGCTCGAGAATCAAGTCCGGGTCGAGGATGCCAAATACCAGGAAGCCGTCCTGAACTACAGGAACAGCGTGCTCAAGGCGGCGCAGGAAGTGGAAGACGGCATCGCCGGCTTCGTCAAGACCAACGAGGCGGGCGCGGCCCAGCAAGGCGTGGTGGCCGCGGCGCGCCGCTCGGTGGAACTGGCCACCCTGCAGTACCGGGAAGGTGCAGTCGATTACCAGCGGGTGCTGGACGCGGAACGCTCGCAACTGCTGGAGGAGAACAACCTGGTCAATCTGCAAGCCAGCCTGGCCACCAATGTCATCAGTTTGTACAAGGCCCTCGGCGGCGGTTGGGAGATGAGCGCCGGCCAAGGCTTCCTCAGCGAAGACACGCGCAAGGAAATGGAAACCCGAACCAACTGGGGCGATTTGCTTTCCACTCAAGCGGCGCCGGCCCCCGCCAAAGGATCGCCGCCGCCGAGCGCACCATGACCAAAAAATTTTCCAGCAAGTGGCTGATTGTCATCGCGGTTCTGCTGCTGGCCGCGGCTTTCCTTGGCTATCGCTACTGGAAGGCCAAGCAGTCGGAACTGCCGCCGGGTATCGTTTCCGGCAATGGCCGCATCCAAGCCAAGCTGACCGACGTCGCGGCCAAGCTGCCGCTGCGGGTGAAGGAAGTGCTGGTGGACGAGGGCGATCTGGTCAGGCGCGGCCAGGTCGTGGTGCGCATGGACACGGTGACGCTGGAAGCCGACCTGGCAAAGGCTGAAGCCGGCGTCGCGGCGGCGAAGGAAGAACTGGCCGCGGCCAAGGCCGCCGTTGCCGCGGCCCAGGCCGCCGTGCTGCAGAACCAGTCCGAGATCCGGCTGGCGCAGAGTGAAGCCGACCGCCAGGCGCGCATGCTGGCGGAGAACGCCAGCTCACGGGCGCTGTACGACATTCGCCAAACGGCGGTGGAGACCGGCCGCGCCAAGCTCAAGACCGCCCAGGCCCAGGTGGAGGCCGCGCAAGCCCGGGCCGACGCCGCGGCCCAGCAGATCAATGCCGCCCTGGCCGAGGTCGCCATGACCAGGAGCCGGATCCAGGATGCGATCCTGGTGTCGCCGGTGGATGGCCGCGTTCTGTATCGCCTGGCCGAGCCGGGCGAGGTGCTGGCGGCCGGCGGCAAGGCGCTCACCCTGGTCAATCTGAACGATGTGTATATGGAGATTTTTCTTCCCTCCGACCAGGCGGCTGCACTGAAGATCGGCGCCCCGGCGCGCATCACGGTCGACTACGAACCGAATGCGGCCGCCGCGGCCCAGGTCAGCTTCGTCTCGCCGGAAGCGCAATTCACGCCCAAGCAGGTGGAGACCAGGAGTGAGCGCGAGAAGCTGATGTTCCGCGTCAAGCTGCAGATTCCCTCCGAACTGGTGACGCACTACGTCGAGCGCGTCAAGACCGGCGTGCGCGGGGTCGGCTACGTCAAGCTCAAGCCTGATGCGCAATGGCCCGAGTGGCTGGAACGCGGTCTCCTGAATGCGCCCGCGTCAGGGGACGCTGCCCCGGCCGCACGCCCGAAGTAGTCAGGCAGGAGGTCTTCGATGACAAGCATTGCGCACCCGGGAAGCGGGATCGAGCCGGTTGCTTCGGTCAGGAAGGTCAGCCACCGCTACGGAAAAGCGCTCGCGCTCGATCAGGTCTCGCTCGATATTCCGTCCGGGCTGATGATCGGCGTCATCGGTCCGGACGGCGTCGGCAAGTCGACCTTGCTGGCGCTGCTGGCGGGATCGAAGAAGGTGCAGGAGGGCGAGGTTCATGCGCTCGGCGGCGACATGCGGCAAGCGCGGCATCGGCGCCAGGTGTGCCCGCGCATTGCCTACATGCCGCAAGGCCTGGGCAAGAACCTGTACCTGGAATTGAGCGTGTACGACAACGTGGATTTCATGGCGCAGCTGTTCGGCCTGCAGCCGGGCGAGCGGGCGCAGCGCATCCGTGAACTGCTCGATGCCACCGGACTGGGGCCGTTCCCCGATCGCCCGGCCGGCAAACTCTCGGGCGGCATGAAACAGAAGGTCGGACTGTGCGGGGCGCTGGTGCATGAGCCCGACTTGCTGATCCTGGATGAACCCACCACCGGCGTCGACCCGCTCTCGCGCCGCCAGTTCTGGGCGCTGGTGCAGCACATCCGCGAGAGCCGTCCGACCATGAGCGTGGTGATTGCCACCGCCTACATGGAAGAGGCGCAGCAGTGGGACTGGATCGTCGCCATGGACGCCGGCAAAGTGCTGGCCAGCGGCACCCCGGCCGAGTTGATGGCGCGCACCGGCACCCGCGATCTGGAGCACTGCTTCGTCAGCCTGCTGCCGGAAGAAAAACGTCGTGGCCATGTGGAGCTGGTGATTGCGCCGCGTCCGCTTGCCGAGCATCCCGAAATCGCCATCGAGGCCGAGGGCCTGACCCAGCGCTTCGGCACATTCACGGCTGTGGATCACGTCAGCCTGCAGATCGAGCGCGGCGAGATTTTCGGCTTTCTCGGCTCCAACGGCTGCGGCAAGTCGACCACCATGAAAATGCTGACCGGCTTGCTGCCGCCTACCGAGGGCAGCGCGACCGTGTTCGGCAAGTCGGTGGAAGCCGGCAGCATGGAAGTGCGGCGCAACCTCGGCTACATGACCCAGGCTTTCTCGCTGTATGGCGAGCTGACGGTGCGCGAGAACCTGGTGCTCGATGCGCGCCTGTTCAACATTCCCCCGGCCGAAGCCAAGCCGCGCATCGCAGAGCTGGTCGAGTACTTCGGCCTGGGCCCGCATCTGGATGCGCTGGCCGAGGCGCTGCCTTTCGGCGTCAAGCAGCGGCTGTCGCTGGCGGTGGCCGTGCTGCACAATCCGAAATTGCTGATCCTGGATGAACCGACCTCGGGCGTCGATCCGGTGGCGCGCGACGGTTTCTGGGAAATGCTGGTCGATCTTTCGCGCAACCAGGGCGTGACGATCTTTGTCACCACCCACTTCATGAATGAAGGCATGCGCTGCGACCGCATTTCATTGATGCATGCCGGCCGCGTGCTGGCCTGCGACACGCCGCAGAAATTGATCGATGCGCGCGGCGCCGCCAACCTGGAAGACGCCTTCATCGCCTACATGGAAGACGCGATTGCGCAGGAGGCCAAGCCGGCGCCGGCCGCCGGCAAGGAGGGGGCAAGCGCGGCCGCTGCCGCCCAACCCGAAGCACCGGCAGGGCGGGAGTCGGCGCTGCCGCTGCCGCTGCGGCGGCTGCTGGCCTATGCCCGCAACGAGGCGATCCAGATCATGCGCGACCCGGTGCGGCTGGCCTTCGCTTTCCTCGGCTCGGCGCTGCTGATGATCGTCTGCGGCTTCGGCATCACCACCGATGTCGAGCACATCAAATTGACCGCGCTGGATCGCGACCGCTCGCAGGCCAGCGGCACCTATGTCGAGCAATTCAGGTCGATTCCGCGCTATTTCAGGTGGATGCCGGAAATCTGGTCCGACAGCGAAGCGCTGGCACGCCTGCAGGGGGATCAGGTCTCGACCGTGGTCGAGATTCCGTCCGACTTCGGGCGCGACCTGCGCCGCGGTCACAGCCCCGATGTGCTGGTGCAGATCGACGGCGCTAATCCTTTCCGCAGCGAGACCATTCGCCAATACGTGGAAGGGGTGCAGAACACACTGCTGGCCGATCCCGGCCGGCCGCTGTTTGCCGCGCCAAAAACCCCCAGCGCCAATTTCCAGAACCGCTTCATCTACAACCCCACCTTCGAGAGCATTTACTCGATCGTGCCGAGCGTCCCGGCCATCCTCCTGATCCTGATTCCGGCGGTACTGATGACCATCAGCATCGTGCGCGAGAAGGAGCTGGGCTCGATCATCAACTTCTACGTCACGCCGACCGGACGGCTGGAATATTTGCTCGGCAAGCAATTGCCCTATGTGCTGATCGGCATGATCAACTTCTTCATCCTGGTCGGGCTGGCATTGCTGGTGTTCGGCGTGCCGATCAAGGGCAGTTTCGTGCTGTTGAGCCTGTGCACGCTGTTGTACGTCATGGTCACCACCGGGATCGGCATGCTCACCTCGACTTTCACCAGCACCCAGGTGGCGGCGGTGTTCGTGACGGCGATCCTCACCATCCAGCCTTCGATCCAGTTCTCGGGCATGCTGCAGCCGGTATCGACGCTGGAAGGCAGCGCGCGCGTGCTGGGCACGATCTGGCCGACCACCTATTACATGCACGCCAGCCTGGGCGCCTATACCAAGGGGCTGGCTTTCGAGCTGCTGATCGGCGACATGCTGTACCTGCTCATGTGCATTCCGCTGTTGCTGCTGCTGAGCACGGTGGGATTGAAGAAGCAGGAAAGGTAGGGGGCACGACTTGAGCAATATCTTCTGGCTCGGGCTCAAGGAGATCCGCAGCGTCCTCTCCGACAAGGTGCTGGTGCTGTTCGTGCTCTACGCTTTCACCTGGACCATCTACCAGCAGGCCAGCGGCACCTCGAACGAGGTGCGCAATGCCTCGATTGCCTTCGTCGACGAAGATCATTCGGCGCTGTCCAAGGAGCTGATCGGCGCCTTCTATCCGCCCCGTTTCCAATACGCGGCGACGATAGCCGGCGACCAGACCGAAAGGGTGATGGACCAGGGACGCTTCATGTTCGTGGTGGTGATTCCGCCGCGCTTCCAGGCCGATCTGCAGGCCGGGCGCCGGCCGGACATCCAGGTCAACATCGACGCCACGGCGATGCAACAGGCCGGCATCGGCTCCGGCTATATCCGGGAAATCATCACCCAGCGCCTGGGCAGCTTTCTGGGGCGGCGCGATATCGAAAGCAAGCCGCCGGTGAACCTGGTGACGCGCAAGTTGTTCAACCCGAACGGCGTTTCCGCCTGGTTCGCCAGCATCGTCGGCATCATCAACCAGCTGACCCTGCTGACGATCGTGCTGACCGGCGCCGCCGTGATCCGCGAACGCGAGCATGGGACGCTGGAGCACCTGCTGGTGATGCCGATTTCCGCCTTCGAGATCGCGCTGGCCAAGGTGTGGGCCAACGGATTGCTGATCCTGGTGGCCACCATGCTTTCGCTGTTCCTGGTGGTGCGCACCATTCTCGAAGTGCCCTTCGTGGGATCGATGCTGCTGTGGTTTGCCGGGGTCCTGCTGTACCTGTTCTTTGCCACCGCCTTCGGCCTGTTCCTGGGGACGATCTCGCGCTCCATGGCGCAGTTCGCGCTCTTGATCGTGCTGGTGGTGGTGGTCTTGCAATTGCTGTCGGGCGGATCGACGCCGGTCGAGAGCCAGCCCGGCTGGCTGCAGGCCATCACCTATTTCCTGCCTTCGCGCCACTTCGTGAGCTTCTCGCAAGTCATCATCTACCGCGGCGGCGGCATGCAAGCCGTGTGGCCCAATTTCGCGATGGTGGCGGCGATCGGGCTGGCTTTCTTCTCTTACAGCGTGGTGCTGTTCCGCAAGTCGATCACGGCGGCGAAATAGACCGGTCGCCGCGCTGCTGATCCCGGTACTACAGCTCCCGTTACTACAGCTCCCGTTACTACAGCACCCGGCACTACAGCTCCAACCACTACTGCGGCGCAGCCGGCCTGGCCGCCACTTCCTGCATCCAGGCCCAGATGTCTTGCGCGGCCGCGCCGGGCGCTTCCAGGTGGCTGGCCGAGGGCTCGATCATCTTGCTCATGGGGTTGGCCGGCAGCGCCTGGAACATCTGCTGCTTCACCCTTTGCAGACCGGGGTAATCGCGCGTGGGCGCCACATACAGCACGGGCGTCGCCTTCAGGCCGCGACTGGCCTTGACCTGGTTCATGGCGCCATCTGTTGCGAACCAGTCCAGATAGTTTTCCGGCGTGGTGGTGACCGGGAAGCTGCCCTTGCTGCCCTCGAAATCCGCCAACCTGGCCTTTTCCTTGCCCTTGCCGGCTGCCATCAGTTCGCGCGCCTTGGCCAGCGGCTCGCGCAGTTGTTCCTGGAACACCGGACTGGCGACATTGCCGCCGGGCGCGATCGCTATCACGCCATCCACGGCATGCTGCGAGCCGAAATACAGGGCGAAGATGCCGCCCTGGCTGTGGCCGGCCACGAACAGCTTCTTCGCGCCTTTGTCGCGCAGGCCTTGCAGGCTGGTCAGCACTTCCTGCTCGGCCTGGTTGACGCTGACGTCGTATTCGCGGCGTCCGGACCAGGGCATTTCAAGATTGGCGACCGCTGCACCCTTGGCCTGCAAGGCCGAGGCCAGGCCGTCCACATGCTTTTGCGGCGAGCCGCCCTTGCCATGCATGATCACCACGCCGATGGCATGGGAAGCGCCCGCATCCTGGGCTTGCGCGATGCAAGCGAACAGGGCGAATCCGGCCAGGGCGGCCGCGCGCAACAGTGCTTTCATGTCTTGTCCCCGGATGAGAATTAACGGGGACAAATATTACCGCTTGCCAAGGGGATGGCAAGCGTGCAGCGGAAGAGGGGGAGCGGTTTTAGGAAGTTTTTTCGGGCGTTTCGGTGCCGGCCGGCTGCCGGCTCAACTCGGGCGCGCGCGGCTTGTGCTGGGTAAAGCGACGCGTATTGCGGAAGTTTCCGTACTTGGTGCCGGCTTTGTCCGCCGGAAATTTGTTCTTGGTATTGGCTGCCATGCCTGACTCCTTTTGCGAAAAGGGGGTTAGGCGCGGCCTGCGCGCGAGAGTTTCCGGTTTGGGGAAGGGGCGCTTCGGTACAGCTCAATGCACCGGCATCAGTGCAGGTACATCTGCCTGCCGTTGCGGGCCAGGTCGACCCGGGTCATGATGTCTTCGAAGGCCAGCACGTAGTGCTCCATGTTGACCTCGCCTTTGGCGGCGGCCTGCACCAGGTCGACCATCTCCTGCTTGGCCCATTCGGGCAGCGCATTGTAGTAGGTGCGCAGATCCTTTTCTTCCTGAGTCATCGCAGTCGCGCCAGCCGGCATGGTCGATGGTTTGGAGCCTATCGGTGTGAAGCCGAATGCTTTGGAGCTTATTCTTTTCCGGGCGGCAGAACGCCGAATTGCTCAAAGGCGCGGCAGGAATTTTTTCGTGCGGGCCAGAACTGCTTTCTCCTGCGCGCGCAACTCAGGCAGCCAGTGCAGGTCACACATGTTCCAGTGCGATTCCGGGAGCCTTCAGTGCTTGAAAAATTACCGAGCAGCACAAGCAGCATGTTGCAGGGACAGCATGCCGGCATGGAAGACATCGCCGCCATGAATGTCGGCCTGAAGGCGGATGATTTTTGCATCGACCTGGAAAGCGAAGCCTTCAGCCTCGAGAAGCCCTTGCCGCGCCGCTATACCGCCGATGGCGAAGGCCTGTCGCCGCCGCTGTCATGGAACGGGGTACCGGCCCAGGCCACCTCGCTGGTGCTGATCGTGGAAGACGCCGATTCGGCCACGCCGCAGCCTATGGTGCATGCCATCGCGGTCGATCTGCCGGCCGCGGTGGATGGCTTGCGCGAGGGCGCGTTGGCCTCGCCCGCAGAGCGCAGACAAGGCCGTGAAGGGCGTGATTCCTATCTGCAGGCCGACTGGCTCCCGCCCGACCCGCCGCCGGGCGCAGGGCCGCATCGCTACGTGTTCCAGCTGTTCGCGCTGGCCAGCGGGCCGGCATTTCCGGAACATCCAAGCCGTGCGCTGGTGATGGATGCCCTGGCGGAACGCGCCATTGCTGCCGGCTGGGTCATCGCTACTTATCAGCGTTCCTGAACAGCAGCTTGGGTGCGCGCTGTTCACCTTGGCCTGCGCCCGCGCGGCAGCCGCGTCATGTGAGGTGAGGGCGCTCAGGGCGCGCCGGCGCTGCGTTGCGCGGCTTGCGCCAGCAAGCGTTCCGCCTCTTCGTCATCGACCTGGTTAAAGTGCCGGTAGTACAGACTGACCGCGCGGAAATTCGGCGGCTGGGCCAGGCATACCACGCTGTCGGCCAGAGGGGACACCAGGGCCAGGCTCTCGGCGGCGGCGACCGGTACCGCGCAGCACAGGTGGGCCGGCTGCTGCAGGCGCACCGATTGCAGGGCACTGGCCATGGTGGCGCCGGTCGCCAGGCCGTCATCGACGATGATGACCTTGCGGCCCTTGATTTCGCGGCGCGGCGCGATTTGCTGATAGCGATGACGGCGCGCCGTCAGGAGCGCCAGCTGTTCCTGCTTTTGCGTTTCCAGATCGCCGAAGTCGAATCCGGAAGCAATGCCCGGGGACAGAATCACATGTCCGCTCTCATCCACCGCGCCTACTGCGAATTCCGGGTCGAAGGGCATCGACAGCTTGTGTACCAGCACAACATCGAGCTCGCCCTGCAGGCGCTCGGCCAGCACCGCGCCCAGCGGCAGGCCGCCGCGCGGAATGGCCAGGATCAGCGGGTTCTGGCCGCGCCAGGCCAGCAGGCGTTCTGCCAGTTGCTGGGCCGCATCCTGCCTGTCCTTGAATACCAGGTCCAAAACTTTCTCCCTCTGCTTTGCCACTGTCCCTTGGATTCATTCGGACCCAGGAGCATCGCGCGCGCTGCTTGGCGAGGGCTGAGATGCATCAAACGGGGCGCCAAGAATGCTTCTTTGCGTCCCGGGCGGCAAGAATTGCCCGCGCTTGCGCAGGCTCAAGCCGGGGCTTGAGCGGGGGCAATCTTTGCCGGGTTGCATATTCGGACTTCGCAATTCTTCCTCCGGCAATGAGGTGTGGAATGTGCGGGTGAATTCAAGCGCGCACAATCCCATGCAAACCAAATTTCGCTTTGGGGCCGGTATAGCCCTCTGTCTCCTGTCGGCGTGCCTGCTTGCGGCTTGCGGCGGCGGTGGCGGCGCCGAAGCGCCGGTGGTGGACAAGGGCGTGGCCGGCAGCAATTCGCTGGTTGGAGAAGTCTTCACCAGTCCCAATGCCGAAGGCGTGGCCGCGAGCTGGAGCGATGCCGGGCCGATCGACCTCGCCAATCCCTTCTTCCGGGCTGCCTTGAATGGACGCAGTTGCGCCACCTGCCACAGCCCGCACGATGGCTGGTCCCTGACGCCGGCCAGCCTGGCCCAGCGTTTTGCTGCCAGCAACGGCAGCGATCCGGTATTCCTGCCGCATGATGGCGCCAACTCGCCGCAAGCCGATGTTTCCAGCCTGGCGGCACGCAACGCGGCCTACAGCATGCTGCTGTCGCGGGCCGTGATCCGCATCGGCTTGCCGATTCCATCGAACGCCGAATTCGAGCTGGCCGCGGTGGACGACCCCTATGGCTTTGCCTCGGCCGCCGAGTTGTCCTTGTTC
>JAEVZY010000022.1 GCA_023392035.1 Pseudomonadota bacterium | reverse complement strand
CTTCGCCGCCTCGGCCCTGCCCGGCCAGACCACAGGCTAAAATAGCGCCCGCTTTCACAGCCGCCATTTGCCCGTGTCCGACAAACTCCTTTATTCGCTCGCCCGTCCGCTCCTGTTTTCCATGGATGCGGAAGATGCCCACCATTTCACCTTGCCGGCTCTGGCTCGTGCCCACCAGCTGGGCCTGACCCGACTCTTGCCACGTCCCGCGCCTGATCCGCGCCAGGTGATGGGCCTGCGCTTTCCCAATCCGGTTGGCCTGGCAGCCGGGCTGGACAAGGACGGCGCCTGCATCGACGGCCTGGCCGCGCTCGGATTTGGCTTCATCGAAATCGGCACCGTGACGCCGCGCGCCCAGCCCGGCAATCCGCGCCCGCGCATGTTCCGCCTGCCGCAAGCGCAAGCGCTGATCAATCGCATGGGCTTCAACAACGGCGGCGCCGACGCTTTCGTGGCCAATGTCCAGTCCTCGCGCTTCTATCAGGAGCGGCAAGGCGTGCTGGGTTTGAACATCGGCAAGAATGCCGATACGCCGATCGAGCGCGCGGTGGATGACTACCTGGCTTGCCTGTCCAAGGTCTATCCCTATGCCAGCTATGTGACGGTAAATATTTCCTCGCCCAATACCAAGAACCTGCGCGAACTGCAGTCCGGCAGCAGCCTGGACGATTTGCTGTCACAACTGCGCGGCGCCCAGTTGCGCCTGGCCGACCAGCACAAGCGTTACGTGCCGGTGGCGGTGAAGATCGCGCCGGACGTGGATAGCGACCAGATCAAGAACATCGCCGCCGCCCTGCTGCGCAATCAGATGGATGCCGTGATCGCCACCAACACCACCATCAGCCGTGAAGCGGTGGCCGGACTGCCGCATGCGCAAGAGAGCGGCGGGCTGTCGGGCAAGCCGGTGTTTGAAATGTCCAATGTGGTGGTGCGCGCGCTGAAAAGCGAACTGGGCGATGCCTTGCCCATCATCGGCGTGGGCGGAATCATGAGCGGCGAGGACGCGCGCATCAAGATGCAGGCGGGCGCCTCGCTGGTGCAGTTGTACAGCGGCCTGATTTATCGCGGACCGGCGCTGGTGCGCGAATGCGCCGCCGCCCTGCGCGGATACTGACGCCTACTTGAGAACCAGCGGCAGCAGGATCACGGCCCAGGTGGCGCAGGCCAGGGCCAGGGCCAGCGCCACGGCGGCGCTGCCGTAATCCTTGGCGTTCTTGGAGAGCGGATGACGCTCCAGCGAAATGCGGTCGATGGCCGCTTCCACCGCCGAATTGAGCAGTTCGACGATCAAGACCAGCACCAGCACCGCCACCAACAGCAGCTTTTCCAGCGGCCGCAGCGGCAACAGCAAGGCCAACACACAGGCCGGCACCACCACCATCAACTCCTGGCGAAAGGCGTGCTCCTCGCGCACCGCGGTCAGCAGTCCGCCCAGGGAATAGCGGGCTGCGTTCAGAATCCGCCGCGGTCCGCCGCGACTCTTGAATTCACTCTTGGTTTGCTGGTCCGACATGGGAGAAATCAAAGCGCCTGCGCGGTGAAGAAATGAACAGGGGGCGATTATCTGTCCATGAATCGCGCCGTGCAATGACTGGCGAGCTCGGCCCCTTCGATTAGTCGATTTGTACGGTTGACGGCTTTTCACAATGTGGTATATAACCGAGCTTATTGCATTGCACCACGCGCCCCATGAAAGCCGAAGCAATTTCCGAGACTGAAAAAACCGCCATCCAGGTGATTGAACGTATGAACGGACTGCTCGACGTTCTGGCCCGTCATCCCGATCCCGTCAGTCTCAAGGAACTGGCCCGCCTCACCGGCCTGCATCCCTCCACCGCCCACCGCATTCTCAATGACCTGGTCGTCAAGCGCTTCGTGGACCGCGCCGAACCCGGCACCTATCGGCTTGGCATGCGCCTGCTTGAACTGGGCAATATCGTCAAAAGCCGGCTCGATGTACGCGAAGCGGCGCTCGACTTCATGCGTGCCCTGCACCGCAGGACCAGCCAGACCGTCAATCTCTCGGTGCGCCAGGGCGACGAAATCGTCTATATCGATCGCTCCTTCTCGGAGCGCTCCGGCATGCAGGTGGTGCGCGCCATCGGCGGCCGCGCGCCCTTGCACCTGACCACCACCGGCAAGCTCTTCCTTTCCGTGGACGACCCCAAGCAGGTGCGCGCTTACGCCACCCGAACTGGCCTGGCCGGCCACAACCGCAATTCCATCACCGAGCTGGCGCGCCTGGAGCGCGAACTGTCCCTGGTGCGCGCGCGCGGCTATGCCCGCGACAACGAGGAACTGGAACTGGGCGTGCGCTGCATCGCCGCCGGCATCCGCGACGACAGCGGCAAGCTGGTGGCCGGTCTCTCCATTTCCGCACCGGCCGACCGCCTGCAGGACGATTGGGTGGATGACCTGCAAAAAACGGTGCAGGAAATCTCTTCAGTACTGGGCTACGCACCGCCGCAGCGCGACTGAGCGGGGGTTTTCTCCCCTTTTCGGCCCATACCGGTCGGCTTCCGGCAGGCATGCTTTTTGTATGTCTTGTATACACTTTGCCCGGAATCTGGACAGTTCAGCAAGCTTGCTCCGGCTTGGAATCGAGCCGTCCGAAGCCAAAAATTCCCTATGAAGAACGGGTCTCATTGGCAGCCTGGCAAAGCCCCTGCACCATGCCGGGGAATTGTTTGACTTTCTTGTAATTGTATGGAGTATACATACCTGTCAGCGCTTTAGCGTTGATTGGAGCAAGAAGCCGTACATAAAGAGAGACCCATCCATCTGAAAGGATTTTCATGTCCACCCGATTCACATTCCGCCGCCTCGTCCTGCAATCGGCGCTGGCAGCGCTGGCGCTGACTTCCACCGGCAGCGTTCTGGCCCAAGCCAAGCCGGGCACCAAAGTTCGTTATGAAGAAGTGGTGCGTTCGGTGCTTTTCCTGCCGTCCTACATCGCCATGAGCCAGGGCTTCTTCAAGGACGCCGGGTTGGACGTCACGCTGAAGACGGCCCAAGGCACCGACAAGGGCATGGCCGCCCTGCTTTCGGGTAGCGCCGATGTGGTGCTGATCGGACCGGAAGCCACGGTGTATGTGCAAAACAGTGAATCGCCGGTGAAACCGCGCATCTTCACCGGCCTGACCGCGACCGACGGCTTCATCCTCATGTCGCGCAACAAGGAAGCGCTGGACTGGAACAAGTTGAAGGGCAAGACCATCATGTCCTTCCGTCCCGGCTCCAACCCCGACGTCTATCTTGAAACGGCACTGCGCAAGCATGGCCTGGATCCCAAGAAGGACGTGACGCTCCTGAACAATCTCGGACCGGCAGCACGGGCCGGCGCCTGGATGGCGGGCCGCGCCGACTACGCGATCTTCCTGGAACCGGAAGCGGGCACTATCGAACGTGCAGGCAAGGGCTATCCCCTGACCATGGTCGGCACCGAAGTCGGTCCGGTGGACTACACCGTATTCACCACCACGGATGCTTTCATCAAGCAGAATCCGCAGGCAGTGCAAGCCTGGACCAACGCCATCGCCCGTGCGCAAAAGCATGTGCAGGCCACCAGTCCGACTGAGCTTGCCAAGCAAGTGGCCGAGTTCTTCCCTGCGATTCCGCAAGACCAGATTGCGTCCGCCATCGACCGCTACAAGAAGAACAACCTGTGGAAGAGCACGCCCTTGGTGGAAGAAAACGCCATCAACAAGCTGCAGGACATGCTGATTGCCAGCGGCGTGCTGGAAGCCGGCAAGCGCGTGAAATACCAGGACGTGGTGGTCACCAACTTTGCCAAGGCAGTGAAGTAAATGACTTCCGCTCCCCGTCTGGCGGCGGTGAACAGCACCGCCCCGCAGCAGGCAAAGATCTCGCTGCAAGGCGTCGGCCTGCGCTACTTCACGCGCGAGGCCGAGACCGAAGCCCTGTCCAATATTTCACTGGACCTGGCCCCGGGCGATTTCGTCAGCATCATCGGCCAGTCCGGCTGCGGCAAGAGCACCCTGCTGTCGCTGATGGCCGGCCTGATGCCGGCCACCGATGGCAAGGTACTGGTCGACGGCAAGCCCGTCACTGGACCCTCGCCGCGCATCGGCTACATGCTGCAGCAGGATTATCTCTACGAGTGGCGCACCATTCTCGACAACTGCGTGCTGGGCGCCGAAATCCAGGGCCTGGACCTGGACCACGCGCGCGCCCGCGCCGTGCAACTGCTGCAGAAATGCGCCCTGGGCGACTTCCTGCAGCACTATCCGCGCCAACTCTCGGGCGGTATGCGCCAGCGGGTGGCGCTGGTGCGCACCCTGGTCACCAATCCGGATGTGGTGCTGCTGGACGAACCGTTCTCGGCGCTCGATTCGCAAACCCGGCTGGCCATTGCCGATGAAGTGGTGGACGTGCTGCGCGAGGAAGGCAAGACCGTGATCCTGGTCACCCATGACATTGGTGAAGCGATCGCCATGACCGACCGCGTGATCGTGCTGTCACGCCGGCCCGGGCGCATCCGCTCGGAATACCGCATGCATTTCGAAACCCCGGATGGCAAACGGCCCACGCCTTTCGTCGCCCGCGGTCTGCCTGAGTTCAACGAGTACTTCAACCTGCTGTGGAAGGAACTCGACGTCCATGTCGAAGGATAAGTGATGAGCGCAATCCCCTCTTCCATTCCCCTGCGTCCGGCGAGCGCACCGAGCGAGCAATACCGGCGCTACCTGAGCTCGGAGCGCAACAAGCGTGTGCTGGTGGTGCTCAGCCAGCTGGCGATCCTGGTGGTGTTTTTCGGCCTGTGGGAGCTGCTGCCGCGCATGCAGTGGATCAACCCCATGTTGACCAGCTACCCCAGCGCGCTGTGGCCGACCTTCCTTGACCTGCTGGCCCACGGCAAGCTGCTGCATCACACCTGGGCGACTTTCTACGCCACCATGGTGGGCTTTGCCCTGTCGATGGTGCTGGGCATCATCGCCGCCGCCGCGCTGTGGTGGTCGGAGTTCGTCTACAAGGTGGTCGATCCCTTCCTGGTGGTGGCCAATGCCATGCCCAAGATCGCCTTCGTGCCGATCTTCTACATCTGGCTGGGTTCGGACTACTCGATCTACGGCATTGCGGTGGCGATCGCCGTCTTCGTCACGGTGATGATCATGTTTGCCGGCTTCAAGGCGATCGACGCCAACAAGATCAAGCTGGCGGTCACCTTCGGCGCATCGCGCTGGCAGGTGCTGACCAAGGTGGTGCTGCCGGGTTCGGTGCCAACCCTGATCGCCGCGCTGAAGATGAACGTCGGCCTGGCCCTGGTGGGCGTGGTGGTGGGCGAATTCCAGTCGTCCAACTCCGGCCTGGGCTTCCTGATCATCAACGGCAGCCAGGTGTTCAAGATGAACATCGTGATGACTGCAATTACCGTGCTGGCCCTGCTCTCTTCCGTCATGTATCTCGCGATCTGGCGTCTGGAAGCGGTCGTCAACAAGCGCTATCAATAACGAGGACCGCAACATGGCAATGGAATTTCCGCAGTGGGTGGTGGACCGGGTGATGGCCCGCCAGGGACGGCTGCAGGCGACCGAGACGCTGGATGCCGCGCGCACCGCATTGGTGGTGGTGGACCTGCAGAACTACTACATGATGCCGGGCTACCAGGGCGAATGCCCGCCGTCGCGCGCCATCGTGCCGGCGGTCAACCGCCTGGCCGCCAGTGTGCGCGCCGCCGGCGGCACCGTAATCTGGATCCAGACCAGCGCCGACGGCGCCGACCAGTTCTGGTCGCATCATCATTCCCTGATGTTGCGGCCGGAACGCAGCCGGCGCCGTCTGCGCGAACTGGCCAGCGGCACTTCGGGCTTCGAGCTGCACCCTGAGCTCGATGCACGGCCGGAAGACCCGCGCGTGATCAAGCGCTGCTACAGCGCCCTGTCCGAAGGCTCTTCCGACCTGGCCGCACAATTGCGCCAGCGCGGCATCGAGAACGTGCTGATCGCAGGCACCACCACCAACGTCTGCTGTGAATCGACGGCACGCGATGCCATGCTGATGGACTTTCGCACCGTGATGGTGGAAGACGCCCTGGCCGCCTACACCGAGCAGGAGCACAACTTCTCCCTGCACAGCTGGCTGCTTTACTTCGGCGACGTGATGGATGTGGCACAAGTCGAAAAAGCCTTGCAGCCACGCGCGGCAGCGGCCTGACCGGGCCGGCGCTGAAAACGAAAACAGGCGGCCACGGCCGCCTGTTTTTCATTGGTGCGGCTTGCCTCAGGCCTTGCCTGCGCGCTCCACCGCCACCGCCGCCAGTGCCACATCCTGCAGGCCCACGCCGACTGCCTTGTAGACCAGGATATCGTCCGCGTTCTTGCGGGGCGAGAGCTTGCCGGCCACCACGTCGCCGAACTCGATGATCTTCTCCGGCGCCAGCGCACCTTCTCCGGCGCGCACGATATCGCCCGCTTCGCGCATGGACTGCTGCTTCCACTCAACGACGAAAGCGGAACAGCGGCGCAGTGCGGTGTCATCCAGCTCGCGCGTATGCGGCAGGCTGGAGCCGATGGCGGCGATGAAGCAGCCCGGCTTGATCCACTCGCCGGCAAACAGCGGCTCGGTCGAGCGCGAAGCGGTGACGATGATGTCGGCATCGCGCACGGCGTCCTCGGGCGTCGTCATCTCCACCTTCACGCCGCAACGCGCGGAGAGCTTCTCGGCCAGATCGGGCGCGGCATACGGATCGCATACGGCGATGCGCTCAAGCGGGAATACCTTGGCGAACTGCTCGGCATGCGCCACACCCTGCACGCCGGCGCCAAACAGCGCCATGCGGCGCGACTCCGGCTTGGCCATGCGCCGTGCCGCAATCACGGAACAGGCCGCGGTACGCAAGCGGGTGATGACACCGGCATCCAGCGAGGCCAGTGGCCGGCCGTCTTCGGTCGAAAACACCAGAATCACAAAGCGGAACTGGCCATTGATGGTGGTGTAGACCTTGGCGCCGGTGACGCCCAATGCGGGAATCACCGCACCCAGCGTGGACAGCTTGACGCCGCCGGCTTCGGTGCGGATGCGCTCCTGCATGGCGGCCTGGCCATTGGCGAAGCTGGTGTAGGCGGCCTCCATGGCGCGCTCGGCATCGGCCGGCGTGACCAGGCCTTCGATCATTTCATCTGTCAGGTGCAGCATGGTGTCGGATAGTTGGGGAAAATCATTCTTGCGGCGCAGGCGCGCCCTGGCGGATCGAGTCGCGCGCCACGTTGTACACGTGCTGCGCCGCCAGCAGGGACGCCAGTTCGCCGTTGCCGGAAATGACGGCCTGCAGGATCTGGGCATGCTCCTCCCAGTTCTGGCGTGGACGCGAAGTGTGGGAGGTGGAGAACAACATGGCGGTGCGGGTGCGCAGGGAACGCATCATGTCGGTCAGCACCTCGTTGCCGGCCGCCGTGGCCAGCAATTCATGAAACCGGGTATTGAGTTCGGCCAGCAGCGCGGCGTTGTCGCCCTTGGCGGCTTCCATCCCTTGTTCCATCACCTTCTTCAGTTCAGCCAGCGACTTTTCGGTGACGCGGGCGGCGGCCAGCTTGGCATTCAGGCCTTCCAGGGTGGCGCGCACTTCAACCAGGTCGCGCGCCACTTCGTCGGAATAGAAAGCCACGCAGGCGCCACGCCGGGGCTCGATGGTGACCAGGCCTTCCGCGGCCAGGGCGCGCAAGG
Organism: Pseudomonadota bacterium; assembly: GCA_023392035.1. Lineage (GTDB taxonomy): Bacteria > Pseudomonadota > Gammaproteobacteria > Burkholderiales > Burkholderiaceae_D > Lacisediminimonas. Next base: position 831 of record JAEVZY010000022.1, on the reverse strand, counting down.
CTTCCCGCACCGGAATGCGCGAGGCGCCCATCTCTTCGGACAATCTGGTTTCCACCAAACGCTCGCCATTTGCCAATTCGCCTGACAAAATGCGTTGACGCAAGGTATCGCGAATCAAGGCAAACAGTGGAAGGTGCTGCTGTCCGACTTTGACAGCCGCGACGGTTTTCTCCGGGGGTGTGGCAGACATGGTGCACCAAGCGAGCAGGAAGTGGAGGCGATTGTATACCTTGTTGGGACGCTACGGAAGTTGTGCCTTGCTGCAGGCACAGAGTTTGCACTCCCCGTGCGGCGCCCGTCCCGCCTCCCACCCTGCTCTTTTTTCTCTCTATAAATTGGCGCACAAGCACGGTTCAAGGCCGGTCATGCTCCAGTCTGGTGCAGGCCTTGAAAACTACAGCTTGATGACCAAAAGCTGTTGATGCAAAGTACGGAAATGTATACAGTAGCCCGCTTTACAAACTGGTCGAACGCTGCGCAAGACAGCGGATTTTCATTCCATCTCTTTCCCTAGGGGGACTTATGCAACAAGCCGCACAGATCGGCCTTGCCCATTGGATGTATCTGGCCGGCGTCGCCGTGATCGTTCTCACCATGATCCTGCGCGCCAACGTCGTGGTGCCCTCCATCCTGGGCACCTTCGCAGTGATATGGGCTCTCACCGGAAGTCCGGTGTCGGCCATGGGCGGCGTGTTCAACGCCAGCTTCGTGGCAGCCAAGGAATTGTTCAACATCTTCCTGGTGATCGCCTTCATGACCGCCCTGCTCAATTCGCTGAAGTCGATTGGTTCCGACATCCGCATGGTCGAGCCCTTCCGCGGCGTCATGAAA
>JAEVZY010000319.1 GCA_023392035.1 Pseudomonadota bacterium | reverse complement strand
CGCGCATTGCACAGGATCACGCCGTACAGCAGGCCCCAGCGGATATTGGGCAGCGTCACATGCCAGAAGGTGCGCCAGCCGGATGCACCCAGCACCAGCGCCGCTTCCTCTTCCTCGCGGCCCAGGGTTTGCATCAGCGGTATCAGTTCGCGCGCCACGAAGGGGAAGGTGACAAAGATGGTGGCCAGCACGATGCCCGGTACGGCGAACAGGATCTTGATGTCATGCCCGGCCAGCCAGGCGCCGAACCAGCCCTGCGCGCCGAACAGCAGCACATAGATCAGCCCGGAAATCACGGGCGAGACCGAGAAGGGCAGGTCGATCAGGGTCAACAGCAGCTGCTTGCCGCGAAACTCGAAGCGGGCAATCGCCCAGGATGCGGCCACCCCGAACACCAGGTTGGCCGGCACCGCGATGGCGGCGGCGAGCAGGGTCAGGCGGATCGCCGCCAGCGCATCCGGCTCGACGATGGCCTGGCCATAGGCTTGCCAACCTTTGCGCAAAGCCTCGGTGAACACCGCAGCCAGCGGCGCCAGCAGGAACAGGGCGAGAAAGCCGAGCGAGATCGCAATCAGGCTCAAGCGCACCCAGCGCGGATCTTCGCTGGCGCCGGCGCGGCTTGTGCTGGCGGCGGCGCGGCGGGCGGCGGTTTCGGGAAAGGCGATCACGGCGCTCATTGGAGTGCCTCCGCGCCCAGGCGCCGCCGGCTCCAGGCTTGCAGCAGGTTGATGGCCAACAGCAGCACGAAAGACACCAGCAGCATCACCACCGCAATCGCGGTGGCGCCGGCGTAATCGTATTGCTCCAGCTTGGTGACGATGAACAGCGGCGTGATCTCGGACACCATCGGCATGTTGCCGGCAATGAAGATGACCGAGCCATACTCGCCGGCGGCGCGGGCAAAGGCCAGGGCAAAGCCGGTCAACAGGGCCGGAACAATGGCAGGGAAAATCACCCTGGCAAAGATTTGCCAGCGGCTGGCGCCCAGGCTGGCGGCGGCGTCTTCCAGTTCGGCTTCGGCCACTTCCAGCACCGGCTGCAGGCTGCGCACCACGAAGGGCAGGCCGATGAAAATCAGCGCCACCAGCACCCCCAGCGGCGTGAAGGCGACCTTGATCCCGAGCGGCTCCAATACCCGCCCCAGCCAGCCATTGGAGGCATATAGCGCGGTCAGCGCGATGCCGGCCACCGCGGTGGGCAAGGCGAAGGGCAGATCGATCAGGGCATCGATGATCTTCTTGCCGGGAAAGCGGTAGCGCACCAGCACCCAGGCCAGGATGCCGCCAAACAGCGCATTGACCAGCGCCGCCAGCAGCGCGGCGCCGAAAGTCAGGCGGTAGGATGCCAGCACCCGTTCACTGGAGATCGCGGCGACGAAGGCGTCCCAGGTCATGCCGAAGGTCTTGGCGAACACGGCCGCCAAGGGAATCAGCACGATCAGGCCCAGGTAGAACAGGGTGAAGCCGAGCGACAGGCCGAAGCCCGGCAGCACCGAAAACGGTTTGCTTGTCATTTGGAGCGCGGTGCGTAGATCTGGTCGAACACGCCGCCATCGGCAAAGTGCTTCTTCTGTGCCTCGCTCCAGTTCCCGGCCACCTCGTTGATGGTGAACAGTTTCACTTTCGGGAATTGGCTGGCGGTTTTCTTCGCAGCGCGCTCGGTGGCCGGGCGGTAGAAATTCCTGGCGATGATGTCCTGGCCTTCATCGCTGTAGAGGAATTGCAGATAGGCTTCGGCCGCCTTGCGGGTGCCGTGCTTGTCGACGTTCTTGTCGACGATGGCTACCGGCGGCTCGGCCAGGATGCTCTGGCTGGGCGTGACGATTTCCACCTTCTGCGGGCCCAGTTCCTTGATGGCGAGGATGGCTTCGTTTTCCCAGGCGATCAGCACATCGCCGATGCCGCGCTCAACGAAAGTGGTGGTGGCGCCGCGCGCGCCGGAATCCAGCACCGGCACATTCCTGTACAGCTTGCCGAGGAAGTCGCGAGCGCTGGCCTCGTTGCCGCCCGGCTGCTTCAGGGCATAGCCCCAGGCCGCCAGGTGGTTCCAGCGGGCGCCGCCGGAAGTCTTGGGGTTCGGCGTAATCACCTGGATGCCGGGCTTGACCAGGTCGTTCCAATCCTTGATGCCCTTCGGATTGCCCTTGCGCACCAGGAAGACGATGGTGGAGGTGTAGGGAGAGCTGTTGTGCGGCAGGCGCTTTTGCCAGTCCGGCGCCAGCAGTTTTCGTTCGGCCAGGGCGTCGATGTCATACGCCAGGGCCAGGGTGGCGACATCGGCTTCCAGGCCATCGATGATGGAGCGGGCCTGCTTGCCCGAGCCGCCATGCGACTGCCGGATATTCACTTCATCGCCGGTCCTGGCTTTCCACTGTTTGGCGAAAGCCTGGTTGATGTCCTGGTACAGCTCGCGCGTCGGGTCGTAGGAGACATTCAGCAGTTTGACTTCGGCGGCATGCAGCGGCAGGACCAGCGCGGCCAACAGCGCGGCAAGAACAAGGCGGGGGGATTTCATTCGGTTCTCCATCAATGCGGGGTCGGTGCTTCGAAAAGCGATGACGCCACATTAATGGGCTGCTTTATATAAAGGAACGAAGGAAATGTTCGATCCTTATTACTTTTTTGCTTGAAGAGGGAAATTCTTGGGGCGAAATCGCGGCTTTGTTATGATCCCCTGACGAAAACATAATAATTGCCGGCGGCCTGATCCGGGCCGCTTGCAAATCGGGAAAACATGAGTACGCAAGTTTCTGCAGCAGGCGTTGCGGTCGTCACGGGCGGCGCACGCGGGATCGGTTTGGCTGTCGCCCACGGTTTTTTGCGGCGCGGATATCAGGTGGCCTTGCTCGACATCGATCATGAAACCCTGGCCGCCACCCTTGCCGGATTGTCCAATCCCAATGTGCACGGCATCCATTGCGACGTCTCCGACGAAACCCAGGTGGCGCAGGCGGCGGCCGAGGTCAAGGCGCGTTTTGGCCGGGTCGATGCGCTGGTCAACAATGCCGGCGTGGCGGTCTTCAAGCCGGCGCTGGAAACCGCGTTCTCCGAATGGCGCCAGGTGCTGGGCACCAACCTGGACGGCGCCTTCCTCTGCACCAATGCCTTCGCGCCGCTGATGATCGAAGCGGGCGGCGGCGCCATCGTCAACATCTCTTCCATTTCCGGCCTGCGCGCCAGCACTTTGCGCGTGGCCTATGGCACCAGCAAGGCGGCGCTGATCGCGCTTACCAAGCAGTACGCGGTGGAGCTGGGCAATCTCGGCATCCGCGTCAACGCCGTCTGCCCGGGCCCGGTGGAAACCGAGATGGCCAAGCTGGTGCACAGCGTGGCGATCCGCTCCGACTACTACGACACCATTCCCCAGGGCCGCTACGCGACGGTCGACGAGATCGCCAATGCGGTCACCTTCCTGTGCAGCCCCGAGGCCAGCTTCATCAATGGCCAGTACGTGGCTGTGGATGGAGGCTTTGACGCTGCCGGCGTCGGCATCCCCACCTTCCGCCGCAACCTGGCGGCGAAGAGCTGAGTTTTTGCGCTGCCCCTTGTATCGCTTTCCGTACCAACAAACCAAATAGACAGGAGACCGCATGACCCTGACCCGTCGCCGTGTGCTGCGCATGGCCGCCGCCGCCCCCGTACTTGCCGTTCCCGGCATTTCCGCCTGGGCCCAGAAAGCCGAATTCACCTACAAGTACGCCAACAACCTGCCGGTGACGCATCCGATGAATATCCGGGCCAAGGAAATGGCCGACGCGATACGCACGGAAACCAAGGGCCGGGTCGACCTGCAGGTCTTCCCCAACAACCAGCTCGGTTCGGATACGGACGTGCTGTCGCAACTGCGCAGCGGCGGCGTGGAATTCTTTACGCTCTCGGGCCTGATCCTGTCGACCCTGGTGCCGGCGGCCTCGATCAGCGGCATCGGCTTCGCCTTCAAGGACTATGACAGCGTGTGGAAAGCCATGGACGGCCAGCTGGGCGCCTATATCCGCGCCCAGATCGCCAAGGCCAACCTGGTGGCGATGGACAAGATCTGGGACAACGGCTTCCGCCAGATCACGTCTTCCACCAAGCCGATCAACACGCCGGCCGACATGAAGGGTTTCAAGATCCGGGTGCCGGTGTCGCCCCTGTGGACTTCCATGTTCAAGGCCCTGGATGCGGCGCCGGCTTCGATCAACTTTGCCGAAGTGTATTCGGCGCTGCAGACCAGGATCGTCGACGGCCAGGAAAATCCGCTGGCCATCATCGCCACCGCCAAGCTGTACGAAGTGCAGAAGTACTGCTCCATGAGCAATCACATGTGGGACGGCTTCTGGTTCCTGGCCAACAAGAGGGCCTGGGAGCGCCTGCCCAAGGACTTGCAGGCCATCGTCGCCAAGCACATCAATGCCGCCGGCGTGAAGGAGCGCGCCGACGTCGCCGAGCTGAACGCCAACCTGCAAAAGGAATTGGCCGGCAAGGGCCTGGTCTTCAACACGCCCGACACCGCCGCTTTCCGCGAGCAATTGCGCAAGGCCGGCTTCTACAGCGAGTGGAAGAACAAATACGGTCCTGAAGCCTGGGCCCTGCTCGAGAACGCGGTCGGCAAGCTGGCATGAAGGTAGCGGCAGCGGCGGGCGGCGAGCAGCAGGGCACAGGGCGGCTGGCCGGCTTCGACCGCGGCCTGGGCGCCCTGGTGGAGGGCCTGGCCGCGGCGCTGGTGCTGGCCGATATCGTGGTGCTGCTGGCCGGTGTGGTGGCGCGCTTCGTGCTGCACAACCCGCTGGTGTGGTCGGATGAGCTGGCGTCCATGCTCTTCATCTGGCTGGCCATGCTGGGCGCGGTGGTGGCCCTGCGCCGCAGCGAGCACATGCGCATGACGGCGCTGGTCGCTGGCCTGGCGCCTGCGCGGCGCGCCTTCTTCGAAGCCTTTGCGCTGTGCGCCTCGCTGGCCTTCCTGGCGATGGTGATCTGGCCGGCCTGGGAATACGCTTCCGAAGAGCGCTTCATCACCACGCCGGCGCTGGAAATCTCCAACCTGTGGCGCGCGGCCGCGCTGCCGACCGGCATTCTGCTGATGATGGTTTTTGCCCTGCTGCGCCTGTTCCAGGACAGCGC
>JAEVZY010000308.1 GCA_023392035.1 Pseudomonadota bacterium | reverse complement strand
GCGCCCAGGCGTTGCCAGGCGCCCTTGGCTTCACGCATCAACTGGCGGATCGCCTGCGGCGTTTCACCGGTGGCCTGTTCCAGTTTCTGGCACAGCGCCTGGCGTTCCTGCAAATGAGTCTGCCGTTCGGCATCGGCGCTTTTCACATGCTGCTTGCGCTTGGCGTACAAGGCGTCGCAGGCGGCGCGAAAGCGCTGCCACATGGCGTGTTCATCGTGGCGCGACAAGGGCAATTGGCGCGCATGCTGCTGCCACTGCTGCTGCAGGGCCTGCAATTGCTCGGGCGCGCGGCGCTGGCTGGGGTCCAGCGCTTCGGCGGCTTCGATCAGTTTCAGGCGCTCTGCCTTTTCTTCGCTCTGGCGCGCCGACAGCGGCGCGTTCAGGCGCGCCAGCAAGGCGGCAAATTCGGCATCCAGCGCTTTCCTTGGCTTGCGGTCGATCGCGCCCAGGCGACGCCATTGCTGTTGCATGCGATCGCAAAATCCGGCCAGCGCCTTGAAGTCGGCGTCCGCTCCCGCCTGCTCCACCTGCTCGGCGCGGCTTTGCATCTCGGCCAGCATGGCGCGCGCCTGTTCCAGGTGCTGCTGTCTTTCCTGCGACAGCTTCTTGAAGTGCTCGGCCGCCGGCGCGTAGGCGGCGCTGCAGGCGGCGTCGAAGCGCTGCCACAAGTCCTTGCTGGCCGGGCCGGCGCTGGCATCCAGCGCTTTCCATTTCTCGCGCAGGGACGCCACTTCGCGCGCCAGTTCGGGAATCGGCAAGCCGCGCGCCGGAATTTCCTGGGCGCTGCGCAAGAGTTCCTCGCGCGACATCTTGCCGCCCCATTTGGCCCAGCCCTGCAGGCGCGCCAGTTCGGCGCGCGCGTTTTGCAGGCGCACCTTCTGGTCGCCGCGCAAGCGCGCTTGGGTCAGGTCGAGCTCGCGCAGCCGCCGTTCCTGCTCGGCCGCTTCATGCAACTGGCCTTCGCGCAGCGCCGCTTCCAGGGCGTCCATGGCGTTGGCAAAGACCTGGCGCGCCTGGCGCTTGCGCTCGTTCTCGTCTTCGGCCTGGCTTTGCTTGTGGCCGGCCAGGCGCGCCAGCATGGCCTGGTAACGCTGGTGCAGCACCGGACTGTCTTCCGGCGTCAGCGGCGCCAGCGCATCCCAGGCGGCGCGCAAGGCGGCTTCATCCTGTTCGCCGCCGTCGGGATTGGCTTCCCACTGGCTCAGCAAGGCGTCGTGAGCCGTGACCGCGGCATAGCGTTGCTCGAGCGAACCGAGGGCGGCATGCAAGGCCTCATGGCGGGCGCGGAACTGGGCCAGCACCCGCTTGGGCAAGGACGGCGCTTCGCTTTGGGTACACAGGGCGGCCATTTCGCTTTCCAGGCTGTCGAGCAGGCTGGATACCTCCGCCGGCGGCGGCATGCGGCCGCCGGGGCGGGCGTCGTTTTCCAGCTCCTGCAGGCGGGTGCAGACTTCGCGTACCGATTGCTGCAGCTTCATCTGCTCGGCCAGGCGTTCGCCGAGGCGATTGCGCAGCTCGGTATAGGCAGCGGCAAGATCGTCCGGCGCCGCGCCCACCTGCTCCCATTCGCGGTCGAGGTCGGCCACTTGATTGACCAGCAGCGCTTGCGCATCCGCCAGCGAACGCGCGTGTTCGATTGCCTGCTGGGCCCGGGCGCCGGCGGCTTCGCGCCGGGTCAGGGCATCCAGGCGCTGCTGCAGCAGTTTTTCAACCCGGCGGTCGCTGTTGCGCAGGGCCGTCAGCGCCTGCTCCAGCAAGGGGCGCGACTGCAACAGGCCGGCGGCCTTCAGGCGTGCATCCGGAAAGGGGCAGCTCAAGAGGAACTCGGCGGCCTGGGTCTCGTCCTGCAGGCTATGCGCCTGTTCCAGGGCCAGCTTGCGTTCAGGGGGCAGCTCTTGCGGCTGGGAGGGACTTGCAGCGTGATCCATGTGCGAAGTGCGAAAACCAGGTCGATTGGGAAAGCGGCGCGGGCTGACAGACGCAGCTCCACGGGCGAGCCCGACATGATACCAAGCACAGGGCCAGGCGGGCCGCAAAAGCGTTTGGCCTGGACCCGCACTAAATCGATCCATGCGCCGCTGCAACTGCGGCAATCGGCACCAGCATGACGCGCGGGCGCACCACAACACGGCGTGCACCGGATGGCGGCGTCGGTCCGCTCTGGGGCAAACGCTTGGCACAGTCCCTGCTAACTCATTGCCGGGAGTCACTTGAAGCCCACCTCCCCCAACACTACTCCAGGAGTTCCCATGACCCGACGCACCGTATTGAAAGCGACCGCAGCCGGCGCCCTTGCCCTGGCTGCGTGCGCGATGCTCCCGCAAGCCATGGCGGCCGACACCATCAAGGTCGGCATCCTGCATTCGCTGTCCGGCACGATGGCCATCTCCGAGACCTCGCTCAAGGATGTGGCCTTGATGACGATCGAAGAGATCAACGCCAAGGGCGGCGTGATGGGCAAGAAGCTCGAGCCGGTGGTGGTTGATCCGGCTTCCAACTGGCCCCTGTTTGCCGAGAAGGCGCGCCAACTGATCAGCCAGGACAAGGTGGCCGTGGTATTCGGCTGCTGGACTTCGGTCTCGCGCAAGTCGGTGCTGCCGGTGTTCAAGGAATTGAACAGCCTGCTGTTCTATCCGGTGCAGTACGAAGGCGAAGAGCTGGAGAAGAACGTGTTCTACACCGGCGCCGCGCCCAACCAGCAGGCGATTCCGGCGGTGGAATACCTGATGTCGAAAGACGGCGGCGCCGCCAAGCGCTTCGTGCTGCTGGGCACCGACTATGTGTATCCGCGCACCACCAACAAGATCCTGCGCGCCTTTCTCAAATCGAAGGGCGTGAAGGATTCCGATATCGATGAGGTCTACACGCCCTTCGGTCATTCCGACTACCAGACCATCGTCGCCAACATCAAGAAGTTTTCCGCCGGCGGCAAGACCGCGGTGATTTCCACCATCAATGGCGACTCCAACGTGCCCTTCTACAAGGAGCTGGGCAATGCCGGCCTGAAGGCAACCGATGTGCCGGTGGTGGCCTTCTCGGTGGGTGAAGAAGAATTGCGCGGCGTGGACACCAAGCCGCTGGTGGGCCACCTGGCGGCCTGGAACTACTTCGAGTCGGTGAAGAACCCGGTGAACGATGCCTTCATCAAGCAGTGGAAAGCCTATGCCAAGGCCAAGAAGCTGCCCAATGCCGATACCGTCGTCACCAACGATCCGATGGAAGCCACCTACGTCGGCATCCATATGTGGAAGCAGGCGGTGGAAAAAGCCAAGTCGACCGACACCGACAAGGTGATTGCCGCCATGGGTGGCCAGAGCTTCAAGGCGCCTTCCGGCTTCACCCTGACCATGGACAAGACCAATCACCATCTGCACAAGCCCGTGATGATCGGCGAGATCAAGGCCGATGGTCAGTTCAAGGTGGTCTACAAGACCAAGGAGCCGATCCGCGCGCAACCCTGGAGCCCCTTCATCGCCGGCAACGAAGCCAAGCAGAAGATGTAGGACGACGCTCGCTGGCGGCGCCGCCGCCAGCGAATGTGCATGTTGGGCGGCGGGCGGGCGCAGCGCCTGCCCGCCGCTCCCGGCCATTTTGGTTTTGGCGGCTGCACGCAAGCAGCGCCGCTCATCTCACGACATCATGAATCGGCTGATACGACACTTCGCCTGCGCCGTCCTGCTCTTGGCCAGCAGGCTGTCATTCGCAGCCATCGATCCGGCCCTGCTCAAGCCGCTGGCCGGGGACGATGCCGAGGCCCGAATTGAAGCGGTCGGCAAGATTGCGGTGCTGGCCAATGAAGACGCCTTGAAGATACTCAAGGCCTTGCAGGACGACACGCTATACGTCAATCCGGACGCCAGCGGTGTGCTGGTGGTGGAAGACGGCAAGGCCTGGGATCCGGCCACTGGCAAGACCACGGTCGCGCCCGAAGGCATCGACACTGTCACCGTCAACAATCGCCTGCGCTCGGTGGTGGATGGCGCGCTCTTCGGCCTGCAATTGCTGTCGCCGGACCTGAACCAGCGCCGCGCCGCCGCCGCCGCGCTGCTGAAGAATGCCGATGCTTCCCAGGCGCCGCTGATCAACAAGGCGCTGCAAAAGGAAAGCGATCCCGCCATCAAGGCCATGCTGCAACTGGCGGTGGCCACCGCCAATCTCACATCACCGGACGCGAGGCTGCGACGCGATGCGGTGCAGGCGCTGGCAAACAGCAGCAACGCCAGCCTGCGCCCGGTGCTGGAAGGCATGCTGAAGAAAAATCCCGACGGCACCTACGCCGAGCCGGATGAAGCGGTGCGTATCGCCGCCGTCAAGACCCTGGGCCAGATCAATGGCCGCCTGGCGCGCAGCGAGTTTGTCGGCAATCTGTTCTACGGCGTGTCCCTGGCCAGCGTGCTGTTGCTGGCGGCGCTGGGCCTGGCCATCACCTTCGGCCTGATGGGCATCATCAACATGGCGCACGGCGAGCTGTTGATGATAGGCGCGTACACCACCTACGTCTGCCAAGTGGCGTTCCGCAAATTCCTGCCGGGCGCGCTCGATCTCTACCTGGTGGTGGCCTTGCCGGCCGCCTTCATCGTCGCCGGCGCGGTCGGCATCGCGCTGGAACGCACGGTGATTCGCTGGCTCTACGGCCGGCCGCTGGAAACCTTGCTCGCCACCTGGGGCATCAGCCTGGTCCTGATGCAAGCGGTGCGCTCGATTTTCGGTGCGCAAAACGTGGAAGTGGCCAATCCTGCCTGGATGTCGGGCGGCCTGACCGTGCTGGACAATCTGGTGCTGTCCTGGAACCGCATCGTCATCATCGGCTTTGCGCTGGCGGTGGTGGGCGCGGTCTGGCTGCTGCTCAACAAGACCCGGCTGGGCCTGTTCGTGCGCGCCGTCACGCAAAACCGCCGCATGGCCGATTGCGTGGGCGTGCCCACCGGCCGCATCGACATGATGACCTTTGGCCTGGGTTCCGGCATTGCCGGGCTGGGCGGCGTGGCGCTGTCGCAGCTGGGCAATGTCGGCCCTGACCTGGGCCAGGCCTATATCGTCGATTCCTTCATGGTGGTGGTGCTGGGCGGTGTCGGCCAGCTGGCGGGCACCGTGATTGCGGCACTGGGCCTGGGCGAGATGAACAAATTCCTGGAGCCGGCGGCGGGCGCGGTGCTGGCCAAGATCGCGATCCTGGTCTTCATCATCATCTTCATCCAGAAGCGCCCGCAGGGATTGTTTGCGCTCAAAGGCAGGAGCGTCGAATGAGCATTCCATCTCCCCTCGTCGAAGTGGCGCAGGAACGGCGCGCCGCGGCCGCGCCCGGAAGCGCGCCAGCCAGCCCGCTGCCGCAAGCGCGCGACGGCCTGTTCAGCAAGCCGGCCTGGCTGGCGATTGTGGCCGGCGTGCTGGTGCTGGCGACGCTGCCCCTTCTCAATCTGGCCTTTCCGGCCGGGCATGCACTGCATGTGAGTTCCTACACCGTGGCCGTGGTCGGCAAATTCATGTGCTATGCGATGGCCGCGCTGGCGCTGGACCTGGTGTGGGGCTATACCGGCATCCTCTCGCTTGGCCACGGCCTGTTCTTCGCGCTGGGCGGCTATGCGCATGGCATGTACCTGATGCGCGCCATCGGCCGCGATGGCGTGTACCAGAGCAATCTGCCGGACTTCATGGTCTTCCTCGACTGGAAAGCCTATCCCTGGTACTGGAGCTTCACCGACAACTTCTGGTACTGCATGCTGCTGGTGCTGCTGGTGCCGGGCCTGCTGGCTTTCGGCTTCGGCTATTTCGCCTTCCGCTCGCGCATCAAGGGTGTGTATTTCTCCATCATCACCCAGGCCATGACTTTCGCCTTCATGCTGCTGTTCTTCCGCAATAACACCGGCTTCGGCGGCAACAACGGCTTTACCGATTTCAAGCGCATCCTGGGCTTCACCATCACCGCCCCCGGCACCAAGGCCGCGCTCTACCTGGTCACGCTGGCCATGCTGCTGGGCGCGCTGCTGCTGTGCCGCTGGATCGTCAAGTCCAAGCTGGGGCGGGTGCTGCAGGCGGTGCGCGATTCGGAATCGCGCCTGATGTTCATCGGCTACAACCCGCTGTGGTTCAAGCTCTTCATCTGGACCCTGTCCGCCGTCTTGTGCGGCATCGCCGGCGCGCTGTATGTGCCGCAGGTGGGCATCATCAATCCTTCGGAGATGTCACCGGCCAATTCGATTGAAATGGTGATCTGGGCCGCGGTGGGCGGACGCGGCACGCTGCTCGGCCCCATCATCGGTGCGTTCTCGGTGAACGGCTTGAAGAGCTGGTTCACCGGCGCCTTCCCCGACCTCTGGCTGTACGCCCTGGGCCTGCTGTTCATCCTGGTGACCCTGTTCATGCCGCAGGGAATACTCGGCCTGCTGGCCAAACTGCGCAAGGAGAAAGCATGAGCCAGGCGCAGCAGGACGCCTCCCTGGTCGATGGCCCCGGCCAGGCGAGCGCCAACTACGGCCGCATCAAGCCGCAAGGGGTGGATGTCGCGCACGGCGCCATCCTCTACCTGGAAGACATCACGGTCACTTTCGATGGCTTCCGGGCGCTCAACAAGCTGTCCCTCGATATTTCGGTGGGCGAGCTGCGCTGCATCATCGGTCCCAATGGCGCCGGCAAGACCACCATGATGGATGTCATCACCGGCAAGACCCGCCCCAGCTCCGGCAATGCCTGGTTCGGCCAGACCTTCGACCTGACGCGCATGACCGAATACGACATTGCCCATTTCGGTATCGGCCGCAAGTTCCAGCGCCCCACGGTGTTCGAGCAGCACACCGTGTTCGAAAACCTGGAACTGGCGATGAAGACCAACAAGCGGGTGGCGCCCACCCTGTTCTTCCGCCTGGACTCGGAACAGCGCGGCAAGATCGAGCAGGTCTTGAAACTGATCCGCCTGAACGGCCAGGAACGGCGCTTGGCCGGCCTGCTTTCGCATGGACAGAAGCAATGGCTGGAAATCGGCATGCTGCTGATGCAGGAGCCGCAGTTGCTGCTGCTGGACGAGCCGGTGGCCGGCATGTCGGACGCCGAAACCGAGCGCACCGCGGAACTGCTCAACGAATTGCGCGGCCAGCACTCGATCATGGTGGTGGAGCACGACATGGCTTTCGTGGCCGACATCGCGCGCGATGGCAAGGTCACGGTGCTGCACGAAGGCGCGGTGCTGGCCGAAGGCAGCATGCAGGAAGTGCAGGCCGACGAGCGCGTGATCGAGGTCTATCTCGGCCGCTGATTTGCGCCGATACCGAAAAAGGAAAACCAGATGCTGCAGGTCAGCCATCTCAACCAGTACTACGGTTCCTCGCACACCCTGCGCGGGGTCTCGATGAATGTCGAACCGGGCCAATGCATGGCCCTGCTCGGCCGCAATGGCGTGGGCAAGACCACCCTGCTCAAATGCCTGATGGGCGTGCTGCCGGTGGCCAGCGGCCAGGTGCATTTCGAAGGACGAGACATCACCCGCCTGAAGCCGCACCAGCGCGCCGCCGCCGGCATCGCCTACGTGCCGCAAGGACGCGAAATCTTTGCCCGCCTGACAGTGGAAGAAAACCTGATGATGGGCATGGCGCGCATGCCGGCCAGCAAGGCACGCCACATCAAGGGCGAGATCTACCAGCTGTTTCCGGTGCTCAAGGACATGCTGGGACGGCGCGGCGGCGACCTTTCCGGCGGCCAGCAGCAGCAATTGGCGATTGCACGCGCGCTGCTGGCCGAGCCCAGGCTGATCATCCTGGATGAACCGACCGAAGGCATCCAGCCCTCCATCATCAAGGACATCGAGCGCGTGATCCGCTTGTTGCGCCAGCGCGGCGACATGGCGATCCTGCTGTGCGAGCAGTACTTCGATTTCGCCCATGCCCTGGCCGACAAGTTTGTCGTCCTCTCGCGCGGCGAAGTGGTGGCCGCCGGCTCGCAAGAAGACATGGATGGCGAGCACGTGAAGCGGCATCTTGCGGTTTGAATATTGGCAAGCGCCCGACCTCTGTATAGTGCTGCTTCATGAAGCGACTTCCCCGTGCGGAGGAAAAGCCGAGCGCGCCGGCTTCCTCTCCCAGCTGGCAGTCCCAGCCCTGGCAGGCAAGGCTGGCGCTGGGCTTCGCCCGCGACGGCGATACCACCCGGCTGGTGGAACGCCGCCATGAAGGTCCGCTGAGAGTGCAAAAGCCGCTGTATCCCGAGTCTCCCGCGGTGTGCCATGCGATCGTGGTGCATCCGCCGGGCGGCATCGTCGGCGGCGACCAGCTGGAGATCGGCGTCAGGCTCGAGGCCGGCGCGGCGGCTTTCATCACCTCGCCGGGCGCGGCCAAGTGGTATCGCGCCAATGGCCGCCAGTCATGCCAGCGCCTGCGCCTGAAAGTCGGGGCCGGCGCCGCGCTGGAATGGCTGCCGCAGGAAACCATTTTGTACGACGCCGCCGAGGTGCAGATCGACAGCGAGATCGAACTGGAGGAAGACGCCAGCTATCTCGGCTGCGACATCCTGTGCTTCGGCCGCAGCGCATCCGGCGAGCGTTTTGAATCGGGCCGCTTGCGGCAAGCCACGCGCATTCGCCGCCAGGGCCGGCTGATCTGGTTCGAGCAGGGCAGCCTGCTGGCCGGCGCCGACGCCATGCGCAGTCCGCTCGGCCTGGGCGGCAATACGGTATGCGCCACCTTTCTGGCGGCGGGTCGCGGCATCAGCCCCGCCACCCTGGCGGCGCTGCGCGAAGAACAGCAAGCCCTGGGCGCGCAATTCGGCGTCACCCAGCTCAAGCACATGGTGGTGGCGCGCTATCTGGGCCACAGCAGCGAACAGGCGCGGCAGGCAATGCTGGGCGTGTGGAGACATCTGCGCCCGGCCATGCTGGGCAGGACGGCCATCACGCCGCGCATCTGGAACACATAAGAACCAAAGGAGAAGCAAGGCATGGAACTCACCCCGCGTGAAAAAGACAAGCTGCTGATCTTCACCGCCGCCTTGCTGGCGGAACGGCGCAAGGCGCGCGGCCTGAAGCTGAACTATCCGGAAGCCGTGGCCCTGATCAGCGCCGCCATCATGGAAGGCGCGCGCGACGGCAAGAGCGTGGCGCAATTGATGGCCGACGGCACCCAAGTGCTGGAGCGCCAGGACGTGATGGAAGGCGTGCCGGAACTGATTCCGGAAATCCAGGTGGAAGCCACCTTCCCGGACGGCACCAAGCTGGTCACCGTTCATCATCCGATTCCCTAGGAGACCTCATGATTCCCGGTGAATATTTGCTCGAAGCAGGCGAGATCGAACTCAATGCCGGCCGCGCTACCGTCACGCTTGCCGTCTCCAACAGCGGCGACCGCCCGGTGCAGATCGGCTCGCACTTCCACTTCTACGAAGTGAATCCAGCCTTGCAGTTCGAGCGCGAGCAAGCCTATGGCATGCGCCTGAACATTGCCGCCGGCACTGCCGTGCGTTTCGAGCCCGGCCAGAGCCGCACGGTCGAATTGGTGGCCCTGGCCGGTGCGCGCAAGGTCTACGGCTTCAATGCACGCGTGATGGGAAAACTCAAATGAGCAGGATATCGCGCCAGGCCTATGCCGAAATGTACGGCCCCACCGTGGGCGACCGCATCCGTCTCGCAGATACCGGCCTCTTCATCGAAGTGGAAAAGGATTACGCCCGCTATGGCGAGGAAGTGAAGTTCGGCGGCGGAAAAGTCATTCGCGACGGCATGGGCCAGTCGCAACTGCCGCATGCGCAGGTGATGGATACCGTCATCACCAATGCCGTGATTCTCGATCTCTGGGGCATCGTCAAGGCCGACATCGGCATCAAGAACGGCCATATCGCCGGCATCGGCAAGGCCGGCAATCCGGATATCCAGCCGGAGGTCGACATGGCGATTGGCGGCGCCACCGAAATCATTGCCGGCGAAGGCATGATCGTCACCGCCGGCGCCATCGATTCGCACATCCACTTCATCTGTCCGCAGCAGATCGAAGAAGCGCTGATGTCGGGCGTGACCACCATGCTGGGCGGCGGCACCGGCCCGGCGGTGGGCACCGCCGCCACCACCTGCACCCCGGGGCCATGGCATATCCGCAGCATGCTGGCGGCGGCCGACGCCTTTCCCATGAACCTGGGTTTCCTGGGCAAGGGCAATGTCAGCCTGCCGCTGCCGCTGGAAGAACAGATCCGCGCCGGCGCCATCGGCCTCAAGCTGCATGAAGACTGGGGCTCCACCCCGGCGGCCATCGACAACTGCCTGGCGGTGGCCGAAAAGATGGATATCCAGGTCGCCATCCACACCGACACCCTGAACGAAGCCGGCTTCCTGGAACATACCCTGGCCGCTTTCAAGGACCGCACCATCCACACCTTCCATACCGAAGGCGCGGGTGGCGGCCATGCGCCGGACATCATCGCCGCCGTCGGCGAAGCCAATGTGCTGCCCTCCTCCACCAATCCAACCCGGCCCTACACCGTCAATACGCTGGATGAGCACCTGGACATGCTGATGGTCTGCCACCATCTCGATCCGGCCATTGCCGAGGACGTGGCCTTTGCCGAATCGCGCATCCGCCGCGAAACCATCGCCGCCGAAGACATCCTGCACGACCTGGGCGCGATCTCGATGATGTCTTCCGATTCCCAGGCCATGGGACGGGTGGGCGAAGTCATCCTGCGCACCTGGCAGACGGCGCACAAGATGAAGGCGCAGCGCGGCTGGCTGGCGCCCGAAAGCGGACGCCGCGAGGGCGTTGAAGGCGATTCGCGCAACGACAACTTCCGCGCCAAGCGCTACGTGGCCAAGTACACCATCAACCCCGCCATCACCCATGGCATTGCGCATGTGGTGGGTTCGGTGGAAGCGGGCAAGCTGGCCGATCTGGTGCTCTGGAAGCCAGCCTTCTTCGGCGTCAAGCCATCCATGATTTTGAAGGGCGGCATGATCGCGGCGGCGCAGATGGGCGATCCGAATGCCTCCATCCCGACCCCGCAGCCGGTGCATTACCGGATGATGTTCGGCGCCTTTGGCGGCGGCCTGAAGACTTCGCTGACCTTTGTGTCCCAGGCCGCCTTCGAAGCCGGCGTCGGCGCGCAACTGGGCCTGAGCAAGACCGTGACCCCGGTTCGCAATACCCGAGGCCTGAGAAAGCGCGACATGATCTTGAACGGCGCCACGCCAAAGATGGAAGTCGATCCCGAAACCTATGAAGTGCGCGCCGACGGCGAACTGCTGGTATGCGAACCGGCTGTGGTCTTGCCGCTGGCGCAGCGCTATTTCCTGTTCTGAACACCATGTTGACCCTGCATACCAAAGTCGATCATGCCGAGCAGATTGCCGGCGAACTGGTCCTGCCCTACGACGCCCGCGAGAAAAGCCGCCTGCGCGCCAGCCTGGCCAGCGGCGAGGAAGTGGCCTTGTTCACCGTACGCGGCACGGTGCTGCGCGATGGCGACCTGCTGCGCGGCGACGATGGCCGCGTGGTGCGCGTGCGCGCCGCCGCCGAAGCGGTGTATCGCGTGGCCGCGCCTTCTGCGCGGGCACTGTTGCGCTGCGCCTTCCACCTTGGCAATCGCCACACCCAGGCGCAAGTGGTGGAAGAAGATGGCCGCCAATTCCTTCGCATCCGCCAGGACCCGGTGTTGAAAGACATGCTCCAGGGACTGGGCGCTACCGTGGCGGAAGAAGAGGCGCCTTTCGAACCGGAATCGGGCGCCTATGGCGGCGGCCATCATCATCATGGCGAACATCATCCGCTGGCGCCGATTCCGCTGCGGCAAAAGATCCACCGTCCTTCCGATCCGGATTGAGCATGCAAGCGGCCGCCCTGCTCCATCTGCTGCAACTGTCCAGCCCATCGCTGCCGGTGGGCGCCTACAGCTATTCGCAAGGACTGGAAGCGGCGCTGGAAAGCGGCCTGGTGCACGATCAAACCAGCGCCCGGCTGTGGATCTCGCACGCCTTGCTGCAGGTGGTGGCGCGCTTCGAAGCGCCGCTGCTGTGGCGCCTGATGCAAGCCTTTGCGCAAGGCGATCAGGCGGCGCTGGAGCACTGGAACGAATGCTTCATCGCCGCCCGCGATACGGCCGAACTGCGCGCCGAAACCATCCAGATGGGATATTCCCTGGCCAAGCTGGCGCAGTCGATGCAACTGGGCTCGGGGCGGGAAATGCAGATGCTGGCCGAACTCGCCGAAGTGCCCTTCCCCACCGCCCTGGCCGCCAGCGCCGTGGCGCTGGACGTGCCGCCGAACGAGGCGCTGCTGGGCTTCCTGTTTTCCTGGGCCGAAAACCAGGTGCTGGTGTGCGTGAAATCGGTGCCGCTGGGGCAGGTGGCGGGCCAGACCCTGCTGCTGTCGCTGCGACCGGAACTGGAGCAGGCGGCGCTCACCACAAAGAGCCTGCAGGATGAAGAACTTTCCAACTGGAGCCCCGGCCTGTCGCTGCTGTCGATGCGCCATGAAGTGCAATACAGCCGCCTGTACCGCTCCTGAAATTCACTGAGATCGACTGAGGACATTCATCATGAAACAGAACAATCCCCTGCGCGTGGGCATAGGCGGCCCGGTGGGATCGGGCAAGACCGCCCTGTGCGAAATGCTGTGCAAGCGCATGCGCGAGCGCTACGACATGGCGGTCATCACCAACGACATCTACACCAAGGAAGACATGGAAATCCTGCTGCGGGCCGAGGCCCTGCCGGCCGAGCGCCTGATGGGCGTGGAAACCGGTGGCTGCCCGCACACGGCGATCCGCGAAGACGCCTCGATCAACCTGGAAGCGATCGCCCGCATGAGCGCCGATTTCCCCGACCTTGACCTGATCCTGGTGGAATCCGGCGGCGACAACCTGGCCGCCACCTTCAGCCCGGAACTGTCCGACCTGACGCTGTATGTGATCGATGTCGCCGGCGGCGAAAAAATTCCGCGCAAGGGCGGCCCCGGCATCACCCGTTCCGATCTGCTGATCATCAACAAGACCGATCTGGCGCCGCATGTAGGCGCCAACCTCGACATCATGGCCAGCGACGCCAAAAAGCAGCGCGGCGCACGGCCCTTTGTCTTCACCAATCTGCGCACCGGAGAAGGAGTGGAAGACGTGGTCGCCTTCATTCGCAAGCAGGGCTTGCTGGACGATTAGCGGCCTTGCTGCGTAGGTCGGAAACTGCATGCACGTTCTTCGACCATGTTCCCGATTTTTCGCCCACTATTTTTCCATGACCCCATTCCAAATTTCCCGCAAAACTGAGTAAATCCTCCCAACGCTTGTAGGGGCAAGGGAAGGCCAAGCGAGCCAGAAGTTCAACCCTTTCCTGGAGCTTGCCCCCACATGGTTGCTATCGTCAGCGGCGAAGGCCTTGGCTTGTCCACGTCTTCCCTATCCACCCTCAAGGCCCAAGGCCGCATCGGAGATGCGCAACAGGGCCGCGGCAATGACCGCATCTATCTCAACATCGCCAACGGCAACCTGGTCATCCAGAGCCTGGACGAACACCTGGCCGGACCCGGTCTTGCCATCGACAGCCTGCGCACCTACAACAGCCAGGGCCAGCTCAACGGCGAATATCTCGATTCGCCCTTGCAGCCGACGCGGCTGGAGGTGCAAGGCGGACTGAATTCTGCCAATTCGCGCATCACCCGCATCGATGACCAGGGCCATTCCAGCCTGTATGTGTGGGACGGCAGTCGCAATGCCTGGCTCAATACCGATGGCGATGGCGCCTATGACAGCATCAGTTACGACAAATCCAGCGGCACACTCACCTGGACTGACGGCAGCAGCGGCGTGCGCGAAATTCATCAGCGCGTCGGGGATGACTGGATGCTGATGTCGCGCGCGGATGCGGACGGCAACCGGCTCGATTTCAGCTACGACAAATATGGCCGGCTGATCTCGGTCATCAATCGCAATGGCGAAGGCAGCTGGTACGACTACAGCGGCACGCCCGGCAACAGCATCCTGACCCAGGTGCGCACCCTCACCCGCAACGGCGCCGGGCAATTCACCAGCGTGCGCGTGCGCTACGGCTATGACAGCCTGGAACGCATCACCTCCATCACCGTCGATC
Organism: Pseudomonadota bacterium; assembly: GCA_023392035.1. Taxonomy (GTDB): domain Bacteria; phylum Pseudomonadota; class Gammaproteobacteria; order Burkholderiales; family Burkholderiaceae_D; genus Lacisediminimonas. The sequence continues at coordinate 4,944 of JAEVZY010000308.1, read as the reverse complement.
TGTCGCCGGACGACGCCAGCGTCGCCGACGGCCGCAGCTACGTCACCCGCTATGAATACGAAGGCAGCAGCAATCGCATCAGCGCGGTTTATCAGGATGATGGCAGCGTCACACGATTCGGCTACATCAAGCTGGGTTCGGACTGGCGCATCGCCAGTTTCAGCAACGCCCTGGGCCAGACCACGCGCATCGACTACCAGGGCAACAGCACCTGGGTGACCGACCCGCTGGGCTTGGTGACGCGTTACGACCATGACGATGCCGGCCAGTTGCTGCGCATTACCGCGCCGGCCGTGAACGGCCAGTCGCAAGTCACGCAATTCGCCTGGAACGGCCGCGGCGACCTGGCGCAGATGACCGACGCCCGCGGCCTGGTGACCACGATGCAGTACGACGCCAACGGCAACCAGGTCTATGTGCGCGACGGCGCCGGCAATGTGCTGGCGCGCCAGTACAGCGCGCAAAACCTGCTGCTGTCCGAAACCGTTTATCTGGTTCCAGACCCCGATGGCGCCGGCAGCGCGCAGCCCGGCGAAGCGCGCACTACGCAATACGTGTATGACAGCCGCCGCCATCTGCGCTTTGTCATCAGCGCCGAAGGGCGCGTCACCGAGTACCGCTACAACGCCACGGGGCAGCGCATCAGCCAGTTCGCCTATGCTGCCGTGCAATTCAATGGCAGCGGCGCCCGGACCGAAATCCAGATGGCGGCCTGGGCCGCGACCCAGGACCCGCGGCAAATGCTGCGCACCGATTGGGTCTGGGACTTCCGCGGGCAATTGCAGCAGCAACGCACGGCAAGCGCCTTGGATGCCTCCGGCGCGCCGGCAGCCGGCAGCGTCAGCGCCGTCACCTTTTTCGTCTATGACCGCTTCGGACTGCTGCTGCAAACCATTTCCCCCGAGGGCGGCGTGCAGGCCAATGCCTGGGATGGCCTGGGCCGCCTGCTGTCCAGCACCGACGCCCTGGGCAATACCACGCTCACACGCTGGGATGACCGCGGCAATCGCGTCAGCGTGCAGGCGGCCAATGGCTTGCTGAGCACGAGCGTCTACGACCGCGCCGGCCGCCTGCTGGCGCAGAGCGACAGCAATCCGCAGGGACAGCTGCTTGCCGCCACCACTTATCGCTACGACGCCGATGGCCGGCTGATCAGCGTGCAAGACCCCACTGGCGTGCTGCGCCATCTGTTGTATGACGCCGCCGGACGGCAGGTGGGCGAGATCGACGGCCGCGGCGCCTTGACTGAAACGGTGTATGACGCCGACAACCAGGTGTTGCAGACCATCCGCTATGCCAATCCGGTGCAGTTGCCGGCGGACGGCGATGCCATCTGGAGCAGCGTCTATGCCCTGGCGCGCCTGCGGCCGCCGCCCAGCGTGCAGGACAGCAAGCACTGGCGAATCTACGACGGCGGCAATCGCCTGGTGGCGGAAATCGATGGCGAGGGTGCACTCACCCGTTATGAATACGATGGCGCCGGCCGTCTGCTGAAGACCACGCGCTTTGCCGGCGCCGTGAATATCGATAACCTGCGCCCCGCGCCGACCCTGGCCCAGGTCTTGCCGCCGGCATCAAGCGAAGATCGCGTCACGCGCAATTTCTTCGACAGCGACGGCCTGTTGCGTGCCACGCTGGATGCGGAAGGCTATCTGAGTGAACAGCGCTTTGACGCCGCCGGCCAGATGGTGATGCGCATTCGCTATGCCCGCGTCACCGATCCCGCTTTGCGCGCAGGCGGCACGCTGGCGCAGTTGCGACCCGCCGCGGACCCCGGCGATGCCATCGACAACCTGGTGTACGACGCACGCGGCCTGCTGATGGCGCAGGTGGATGCCGAATCTTATTTGACCCGCTATGACTACGACGGCAGCGGCCATCTGCTGCAACAGACCCGCTTTGCGCAGGCGCTGAGCGCCAGCCAACGCACCGCCCTGGCGGCGGCCGGCATTGCCGGCAGCCTGCGCCCGGCCGCCACGGCAGCCGACCAGACCCAGCAGTTTGGGTACGACTTGCTCGGCCACCTGAGCTGGCAAATCGATGCCGCCGGCACGGTCACCCGCAACGACTACGACAACATGGGGCGGCTGATCGCCAGCACGCGCGCCGCCGGCACGGATGAAGCGCGCGGCACCATGCGCCGCTACGACCTGCAAGGGCATGTGCTGGCTGAATTGAGCGGCGAAGGCAGCGCGGCATTGGCTGCGCTCACCGCGCCCAGCGCCAGCCAAATCGAAGCCGTCTGGAATCGCTATGCCACGCGTTATCAGTACGATGCGGCCGGCCGCCTGCAGAGCCAAACGGATGCCAATGGCCTGCGCACGCTGTATTACTACGACGCCAATGGCCAACTGCGCTACGCCATCAATGCCATGGGCGAGGTGGAAGGCCATGAGCTCGATCTCCTGCGCAATGAGACCGCCATCACGCGCTATGCGACCCGGCTCGATGCCGCCACGCTGGCCACGCTGCAAGGCGGACTGCTGGATGACGTCGCCGCCGCAACGCTGGCGCAATTGAGTGACAGCGCGCACGATGCCGGCACCAGGCAACTCTATGATCGCAACGGCCGCCTCATCGCCAGCATCGACGCCCTGGGCTCGCGCACCAGCTATCGCCGCGACAACTTCGGCCAACTGACCGAAGTCTCGCAGTGGGTGCAAGGCCAGAACATCGTCGAGCGCCTGCAATGGGACCGGCGCGGACTGCAAAGCGCCGACATCGCCGATGCGCTGGGCTTGGCCGCCACCACCCGCTGGCAATACGACGCATTTGGCCGCGTCCTCAGCAGCACCGACGCCAACGGAAATACGCGCCGGCAAAGCTGGGACCGCCTGGGCCGCCAAGTGCAGAGTGTGGATGCGCTGGGCGGCACCCAAAGCAGCACCTGGGACGCCTTCTCGCGCGAACTGAGCCGCAGCGATGCGCTTGGCAATACCACCCGCTATGTCTACGACGATCAGGCGCGCAGCCTGCGCGTGACCACGCCCGAGGGAATCAGCGTGCTCACCGTGCGCAACCGCCACGGCGAAGTGCAGCAAGTCGTCGATGGCAATGGCAACAGCACGCAATACCGCTATGACCGCAATGGCAATCTGGTGCAGATCGATGGCCCGCTGCAATCGCTGCGCCGCAATTACGATCAGGCCAATCGCCTCGTTGAAAGCATCGATGCCAATGGCGTACGCACGGTCCTGAGCTATGACGCCGCCAGCCGCGTCCTGACCCGCACCGTGGACCCGGATGGCCTGGCACTGCAAACCCGCAGCAGCTGGGATGCGCTCGGGCGCCAATTGCGGCTGGAATCGCCGGGCGGCACCGTCACCGTCTTCGAATACGACCGCAAGGGCCAATTGCTGTCGCAGGTGATCGATCCCCAGGGCCTGGCGCTCACCACCCGCTATGGCTGGGATGAACGCGGCCGGCGCTTGATGGTGACCGATGCCAATGGCGTGCAAACCCTCACCCGCTGGGACAGCCTCGGGCGGCGGGTGGAAGATGTTGTCGATCCGAGCGGCCTGGCACTGACCACCCGCTATCGCTGGGATGCCAACGGCAATCTGCTGCAAAAGATCGATGCCAATGGCGCCAGCAGCCGCTATGTGTACGACGCGCAAAACCAGCAGGTGGCGAGCATCGATGGCGCCGGCGGCGTCATCTTCACCATCTGGGATGCCGCTGGCCGCATCGCCCGGCAAGTGGCTTACGCAAGAGCCATCGTCCTGACGGCGCAACTGGCCAGCGCGCCCACCCTGGACGCCCTGCAAAGCCTGCTGCAAGCCGACGCCAGCGACAGCGAAACCAATAATGTCTATGACCACGACGGCCGCCTGGTCTACACCGTCAGCGGCAGCGGGCAAGTGGTGGCGCTGCACTATGACGGCAACGGCAATCTGATCGAACGCCGGGCCTATGCCGCGGCGATTGATCGTGCCGCCTGGAACACCGGCACGCCGCCCGCGGTGCTGATCGACGATGCGCACGATTTGCGCCAGCGCATCGCCTACGACGCCGCCAATCGCGTGATTGCCACCCTGGATGGCGCGGGCGCGCTCAGCCTGCAAAGCTGGGATGGCAACGGCAATCTGCTCTCGCGCACCGACTATGCCACCGCCATTGCATCCAATACGCCGCTGACGAGCGTCAATCTGGCCTTGCTGAGCGCAAGCCTGGCGCGTCCGGCTGTGGACCGCAAGCTGGAATACGTCTACGACGCCGCCAACCGCCGCATTGCCAGCCGCGATGGCATGCAAGCCGTCATCCGCTACGACTACGATGCCAATGGCAACCTGGTGCGCAGCCGCGCCTCTGCCAATTTCGTTGCCGGCGACGACTGGCAACAGGCGGCAAACAGCGCAGCCGACCGCTTCACCGACTACTGCTACGACAGCGCCAATCGCCTGGGATGGCAAGTCGATGCCGAAGGCGCCGTCACCTGCTGGGTGCGCGATGCCAATGGCAATGTGCTGAGCACGACGGGCTATGCCCATGCGCTTGATGCCTCCGTGCGCCAGGCGCCGCGACTTTCCGCCTCGGTGCTGCAGGCGGCGCTCACGCTCGATGCGGCCCAGGACCGCGTGCAGCGCCAGGCCTGGGATGCGGCCAACCGGTTGACGTATCAGGTCGATGCCGAAGGCGCCGTGACTTCCTGGCGCCATGACGCGCTGGGCCATGCGCTGGCCAGCGTGCGCTATGCCACCCCGCTGTCGGACAACAGCCTGCAGGCGCTGGATGGCCTGGCCAGTGGCCGCATGACCTGGATCGCCGCTCACCTGAGCACCGATACCCGGCAAGACCGTGCTACACAAAGCTACTACGACGCCGCCGGCCATCTGCTGGCAAGCGTGGACGCGCTGGGTTATGTCACCCGCAATCAGGTGGACGCGCTGGGCCGCGTGCTGGCCACGACCCGCTATGCGCAAGCGCTGGCATCGACTCCGCAAT
>JAEVZY010000285.1 GCA_023392035.1 Pseudomonadota bacterium | reverse complement strand
CGATGCTGCTGCTGGCGCCCTGTACCGTGTTGCTGGCCACCACATTGGCGCCGCTGCCGTTGATGGTGATGGCGCTGCCGGCGCCGGCTGTGATGCTGGCCTGGGCGTCGGTGCTGGCCGCGCTGTAGCTGGTGCTGAAGCTGTCGTAGTAGTCGATCTCGCGGTTGTTCGAAGTGAACGAATTACCGGTGCCATTCAGATTGCTGGCCGTATCCTGGCGGCCCCAGTTGACGTCGGTATAGCTGCCGCTGCCGTTGGCGGAACGGTTGGTGGCGCGCACATCGAGCCCGCCCATGGTGACCGATTTGCCCGCGGTGACATTCAGATTGGCCGTCAAGCCGCGTGCGCCGGTGTAGCCCATCGGGCCGGCAAGCGAGCCGAAGCTGGAGTCGACGCTGGAGTAGACCGTGGGCGAGTTGTAGGAGACGCCCGGCAGGCTGGAAGTGTAGCTGCCGAATTGCCAGATGTAGTTGCCGGTGGCGCTGCCCTTCAGGCGATTGTCGGTATAGACGTAGGAGCTGCGGTAGTTGTAGCCGCCGCTGCAGGGAACGTCGTTGGTGACGCAGCCATAGTCGGTGAATACCGTCTGCGTGCCGGAGGTGTAGTTGAAGTTTTCCACCATCTGGCGCCAGGATTCGGTCTCCGAATAGGCGCTGGTGGCATAGCCGTCGGCCTTGACGGCGGTGTTGCCGCCGATAGTTACATTGCCGCCGGCCGCGATGGTGGCTTGCGCCGAAGCGGCGGTCGGACGCCAGAAGTTGTGAGTGGTGGTGGTGGCGGTCTGCCAGTAGCCACCCGTGCTGTTGGCAGTGAAGGCGGTGTTGTTGTCGGTGGCCAGCGCCTGCACGCTGCCGCCGATCACGATGTCGGAATTGCCGCCCGAAACAATCGACAGGCTGGTGCTGATCGCATGGTCGCCCTGGCTGGCGATGCTCCACGGCTGTCCGCCGAAGTAGGTGGTGGCGGCACCGCCTCCCGTGACCCAGTTGTAGTTGTAGTAGCCCAGGCCGGTGGCCTTGCTGGTGACATCGCCGTCGATGCGCACGGCGCCGTTGTCGGCCTTGAGGTCGACCGTGGTGCTGACCGCGGCCGCCTGGTCATTGCTGACTTCCAGGCGCACGTCGCCGTTCACCTGCAGGTCGCCCGTGACGGCGCGAGCGCTGATGGCATAGCTGGCGTCGGTGGTGGTGCTGGTGGTGTTGAGCACCGACAGCGAGCTGGCCGCAATAGAACCGGCTTTCAGGTCGATGCCGGTTTTGGATTGCAGATGGCCGACGTCGATGCTGCTGAACGGGAGCGCATTGCCCGCGCCATCATCAACCGACAGGTTCAACTGGCCGCCCACGGCGATGCGATCGTTCTTGTCCTGGAACACGATCGAGCCGGTCGCGCCATTGGTGGCCGACACCTTCAGGGTCAGGCCGGCCGTGCCCAGGCCCGTCAATTCGTTATCGGCCAGGTCTTCCATCACGATCGACGCACTGTTGCCCAGGCCGCTGTTCTGTGCCTGCAGCACCACCTGGCCGGAGCCGGCCAGCGCGCTTTCCAGGTTGGTTTCGTAGAAGGTGGCGGAGTCGCTTTCTGGGTCGTCCTCGCCGGAGCCGTTCTTGATGGTGATATTGGTCGGGTCGATCAAGAGCGTGCCGCCACGGCCCTTGGCGGCCAGCAGATCGACCTTGCCGCGATACGTCACCGAATTGCCGGACAGCTCCACAAAGCCGCCGTCGCCGCCCTGCGCGCCGCCGCGCGCGGTGATGGTGGCGCCCTGCTTGAAGCGGTTCTTGCCGTCGGCCCAGGTGTGGATGCTGCCGCCGTTGGAGACGCCCTGCTGCGCGCCATCCACGGTAATCAGGCTGCCGGCCTCATGCACCAGGTCGCCGCTGGCGACCATCTGCACCGAACCGGCCTTGCCGTTCTGGCCGCCGCCGGCGTCCAGGGTGCCGCTGTTGACCACGTCGCCGCCCTTGCCGGTCAGGTAGATGGCACCGTCTTTTTCCACCGTGCCCTGGGCTTGCACCAGGCCGGAGTTGTTGACCACCGTGCCGGCCAGTTGATTGGCCACTTCCGCGGTCATGATGACCTTGCCGCCGGAAGCCAGGATCTGGCCGGCATTGTTCACACCCGCCAGTTGCGCCAGCGTGGCTTCATCGATGGCGTAGTTCACCAGGCTGCTGCCGGCCAGTTGCAGCGTGAGCGCATTGCCGGAAGCCAGCAGGGCCGTGCCCAGTTGCGCCTGGATCAGGCCGGTGTTGGACACATAGTCGCCCGCCAGCACCACATAGCCGCCGTTGGCATTGATGCTGCCGGCGTTGATCACCGTGGCATTGGCCGGCGCGTTCGGATCGCGCCTGAAGCGGAAGTCGCCGCGCATGAAATCTTCATTGCGGATATTCATGGTGCTGGCGACGATGCCGGCCACGTCCACCGTGGCATTGGCGCCGAAGTACACGCCATTCGGATTGACCAGGAACACCTGGCCATTGGAAGACAGGTGGCCGAGGATGGAAGACGGGTCCTGGCCCACCACGCGGTTGAGCGAGATCGAGCCGCTGCCCGGCATCACGAACTGCACATAGCCGTTGGCGCCGATGGAAAAGCCTTGCCAGTTGATGATGGCCTTGTCGCTGGACTGGTTGATCACCATGCTGCCGGCGTTGGGCTGCGAAATATTGGCGTTGCCGGCCACCACTTGTCCGCCGGTGGGCAGGGTCTGGGCCATGGCCAGCGCCGGCAAGGTGGCCAGCAGGCCGAATCCGGCCGGTTTGCCACGCACGGTCATGAGCGCGCCTACCAGCGGCTTCAACAGGAAAGAGTTCTTGGCTTCAGATTTCATGGGAATGCCTGTGCAAGTGTGCTGGTCGGAATCAGAAACGGGTGGTCAGGTTGAACCAGAGACGGCCGCTGTCGCGCTTGTCGCTCGGGCTCAGCTTGGAGAGCGGAACGGCGGCGATCAGCTCGCCCGTCACGCTGCGCGTCGGGAAGAAGGTGAAGCCCAGGCCGACGCTGGAAATGGTGTTGGAGTAAGGCGAGCCGGCGCCGGCGTTGCGGCGTGCCACATAGCCGGCATCGGCGAACACGCTCCAGTACGAGGGCAGCTTGGCGTAGCTGGTGCGATAGCGGCCTTCGATGCTGGCGAAGGCGCCGCTGTCGCCGCGCACGTCGGCGGTGGCATAGCCGCGTACCGAGCTCGGGCCGCCGATGCTGAATTTCTCGGCGTCGGCCAGGGTGCGCGAAGAAATCTGCGCGCCGCCCGACAGGCGCAGGTCGATGCGATTGCTAAGGTGGCGCAGATGGCTGGCATCCATGTCCAGCTTGAAGCGCTGGGTGTTGTCGCGCACGCCATTCAGGTCGGTGCGGAAATTGCTCGACACGCGCGCCGATGCCGCGCTGACGTTGGACTTGGCATCGACCCGGTTCCAGGCCAGGCCGGCTTCGGCCACCACGATGCTGTTGTCCGAAATCGGCACGTTTGTCAGGTTTTGCGCGCCGCTGAAGTAGCGCAGGCCGACGGTGGTGATCAGGTTTTGCCGCAGGCTGCGCAGCAGCGGCTGGATCAGCGTGAGCGATCCGAGTTTGCTCTGGCCGTTGATGTTCAGGGCCGCCAGGTCGCCGCCGATGGCGTAATCGACGTTGGTATAGCTGGCTGCCAGGCGCGTGCCCTGGATGTTCAGCGGCAGGCTGTAGGACAGGCCGCCCATCTTGGTCAGGCCTTGTTCGGAATAGCTGGTGCGGGCGCTGAACTGGTCGCCGATGCCGAAGGGATTGTTGAAATTGACGGTGGCGTCGATACGCCGTTCGCCCACTTCCTTGCGGCCGTAGTTGTTGAAGCTGATTTCGCCATCCACGCTCTGTTCCTGGGCCACCAGGTCGACCGTGGTCTCGCCGTACTGGGCGCCGGGCGTCAACACCGCCTGCACCGAGAGGCCGGGCAGATCGTCGATGGTCAAGAGGCGTTCTTCCAGCTCATCCACGCGCACCACCTTGCCCACCAGCGGCTGGCCCCAGCGTTGCAGGAAGTCGCTGCTGTAGCGCTGGTTGCCGCGCACGGCAATCCGGTCGACCCGGCCTTCGATCACCTCGATGGTGAGCACGCCGTTTTCCACTTTCTGCGCCGGCACCACCGCGCGCGCCACCGCAAAACCCTGCTTGCGGTAGTAGTCGGTGATGGCGTCGGTGACTTTCACCAGCCCGGCCAGGTTGTAGCTGGCGCCGGCAAAGGGCTTGACCAACTCGTCCAGCACACTGCTTGCCACGGCCTTGTTGCCGACGATGCGAAAGGCATTGATCCGGGTGCGCGGCGCATTCGGATCGAGCTCGGGCTTGGGCGCGCTCGGCAGCACCAGCGCGGGCTGCTTGCCGGGTGCGGGCGCCGCTTCCGGCGCCGGACGCACGGTATCGAGCACGGTGCCGGGCGTGGGAATGGTCTGGGCCGAAGCGACGCCGGCACCGGCCAGCAACACAAACAGCAATCGGGAGGCGCCCGTCGGCATGCGGTGCGAAGTGGCCAGCGTGTTGGATGCTTTGGAAGTCATGCGAAGTCTGCTGAAAAAAATGGCAAAGCCGGTCCCGGGCAATCGCGCGGATTGCAATGTCTGGGAGAACTGGAAAAAAGAAGCGCGGGCTCAGGCCCGCCGGGCTGCGGGGCGGCTCAACTCAGAGGCACGCCCCCACGCGGGGAATGGGAGGAGAAAACTTGAAGAAATGTGTCGAGAGTCGTCATTACAGAGGCCTGGAAGTCTTATTTCTTGGTGGAATTTTTATTTTGTAACCGATTATCAGCCACGATACATTTGATTACAACCTCTGAATACGACACTGGCATGACGGAATTGCACTTTCGTAGTGCAGGCGTCACAGGTTTTTGAAGTGGCAAGGTCGCGACTGATGCAAGCCAAGGCAGACCTTCGCCCACCGAATAGAGGGAGGAGGCTAGCGCGCCACCAGCCAGGCGATGGCCGCCACGGTGAGCAGTGCGCCCAGCATGCGCCGCCACGAGAAGCGCTCTTCATGCAACAGCAGCGCTCCGGCGATGGCGGTCACCAGGGGATAGGAGGTCACGATCGGCGCCACGATCCACACCGGCGCATGGGCCAGCGCCAGGTACATCAGCAGCACCGAGCTGCCATTCAGCAGGCCGGTGAGCATGAACCAGGGCACGCCGGCACGGGCACGATCCGGCGGGCGCGGCCGTCCGTGATTGGCGGCCAATACCGTGCTCGATGAAACGATATAGCCCACCAGGCTGGCGGCGAAGGGATTGGGCCACAACAGCAAGGCCGCCTTGGCGCCCACTTGCGCCGCGCCGCGCAACACGGCCCCGGCCAGTGCCCATGACAAGCCGCGCGCGCTGACCAGCATCGCCTCTCCCGGCCGCCAGGTCAAAAGAGCAATGCCGGCCATCACGCCCAAGACCGACACGGCGGCGCGCGCCGGTATGTCTTCGTGCAGAAACAGGGCCGCGGCCAGCAAGGCAAACAGCGGTGCGGTGCCGGCCACGGCGCCAGTCAGCGTAGGCCCGGCCAATTCATTGGAACGGAAGGTGAGCAGCGTGACGATGGCGGGAAAGAACACGCCCACCACGGCAAAGCCCAGCACGGCATCCAAGCGCCAGCCGCTGGTGTTCAGGGCAAAGGGCGCCGCCAGCAGATACAGCAGGGTGGCGGTGGGAATGCTGAGCGCGGCGCCGGCGCGCGCATCCAGGCTGCGCAAGCCGATGCGGCCGGTGACCAGGCCCAGGCCAAAGCAGATCGAACTCAAACCCGCCAGGAGCGGAGCGAAACCCGGCGCCAAATCCGCCTCGCAAGAAACTTCGAAAGAGGCCGTACTGTGCCATTGGCGCTGACGGCAGGCAAGCCGCCGGCTTCAATCCTGGGCCTGGTTGTGCGTCGGGCTCACGCTGCCGCGACCGTAGATCTGGACCAGGCGCATCAAGGCCGACAATTCTTCCGGCGTGGCCGGATTGCACTCGCCCAGCGCATCGCCGCAGGCGCCATAGAACTTGATGGAGATGCCCGAGCCGCCATGGTCCATCACATGTACGCGCGCCACGTGGGCCAGGTTGAGATGCCAGCCCTTGCCGATGTCGATAAACATGATGTCGCCTCTCCTCTGTAGCCAGCATTGATGCGGGTTATGGCTAGATCGGGCGTGCCCGCGGAAAGTTCAGGCGCGGCGCCGGCGGCGGAATTGCCGCACGGGTCGTCCGATACTGCGGACCGGAATCCGGCGCACCCAATTGGGGTTCCTTTCGATGGACATTTGTTCGCCTTGGCAAAACCCTGCGCCGTATAATTCCGGCCTCCCTTCTCACATAGAAGTCCGGTCTTGCTGTCCATCCTGATTGTCACCTTCCCGTTTTTCGCCCTGGTCTTGTGCGGTTACGTCGCGGCACGCGCTGCGCTGCTGCCGCATGCGGCGATTCCCGGCCTGAATACTTTCGTCCTGTATTTCGCCCTGCCCTGCATGCTGTATCGCTTCGGCGCGCAAACGCCGATTGCGGAATTGCTCGACCCCGCGACTTTCTTTGTCTATCTGCTGTGCGCGCTGTTGATGGTGGCCCTCACCGTCTTCGGCACCCGGCGCGGGCATCGCAGCTGGAACGATGCGGCCTTCGGCGCGCTGGTGGCGGCTTTTCCCAATACCGGCTTCATGGGGGTGCCGCTGCTGGTGGCCTTGCTTGGACCGCGCGCGGCCGGACCGGCCATCGTCACCATCCTGGTCGACCTGGTGATCACGAGTTCGCTTTGCATTGCACTGTCACGGCTGGACGCGGCCGGCAGCCATGGCATGCGCACGGCGGCGTTCAAGGCTTTGAAAGGGGTGGTGCAAAATCCGATGCCTTGGGCGATCTTGCTGGGGGGTGTGAGTTCGGCCACGCACATGGCACTGCCGGGAGCGGTCAACAGCACCATAGGCTTGCTGGCCGATGCCGCTTCGCCGGTGGCCTTGTTCACCATCGGCGCGGTGCTGGCGCGCTCGCAAATGAGCAACAAGCGGCCCACGCCCTGGTCCGACTTCATGCCGGTTGCCATCGCCAAGCTGGTGATTCATCCGGCACTGGTGTTTGGGGTGGCCCTGGCTGCCGCCGGCATGGGCTTCGGTCCCAGCGCCTTTGCCACCAGCGTGATGGTGCTGGTGGCCTGCCTGCCCAGCGCCAGCAATGTGGCCATGCTGGCGGAGCGCTTCGGCGCGGACAATGGACGCATCGCGCGCATCATCCTGGTGTCGACCGCGCTGTCGTTTTTCAGCTTTTCGGCGGCGGTGAGCTGGGTGAAGTAAGCAGCAGTGCCAGGATGTCTTCCAGCTCGTGGCGAATCGCCACGGTGTCGACTTCCAGGGCCGGCAAGGGCACCAGCTCGGGCATGACGTCGGCCGCGGCGGCGCGGCTGTCGAGCTTGTTGCGCGCGCCGCTGATGGTGAAACCCTGTTCGTACAGGAGCTCGCGGATGCGGCGGATCAGCAGCACTTCATGATGCTGGTAATAGCGGCGATTGCCGCGCCGCTTGACCGGCTTCAACTGGGTGAATTCCTGCTCCCAATAGCGCAAGACGTGCGGCTTGACGCCGCACAGTTC
>JAEVZY010000261.1 GCA_023392035.1 Pseudomonadota bacterium | reverse complement strand
CCAGAACCAGGGCGTCGGCGCCGGCGTTCTTCAGTCGCGTGAGCTGCGGCGTGATGTCGACGTCCGATGCGCCATATTTCTCGACCGCGGCCAGTGGCAACTTCAGCTCGGCCGAGGCTTTTTCCAGGCCCTTCTGGTTGGATTCGCCCCAGGGATTGTTGACCAGGATTGCGCCCGGCTTCTTGGCGCCGAAGTTCTTCTGCGCGTACTTCAGCATGGCGCTGTCGACCCGCTCATCCACCACCGAGACGCGGAACATGTAGTTGGGATTCTTGCCGTTGTGGGTGATGTTGGTGCCGGCCGCCCATACGCCCATGTAGGGCACCTTCAGTTCCTGCATGACGTTGACCAAGGCCACCGAGACCGGCGTGTCGATGCCGCCGAACACCACCGCCACTTTCTCTTTCTCGATCAGCTCGCGCGCGGCCAGCTGGCCCTTGCTCGGGTTGGATTCGTCGTCGCGCCGCACCAGCACCAGCTTCTTGCCGCCCATTACGCCGCCGCGGGCATTGATCTCGTCGATGGCAATCGTCATGCCGCGGGTGATGGCTTCGCCCGAGAGCGCGGAATTGCCCGACAGCGCGGCCACCAGGCCGATCTTGACCGCTTCCTGCGCCTGCGCCGGCACGCCCGCCAGCGCCACGACCGACATTGCTCCCAATGCCAACAGCACTTTCCTGCGACTCTGCATGATGCCTCCTCAAGAGGTGAATGGTGCGACGCTGAAGCGGAAAAGTCCCTGCCACCTAAGTAATAATTTACTTACTTGCGGCGATATTGAAAGCGATTGCCAAACTTGTCAACGTGCTGGAAGCAGGATTTTTCTGGTGCACTGCGGCGGCGCTGCTGCCGCGTTTGCTGTTGCCTGGATCGGGACGCGGGCGGCCCCGCGTCCGCTGCCGATCAAGCCAGCCCGAGCGCGCGGCCGTCGCTGCGCGGATCGTGGGCGCCGCTGATCTTGCCGCTGGCGCGGTCGATCACGATGGCGCCGGGATGCCCGGCCAGCGGGCTTTGCGCCGCGATCGGGCTGACCTCATGGCCGCGCCGCGCCAGTTCGGCAAACACGGCCTGGCCGGCATCCTGCTCCAGCTTGAGCGAATCGCGGGTATCGGAGAAGGTCTTGCCGAGCAGGAAGCGCGGCTTGGCCAGGGCCGTCAGGGGATCGAGCTTGTAGTCGATCAGGCGGGTGAGCACCGCGGACAGGGTCTGCGGCTGGCCATCCGCGCCTTGGGTGCCGTACAGGATGGCGGGCTTGCCGTCCTTCATGTACATGCCGGGGTTGAGCGTATGGAAGGGACGCTTGCCGGGCTGCAGCCGGTTGGGCGCGGCCGGGTCGAGCGAGAACGAGGCGCCGCGGTTGTGCCAGAGGATGCCGGTGTCGCCCACCAGCACGCCGCTGCCCCAGTCGAAGAACACGGTGGCCAGCATCGATACGCAGTTGCCGGCGCTGTCGGTGGCGCCGATGTAGACCGTGTCGCCGTTCTTGAAAACGTGCGGCCAGGGCAAGGCGCGATCGAGTCGGATCTTCCTGGCGTTGGCATCCAGGTGCGCGGCCGACAGCAGGCGGTTGACCGGCACGTCGACGAAATCGGGGTCGGCCACCTGCGGGCGATCGATGAAGGCTTGCTTCACCGCCTCCACCAGCAGGTGGTAGTAGTCGGCGCTGCCCTCTTTCACCTTGGACAGATCGAAGCGGTCGAGCACGCCCATGATTTCCAGGGTGGTGATGCCCTGGGTCGGCGGACGGTGCGACAGCAGCGTGCCGCCGCGGTAGTTGACCCGCAGCGGTGTTTCGATCCGGGCCTCGGTCAGGGCCAGGTCGCGCGCCGTGAGCGGCGAACCGGCCTCCTTCAAACCCGCCGCAATGCGGGCCGCCAGTTTTCCTTCGTAGAAATCGCGGTGGCCGCGCTCGGCCAGCATTTCTATGCTGTTCGCCAACTGCGGCTGGCGCAGCAGTTGTCCCGCTTGCGGCATGGCGCCGCCCGGCATGAAGCCGGCGGCAATCGCGGGCAGGCTCGCCAGATCGTTCTTTCGGAAGTCTTGCCAGAAGCGCTGCGATTCGGAAACGGGGAAGCCGTCGCGCGCCATTCTGGCGGCCGGCGTCAGGAGCGAGGCCCAGGACTTGCTGCCGCCGAATTGGGCGCGGCTGATCTCCCAGGCCTTGCCCAGCGTGTCGACGGTGGCCGCGGTGGACATCATCGACATCGGCCCGCGCAGCGGGATGGCGCCGCTGAAGGAAGGCAGCTTCTGCGGTGCCTGGCCGATACCGGACAGGGTCTGCACCCGGCCGTTGGCGTCGCTGATGATCATGAAGGCATCGCCGCCGAAGCCGGCAAAGTGCGGATAGGTGACCGACAGGCAAGACGCGATCGTGATTGCCGCTTCGATGGCATTGCCGCCGCTGGCCAGCACGTCCAGGCCGGCCTTGGTGGCCAGTTCATGCGGGCTGGTCACCATGCCCTTGGTCGATACGGCCAGCTTGGACGCGCTTTGCGCCCCGGCCAGGCCCGGCATCAACGGCAGCAAGGCGCCCGCGCCTGCCATAACCATCAGTTTCCGGCGTCCGGCCGATACGGTATGCGCGTCCTTGCTGCCCATGGTTTGTCTCCTGCACTGTTTTGAATGGAATCGAGCACCGAAATTACCGAGGGCCTCCCTATTTGTCTATCGGCTAGAATGGATAGTCAACATTCATGCGATGAATACGCACCAGGACCAATGAACCTCAATGCGATCGACGCCAACCTGCTGGTGGTGTTCAATGCCATGGCCAAGGAGCGCAATGTGACGCTGTCGGCGCAGCGGCTGGGCATCAGCCAGCCGGCGATGAGCAATGCGCTGGCGCGCCTGCGGCGCCTGTTCGACGATCCCCTGTTCGTGCGCACGCCCAAGGGCATGCAACCCACGCCTTTTGCCGAGCGCCTGGTGGAGCCGGTGGCGCATGCCTGCATGCTGCTTGAAACGGCGCTGCAAACCGATTCGGGCTTCGACCCGGCCAGCGCCGCGCCGCGCAGCTTCACGCTGTATCTCTCCGACATCGGCGAAATGGTGTTCCTGCCCAAGGTGCTGCACGAAATCCGGCGCCTGGCCCCGCGCATGGGCGTGGCGGTTCGGCGGGTGCCGGAAAGCGGCATGGTGGAAGCCATGGCGGCCGGCGAAGCCGATCTTGCGGTGGGCATTTTCCCCGTCATGGGGGCTGGCATGTACCAGCAGGCGCTTTACGAAGACGGCTTCGTCTGCATTGCGCGGCGCGATCATCCGCAGATCAAGTCCAGGCTTTCAACCAGTCTCTACCTGTCGGTGCCGCATGCGGTGGTGGCGGCCAGCGGCACCACCCATGAGTCGGTGGTGGAGAAGGCCCTGGGAGGACAGCGCCTCAAGCGCCAGGTGGCGGTATCGGTGCCGCATTTTCTGCCGCTGCCCAGCATCGTGGCGCAGACCGATGCCATCGCCACCATTCCGGCGCGCATGGTGAGCGCGCTGCCCATCGGGCCGCAGTTGAAAGTGCTCAAGCTGCCCTTCAAGACGCCGAAGATCGAGATTCGGCAGTACTGGCACGAGCGCTATCACCACGATGCGGCCAATCGCTGGTTGCGCGAACTGGTGGCGCGCTTGCTGCAGGAATAGCGCGGCTGGTCAGCCCACGCTCTTGGCCAGGGCGGCCATGATGCGGTCGGCGATTTCGCGCAGTTGATTGATGTCGGCTTGGGTCTTCGCGTGCGGCTTGAGCGGCTGGCCCTCATGCCGGGGGACGACGTGGAAATGTACATGCGGCACGGTCTGGCCGGCGGCGCTGCCGTTGAACTGGGAAATCACGACGCCGGACGCATGCATTGCCGTCTTCACCGCGGCCGCCACGCGCTTGGCGGTTCGGATGCAGGCGGCGGCGCCGGCGTCGGACAGGTCGAAGATTTCGACCGCCGCTTCCTTGGTCAGGACCAGGACATGCCCATCGGTCTGCGGCATGATGTCCATGATGGCGACGGTCGCCTCGTCTTCGTAGATGCGGATCGAGGGCAGTTCGCCGCGCAGGATTCTGGCGAAAGCGTTCTGGGGATCGTAGTTCATGGCGCTGTAAGCAAAGGGTTCAAATTGTGCACTGATGGGGCGATTGAAGTCTTGTGGCAAGGCTCAACTGATCGAGCCTAAGCGCCTGCACTTCTTTTGGATCGGCCGCGCTTGACCAGGTACATTTCCCGGTCCGCGTGCGCCAGGAGAGCATTCCCGTCCTCTCCATCTCTCGGAAAGAGGGCTATTCCAATGCTGGCTCCGCCCACAGCCGCGCTCGATCCGTTGAATTCGATCTTCTCTTTCAAGGAGGCGTTGATTTTTGCTGCCACCGCATCTGCCGCGCCAGCGGCTTTGATGTCTTCCATCAGCACCACGAATTCGTCGCCGCCAAAGCGGGAGACGGTGTCGGATTCGCGCACGCAGTCCCTGAGGCGGACCGCCAATTGTGAAAGGACGGCATCGCCGGCTGCATGTCCGAAGCTGTCGTTGACGACCTTGAAGTCGTCTATGTCGATGTACAGCAGCGCCAGCTTGGCCCCCTTGCGGCGGGCTCTGGCGAGTGCGGCGCAAAGACGGTCGTAAAAGAGTCTTCTGTTGGGAAGGCCGGTCAGCTCGTCATATCTCGCGGCCCGCAGCAAGTCGTCGTGCAGCATTTTTCGCTCGATTGCGGCGGCGATCTGCGCCGCGATGAAGCCGAGGAACTCGGCATCTTCCGTGGAGTATGCGCTGCGCTTGCTCACCAGGAGCACGCCATGCCGGCGTCCGCCATGCAAGAGCGGCAAGGCGATTTCAAATTCAGGTTCTTCGGATCCCGGCGCCTGCCGTGTAATGGGCAAGTCCGCAGCAGCCTGCGCCCAGCGCCGGGCGGATGGAGAGAACGCCGAGGCGCTCGGCTGGTGTGCACCGGCCCTGTCCGCGATGAAGACGCTGAATCCCACGACCGGGATCAGCTCGGCGACGATTCTTGCCGCCTCATCAAACATGCTGGCGAGATCGGCGCTGCCTTGCACGGCCTGGGAAATGGCATACGTGGCGGACTGCCGCGCGTGCGCCAGCTTGCCCTCGGTCACATCGCGCGCCACACCGATCCGGAGGTGCTCGGTGGCAGACAGGAGCGCGGACCACATGATGTGAACCAGGCGGCCATCCTTGCGGACGTAGCGGTTTTCGAAGCCGATCCGGGGCACGCCGGCCATGACCAGCCTGGCCTCGTCTATCGTTCTCGCCCGGTCTTCGGCATAGACGAAGTCGAGCATTGAGCGGCCAATCAGCTCCGCGGGCGAGTAGCCGAGAATCCGTTCGCTGGCGGCGGAGACTTGAACGATACGGCCTTCCATATCCACCAAAAACACGGCGTCAAGCAGAAGGTCAACCAGGTTGGCCGGCCATGGGCGTGCATTGATTTCCATGGAACGAGGATATCAGTGGGAAACGAGCCGCTTGCGCGGCATAAGCAGAATCGAGCCAAGCATATCAAACCCGTCGGCGGCCTTGTTGCACAGCTTGGTAGATTCTGGATTGCCTTTGACACCGGCAAAGTGGTCGGCGGCGCCGATATAATCCCCTGACGCTTCCACAACTCGCCGCGCAGGAGAAAAAACCATGCAGGATGACACCAGGGTTCGGACTGGCCAGTGCCATTGTGGCGCCGTACGTTTCGAGGCGACGCTCACTGACGGTTTCAATACGATCCGCCGCTGCACCTGCTCTTACTGCCGCATGCGCGGCGCTGTCACCGTCTCCGCCGAAATGGGCGGAATCAAAATCCTGCAGGGCGAGGAGGTGCTGACCAGCTACCGCTTCAATACCGGTTCAGCCCAGCACTTCTTTTGTTCGCGCTGCGGAATCTATACGCACCATCAAAGGCGTTCCAATCAAAACCAGTATGGGGTGAACGTCGCCTGCCTGGAGGGGGTCAGCCCGTTTGATTTCCCCGAGGTGCCGGTGCTGGATGGCGTCAACCATCCGAGCGACACCGGCGCCCCGGCGCGGCTTGCGGGCAGCCTGCGCTTCATTCCGGCGGAAGAAGCTTGAGCTGAGCGCAAGCGGCCGATCCGCGCGCTCATGCCCGACCTGCGGCGCTTGTGCGGCGCGCAGACCTACAGGTGGAAATCGCCCGCAGCTTCCGGTTGATAAAGCAGTTTCCCGATCCGGATATGGCAGGTGCGGTTCGGAATGCGCCAGCTGAATGCATCGCCCTCCTTGTAGCCCAGGATGGCGGTGCCGATGCCGGAGAAAATCGATAGTTTTCCGGCGCCATCATCCGCCTCTCCGGGGTACACCAGCGCGACTTCCACTTCCTCGTCGTTCACCTGCAGCAAGGCCCGGGAATTCATCGTGACAACATCCTCGGCCACTTTCCTGGGATCGACGACGATGGCGCGCTCGATCTCATGCTCGAGCTCGAAAATATCGGGGCCCGGTTCGAGGTCGATCAGATTCCTGAGCCGGGCCTTGTCGATCTCGGTGATGTGGATGTCGCCGAGGTGAACCACAGGGCGTTCGCGCAAGAGCCGGAGATAGCGCGCCGAGCTCATGACCAGGGATTTCATCGTCGGCGATTCGCTTTCCGGCAAAAAGCCGCTGCGCAGGAACGCGTTCAGTGATCGTGCGTTCTCCGGGTGGATTTTGGCGATGAGCCGCTCCGCCCGCATCTCGAAGAAGGCGAGCTTCATGCCTTCGCGGATGGCGCTGGCACCGAGCCTGCGGCCCCAGTTATCGCGCTCGCCGATGACCAGGACCATCTCGCAGTCGGCACCCTTCTTGACGAGGCGCACGAAGCCCACCGGCACGTCATGCTGATCGTAGGCCATGAAGAAGCGGCCGCCCTGGTTGAACAGATGGGTCAGGATCGGCAACTGGACCCGACCGATGACCTGCTCGATCATCCGGGAGACATCGCGCGAATCGCTCAGGAAGCGGGTGACATCCTCGTCATCCAGCCAGTTCATCAGCGTCAGCGCGTTGGCCCGGGTGATCTCGGGGCACAGGGAAACGAAAGGTGTGTTCATTGATAGAGACTCCTGCAGGGTAGGAAAGACACGGACAAGCCGCGCTGCTCAGGACGTGACCGGCGCATGCCAATGGCCGCTGAACAGCCGCTTCGGCAGTTCCCGTGCGCGCACCCAGGCGCTGGCCTCCCATACCGCCATCGGCACG
Organism: Pseudomonadota bacterium; assembly: GCA_023392035.1. Taxonomy (GTDB): domain Bacteria; phylum Pseudomonadota; class Gammaproteobacteria; order Burkholderiales; family Burkholderiaceae_D; genus Lacisediminimonas. The sequence goes on along the minus strand of JAEVZY010000261.1, from coordinate 830 downwards.
TTGAGGCCGGCGTAGATTCCGTAGCCCTCTCCGGCCAGGATGATTTCCTCTGCCGTCAGGCTCTCGCCCGCCTTGATTGCCCCGCCGGCGACGATGGATTTGCCGGACACGATGCCCCAGGACGCTTCCAGATGCTCGCTGACTTCGATACCCTGGTTCACCTCGATGCCCTGCGCAGACCAGACGCTGCCACTGGCCTTCAAGGCGCCCCGGACGCGCAGATTGCTCTGGCATTTCAGGCTGGCGCCCACCGCGACATCTCCGCCCACCGTGGTCTGGCCACCGATCGTGCAATCCGCCCCCACCTCGACATCCCAGCCGACGCGCAGGTCGCCGCGGCAGTCCAGGCGTTCCTGAACCAGCAGGTTCCAGTCGGCACGCACATCCCTGCCCACCTCCAGGCTGCCCAGCGAGCGGACGTTTCCGCCTGCCCACAGGTCTTCGCCAACCTGCAGGCTGCGACCGACCCGGATGCCGGACTCGGCTCGCAAACTGCCGCCGATGCGCAGCACGGTGTCCACATCGATCGGGCCACGCGCCACCAGGGTGCCGGCGAACACAACTGCGTCCGCTTCCAGCGCATCGACTTCAAGCACCGCCTTGGTCGGCCCGAATTGGTCCATCAGCCAACAGGCATCGGAGATTCGCCCGGCTGCCACCAGCGCGTCGAGCAGGGGCTGGTAGTCGGAGCCTTCCTGAAAATGGCGCAAGAACCAGCGGAATCCATCGGCACAGGGATTTTTCTGCCGGACAAATTGACGCGAAATTTCCATCGCTCTCACTCCTTGTCCAACCGATTGATCAGGGGGGAGGCGGTCGGGGCGGGGTGG
>JAEVZY010000255.1 GCA_023392035.1 Pseudomonadota bacterium | reverse complement strand
GTTCATGCATCCGCCGTTCGGCTTCGCGCTGTTCTATCTGCGCGGCGTGGCACCGAAGGAAGTGAAGAGCTCGGACATCTACTGGGGCGCCCTGCCCTGGGTCGGCCTGCAATTGCTGATGGTGGGCCTGGTGATCGCCTTCCCGCAACTGGTGACCGCGCTGCTGGACAAGGGCACCACCGATGCCGCCCCCGGCAGCCTGGTGATCGAGCGCCCGGCGGGCGACGCCTTCAGCGCCCCCGAGCAGCCCGGTTTCCTGCCCGAGGGCGAGAAGAGCGACGGCGCCGGCACGGGCGGTGACGCCGCAAAAGACGGCGACGCCGAAACCCCGCCGACCTTCGCGCCCGAGCCGGAAGAAAAGAAGTAAGCGCAGCCAGCGCTACGAGAAAGAGCCGCCTGCGGGCGGCTTTTTTTCGCCCATCATCGCCGGCAGCCCTTCGACCATCATGTCGGTGAACTCCGCCACATGGTGCGCCAGCGCCGCGCCGCGCTTGGTGATGCGGTAAAAGCCGGCCGTCACTTCAGGCCTGGACAGCAGTTCCGTGTTGACCCGATGGCGGCGGCAGGCGGCCAGGGCGTAGGACGGAATCACGGCGCTGCCCATCCCGGCCTCGACCATCGCGATCAGGGTTTCGAAACGGTTGAAGATGGGCTTTTCCTCATTGCCGCGGCCGATGGCGGTCAATGCTTTCTCGACCAGCCGCTGCACCGGATTGTCGACCGGCAGGCCGATCAACTCATCGCGCTTGAGCGCCGACCACGGCACGCGCGCCAGGCGGCCCGGGTGCGCCATGGGAGTTTCCCCGGCGCCCACCGGCGACACCCGCATCAGCGGAAACGAATAGAGCAGCTTGCGCTCGATGCCCTTGGCCGGCTGGAAGAAAAACCCCAGTCCAAGATCGGCTTCGCCCTGCTCGACCAGGGCGGCCACCTGCGCCAGGTCGGTATCCACCAAGGCCAGCTTCACCTCCGGATGGCGCAGGCGAAATTGCGCGCACACCTGGGGCAGCAGGTTGGACGACACCAGCGGCGTGGCCGCGATGCGCAGGGAAAGGCGGGCCTCCTTCGACAAGCCGACGATCTTGTCCGCCACCGAATCGAGCCGCTCCACGGCGTCGGCCGCCACCGGCAACAGTTTTTCGCCGGCCGCGGTCAGCGACACGCCGCGCGTGGTGCGGTCGAACAGGCGGTGATCCAACTGCGCTTCCAGCTCGCGGATCATGATCGACAAGCCGGCTTGCGTCATGTGCAGCGCCTCCGCCGCGCGCGTGAAATTGCGCAGGCGGGCCACCAACAGGAAAGCGCGCAACTGGCGAGTCGAGACATTCATCCGAGTAATTTCCTTCGCTTATGAGTTGATATGATATCTAAACTTCCCTAATGCCCCCCCACAACGGTCTAATCCATGGTCTGCCGGGCCGACCATGGCGCCTGCCCGCGCTCGAACAAAGACAGCAGAGGTGACGCATGAAGACCAAACGAAAAATCATCATCGCCGGAGCCGGCATAGGCGGACTGACGGCCGCCGCCTGCCTGCTGGCGCGCGGCTTCAAGGTGGAGGTGCTGGAGCAGGCACCGGCACTGGGCGAAGTCGGCGCCGGCATCCAGAACAGCGCCAACGCCGTCAAGGTGCTGGACTCGATCGGCGTCTTGCCCGCCATCGAGAAGCTGGCGGTGCGACCGAAAGCCTTCGAGTTCCGGCGTTTCGACAGCGGCGAACTGATGCACCGCATCCCGCTGGCCGAAACCCATCTCGCCAATTTCGGCGCGCCCTATTTCCACATCCATCGCGCCGACCTGCACGGCATCCTGGCCGACCGGGTTCGCGCGCTCGACCCCAATTGCCTGCACCTGAATGCGCGCGCCGTCGGCTATGAAGAGAACGCCGAGGGCGTGACGCTGAAGCTGGCCGATGGCTCGACCGTGCAGGGCGATGTCCTGGTCGGCGCCGACGGCATCAAGTCCGCCATCCGGGCCCAGATTGTCGGCCCCGACCAGCCGGTCTATACCGGCGACATCGCCTGGCGCGCGGTGATCCCGGTCTCGCGCCTGCCGGAAAACATCATGGACGTGGTATCCACCGTGTGGTGCGGCCCGAAAAAGCACGCGGTGGTCTATTACCTGCGCAGCGGCACGCTGTTCAACTTCGTCGGTTGCGTCGAGCATGACCGGCCGCAGGAAGAATCCTGGACCACCAAGCGGCCGTGGGAAGATTTGAAAGCCGACTATGCCGGCTGGCATCCGATGATCCAGAGCGTGATCGATGCCATCGACAAGGACGGCTGCTTCAGCTGGGCCCTGAACAACCGCAAGCCGGTCTCGAACTGGAGCACCGGGCGCGCCACCCTCTTGGGCGACGCCGCCCACCCGACCCTGCCCTACATGGCGTCCGGCGGCGTAATGGCAATCGAGGACGCAGCCGTGCTGGCGCGCTGCCTCGATTCCGACGAGGCGATCCCGGATGCCCTGCAGCGCTACCAGCGCAACCGCATCGAGCGCACCGCGCGCATCGTCAACGGCTCGACCGATGCACGCACGCTGTACCGCATCGAAGACGTCGAAGAGATGCGGCGCGCATTCAAGGACCAGGATCTGTCAAAGTCGCGTTCACAGTGGCTGTACAGCTATGATCCCTTGACGGTAGAACTGCCGTAATGCAGGCTTGGCCGGTCCCGGGAGCCTGCGCGCGGCCGGCTGTGATATTTTTCAAAGACAGGGCGCAAAAGCCCGATTGACTGGAGACCCCCGTGTCGAATTCCCCCCTTCTCGCCGCGCGTCGGCAATTCATCCGAGTGGCCGTTGCATCCCTGTGTGCCGCTGCAGCCGGCGTGGCGCCGATGGCGATGGCACAGTCCTATCCCACCAAGCCGATCACAATCATCGTTCCCTTCACGCCGGGCACGGGCATGGACAACCTGGCGCGCATACTGGCGCCGGAACTGTCGCATCGCCTGGGCCAGCCGGTGATCGTGGACAACAAGCCGGGCGCCAGCGGCAACATCGGCACCGGCGTGGCGGCGCAAGCGCCGGCCGACGGCCATACCTTGCTGGTGACGGCCAATACCTTCGTCACCAACGCCTCGCTCTACAAGAGCATTCCCTACGATCCGGTCAAGAGCTTTGCACCGATCGCGCTGGCCACGCGCGGCGCGCTGGCACTGGCCGTGAATCCCGCCGTACCGGCGCGCAACCTGTCCGAGTTCATCAAGCTGTTGAAGGCCAATCCGGACAAATACAGCTATTCGTCGCCGGGCAACGGCACGCCCCAGCATCTGGCGATGGAGCTGTTCGAGGCCAACACCGGCACCCGGATGCTGCACGTGCCCTACAAGGGTTCGGCCGGCGCCATCACGGACCTGCTGGGCGGCTCGGTGAATGCGATGGTGCTGCCGGTGCACTCCGCCCTCAGCTACGCCAAGAGCGGCAAGATCGTCATGCTGGGCCTGGCGCAGGACAAGCGCTGGCCGGCCGCGCCCGACCTGCCCACCTTCAGCGAGCAAGGCGTGAAGAACTCCGACGTCGACCTCTGGTATGGCGTACTGGCCCCGGCCGGCACGCCGCAGCCGGTGCTGACCCGCCTCAACAAGGAAATCACCCAGATCCTGGCGCTGCCGGAAGTGCGTGAAGCGCTCGAGAAGCAAGGCATGGTGCCCACGCCCGGCCCGGCCGATCAGCTCGCCACGCTGATCCGCCACGACGCCAAACGCTGGGCGGACGTGATCAAGCAAGCCAACATCAAGGCGGATTGAAGCGTGAATTGAAGCGCGGATCGAAGCTGCGTACCAAAAAATAAAGCCGGCGCTGCCGGCTTTATTTTTGTCTTCGCGAATCTGCCGGCCAATGTTCAGCCGGCAGATTTTCAGGCAGCGATCTTCAGCGAGATCTCGCCCACGCCCGCCACCGAGCCGGTAATCACATCGCCGGCCTTGACCGGGCCCACCCCTTCCGGCGTACCGGTCAGGATCAGGTCGCCCGGCTGCAGGTGATAGAACTGCGACAGGTCGGCCAGCAACTCGGGAATGTTCCAGATCAGTTGCGAGAGATCGGCTTTCTGCTTGGTCTCGCCGTTCACGGCAAGCTCGATGTTGCCGGTCGTGAGCATGCCGAGCGCGCCGACCGGAACGATGTCGCCGCACACCGCCGACTCCTCGAAGTCCTTGCCCAGGTCCCAGGGACGGCCCTGGTCGCGAAACAGCAGCTGCAGGTCGCGCCGGGTCATGTCCAGGCCGGTGGCATAGCCGTAGATGTAGTCCAGTGCCTGCTCCGGCCGGATCTGGAAGCCCGGCTTGCCGATGGCGACCACCAGTTCCATCTCGAACTGGTAGTTGCTGGTGCCCGGCGGATAGGCCACCGTGGCGCCGGACTCGACCAGGGTGCAGGCGGTCTTGTTGAAGTAGAACGGGCGGGCATTTGCCTTGTCCACCGGACGACCCATTTCGATGGCATGGGCGTGGTAATTGCGGCCGACGCAGAAGATGCGGTTGACCGGATAGCGCAGCTCGCTGCCGCGAATCGGCAACGACGGGACCGTCGGCGGGAACAGGTACTTGTCAGTCAAGATGCTTTCCTTGGTATGTCTGGGGGTGGACGATTTATTTGCCTGTTTATGCGGCTTGTTTATTTGCGGACTTCATACACGCCCAGCTTCTTCTGGAAGGGCGCGTCGTCGGCCACGAAAAGATAGGCCGGCTCGCTGCCCGAGAGGTTCTCGAGCGTGATCGCCGTGTAGCCGGGAATGCAGCAGGTGTCGGCGTCCTTCATGCTGAACTCGACGTCTTCCACCGCAACGCGGGCCTTGCCCTCCACCTGGTGGAACACGCAGGAGCTGGAACGCGCCGGCAGCGACAGGCGCTCGCCGGGCCGCAACATCAGGGCCGAATAGCCGAGGATTTTCTGGACATCGGCGCCGGTCTCGGGGTTGATATAAGCCACTTGCACCGATTCGATCTCGGGCCGGCTGGCGGCCAGCGAATGCAAGGCGGCCTTCACCTGCTTCCAGGGATAGCGCAGCATGGGGAAAGCCTCGGCACTGCGCTCGAAAACCGGAGCCGGCGCCACGCCGCCGCCAAGATAGGCGCCGGAATCGTCCCCCTTCGCGGGGAATTCGGGGCCGCCCTCCATGACGTAGGACGCTTCCATGTAGTAGACCAAGGGCAGGTCCAGCACATCGAGCCACACCACCGGTTCGGTGCCGTCGTGGCCGTGCTCGTGCCACATGCCGGTCGGGGTCAGGATCAGGTCGCCGCGTTCCATCGGGCAGCGTTCGCCGTTGACGCTGGTGTAGGCGCCGCCGCCTTCCACCACCATGCGCACCGCGTTGGGCGTATGACGGTGCATGGGCGCCGTTTCGCCGGGCAGCAGCAGCTGCATGCCGAGGTAGATGGTCGAGCTGGCCTGCATCTTGTCCAGGCCATGGCCGGGATTGGCCAGCACCAGCACGCGCCGTTCCGCCTTTTCCATCGGCGTCAGTTCGCCCGCCTTCAGCAACAGCGGCTTCAGGGATTGATACGGCCAGCAGGTCGGGCGGGTGCGCAATGCCGGGCGTCCCTTGGGCAGCACCGAGCGCAGGCTGGGCCACAGGGGCACCAGGTTCAGCTCGCTCAGTGCCGAGCGATAGTCTTCCGGCAAATCTTCAAGTCGGCCGAGTTCATGCATCGGGAAGTCTCCTGTGGGTTATGCCTGCTGGATATAGCTTCGATTGAAGCCGATCTTAGGACCGGGTTCCACCTCTTGTATAGACGATAGAATTAATATTGTTCATTCGAAATTCGAATAATGGGTGAACTGATGGAATCGCTCGATTCACGCCTGCTGGCGGTGTTTGCCGCCATCTACAACCAGCGCAGCGTCGGCCGCGCCGCCGAGACCCTGCAGTTGCCGCAGCCGGCGGTCAGCATCGCCCTGACCAAGTTGCGCAAACGCTATCAGGACCGGCTCTTTGTCAGGACCTCCGCCGGCATGCAGCCCACGCCGCTGGCGGAAGGCCTGATCGAGCCGGTGCGCCAGGTGCTGGCCGGCATCGAGCATGTGCTGGGCTATCGCGACAGCTTCGATCCCCAAAGCTCCACGCGCAGCTTCCGCCTGTGCATGGCCGATATCAGCCAGCTGGCGCTCCTGCCGCGGCTGTGGGAAAGCCTGCGCGAATGCGCGCCCGGCGTGCGCATCGAAGTGCTGCCGCTGTCGGCCGCGACCGCCAGCCAGCTCGAAAGCGGAGCGGCCGACCTTGCCATCGGCTACCTGCCGGAACTGGAAGCCGGCTTCTTCCAGCAATTGCTGTTCCGGCAGAAGTTCGTGTGCATGGTCGGCCTGCAGCATCCGCGCATCAAGAGCCGCCTGTCATTGAAACAGTTCGAGAGTGAAGATCATGTGTCGGTGTCGGCCTCCGGTCCGGCGCCCTGGATACTCGACCGTGAAATCGCGCGCCAGGGCATCCGCCGCAAGGTGGTGCTGGAATTGCCGAACTATCTCGGCGCCGGCTTCGTGGTGGAAAACACCGACCTCTTGGTCACGATCCCGGCCCGGCTGGGCGATGTATTGCGCGGGCGCGGGCAGTTCCGCCTGCTGCCGGTGCCGTTTCCGCTGCCTGAATACGAGATCCGGCAGCACTGGCACGCACGCTTTCATGCAGACCGCGGCAACCAGTGGCTGCGCGAACTCATCGCGCGCCTGCTCAAGGAGACGCGCTGACAGGCTTGCCGGCGCTGCGCTTGTCCGGCATGGCCGACAGCAGGGAAGAAAACACGATCAACAGACCGCCGGCAACCATCGGCAAGGTAATCACCGCGCCGATCAGCAGGACGGAAGAGACGGCGGCAAACACCACCTCGGTCAGCATGACCACGCTGGTGGTATTCACCGGCAGGCGCGCCGCCGCGAATTGCAGTGCAAAGTTCGCCACCAGCATGGCGCTGCCAAGGGCGATGATCAATCCCAGCACTTGCGGGCTGAAGGCATTCGGCGCGGCAATGGCGCCGCCGCTGGTGATGAGCACCACCAGGCCCGGAATCGCGGCGCTGCCGGCAAACATCGCCAGCGCCCGGCTGTCGCGCTGGCAGTTGGCCGCGCGCCGCAACATGACATTGGTCAGCGCAAAGCCCATGCCGCCGAACAGTCCCAGCCAGTCGCCGGCACTGGAGGGCAGCGGAATGCCGCCGCCCTCCGGCCGCAACACGATGGCCGCGCCGCACAGGGCGAGGGCGATTCTCACAAGCACCCGCGCGCTGATTTTTTCCTTCAACAGCACGCGCGCCAGGATCGCCGCCCAGATCGGCATCAGGTAGAACAGCAGGATCACGCGCACCACGTCGCCCACCGCGATGCCCCAGTTGAAGGCGCCATTGGTGACGCCGGAGGCCAGGCCCACCATCCACAGCAAGGGTGAGCGCATGAGGTCGGAGACCGCCGCCGGCTTGAACGCGGCAATCGCCGCCGTCCCCAGCAGAAAGACCAGGGTGGTGGACCACAGGGGATGCCAGCCATGTGCCTGCAAGGCCTTCAGCGGCCACCAGGACAAGCCCCAGATGAGGGAATTGACCAGGAGAATGGAGACCGGCAAGGCCCGGCTGTGCGCCTGGGGCAGTTGTGTGTGCTGCATGGGAAGCGGCCTGCGAAAATCAAAGCAGGCGATTCTATCCCAGGCATCCGGTCCCGGGCCGGCAGCTGTCCTGGCTACCCGGTTCATGCCGCGCATGCCGGGCCAGGCATCATTGAGCCGGCTCAAGCTTTCCGCGGGTACAGGCCGCAGGGCATGGCTTGCCCCCGCTTCCCTATGGCAACCTTGACCCCGACCGCGCCTGGTCCGCCGCGCGAAGCGCGATCTGCCTTGCGGTTTTCACTCACCGACAGTCCGCTCCCCCGATGCCAAAGTTTGTCCTTCAGTTCATCCTTGCCTGCTGTTTCGCTTTGCCCATGACTTTGGTGGGCGCCGCTGAAGCGCCCGCCACCCCCGCCGCTCCCGCCGCTGCCGATGCCGCCTCCGCCGCCCCGGCCGAATCCGCCGCGCCGCTGGAAGAGAATGGACTGATCGCGCAGATCCTGGTCCAGGTCGACCGCTGGAACGACAGCTTCGAGATGGAATTGCGCCGGCTCTACCAGGCCCTGCGCGCCTTGCCGGCCACGCTGCAGGGCTTCGGCGCCAGCTTCGCCAGCGAAGCCGGACAAGCGCTGCTGATGCGGGCCGCCCTGCTGCTGCTGGCCGTGTTTGCCATCAGCCTGATCCTGGAGTGGGCACTGCGGCATGCGCTGGCCCCGCTGCGGCGGGCCTTGATCGAGCATGCGACGGCCCCGCAGGCGCCGGCTTCGACCCATGACAGCGACTTGCGCATGCAGCCGAGCGCCGAGGCCGCCGCGCCCTTTGCCAAGCCGACGGTCAAGCACATGGGCAAATTGCGCCAGCTGCCCTTTGCCCTCGGCGTGCTGCTGCTCGATCTGCTGCCGCTGGCGCTGTTCTTCTTCGTCACTGCCCTGCTCCTGCATTGGCTGGGCGGCGGCAATCTCCCGCTGCGGCACATGGTGCGTTCGATGGTGGGCGCCTATGTCGGCACGCGCGCCGCAGCGGCGGTGCTGCGCTTCCTGATCGCGCCCGAGGGCAGCGGTGTGGCGATGCTGCGGGTGCGGCCCGACATCAGCGGCATCCTGTACTTCTGGCTGCGCCGCATCATCGCCATCGCCGCCTTCGGCATCGGCATCGCCAACGCGGCCCAGGGGCTGGGCGCCGGGCTGGATGAGCGGATCGCCTTCATGAAAATCGTTTCGCTGCTGGTGCACAGCTTGGCGGTGGTCCTGATCCTGCGCATACGGCGCCCGGTGGCGGAGCTGATTGCCGCGCCGCCCTCGGCCGGCGGCCCGCTGGCCCTGGCCAGAAACCGGCTGGCCGCGCTCTGGGCCTGGTTTGCCGCCGGGGTGGTGATCGGCATCTGGGTCTTGTGGGCGCTCGGCGTGCAGGATGGATTTCCGCGGCTGGTGCAATTCATCGCCGAGACCGCCGGCGTCATTATTGTCGGGCGCATCGTCGCCATCCTGGTGCTGGGGGCGCTGGGCCGGATTTTTCATCCTGGCGAAGAGGACCTTCCCGCCGCGGCCACGCCCGCGCCGGTCGACGCCCTCGGCGCGCGCCTGCGGGCCGAGCGCTACTACCTGCTGACCCAGCGCGTGCTGTCGGTCGCCATCGGCATCTGCACCCTGATCGCCCTGCTGCAGGTGTGGGGCTTCGATGTGATCGGCTGGCTGACCCAGCGGCCGATCGGGCGCAGCCTGCTGTCGGCCTTGCTCACCATCGCCATCGCGGTGATCGTCGGCCTGGTGGTGTGGGAGACCGTCAACGCGGCCATGCAGCGGCGGCTGGCCGCCTGGAGCGCGCTGGGCGACCAGCTCAGGGCGGCGCGCCTGCGCACCCTGTTGCCCATCCTGCGCACCTGCCTGTTCATCGTCATCGTGCTGGTGGTCGGCCTGACCGCGCTCAACCAGATCGGCATCAATACCGCGCCGCTGCTGGCCAGCGCCAGCATCGTCGGCGTGGCAATCGGCTTCGGTTCGCAAAAACTGGTGCAGGATTTCATCACCGGCATTTTCCTGCTCATGGAAAACGCCATGCAGGTCGGCGACTGGGTGACGGTGGCGGGCGTTTCGGGCAGCGTGGAAAATCTTTCGATCCGCACCGTGCGCCTGCGCGCCGGCGACGGTTCGCTGCACATCGTGCCCTTCAGTTCGGTTTCGACCGTCAACAACAGCAACCGCGGCCTGGGCAACGCGGTGATGCGGGTGAGCGTGGTCTACGGCAGCGATATCGAGCGCGTGATCGCGCAGCTCAAGCAGATCGGCGCCGAACTGCGCGCCGACCCCGCTTTCGCGGACAAGATGCTGGGCGACCTCGAGATCTGGGGCGTCGATGCGGTGGACGGCTCGACGGTGACGGTGGCGGGCCAGATCCGCTGTACCGACAAGGGCCGCTGGCCGGTGCAGCGCGAACTCAACCGCCGCATCCTGGAGCGCTTCAGCCAACTGGGCATCCAGATCGCCGATCCGCGCACCAGCGTGTTGCTGCCGCGCGCGCCCCAGCCGCCGGCCGCGGCGCAGGAGCCCGCGAGCAAAGGCGCGGACCCGGTGTAGCAGGGGCCTGGTCCGGCGCCGTCCCGGTACGGCGCGCAGTGCTGATACGGGGCGCCGCGGAAC
>JAEVZY010000203.1 GCA_023392035.1 Pseudomonadota bacterium | reverse complement strand
CGCGGCTTCCGCAAAGAATTGTGCCACTGCAATCAATGCCGCGCCGACGAGGCTCAGATATTGCGGCTCCAGTACCAGCAGAACCAGACCGCCCAGAACACCCGAGCAAGCCAGTCCGCCATAGGTCGCGGTGTTGTTCAAGGCCAGCACCACGGGTGCCGAGTTCGGCGCCAGTGACACCAACCTGTGCTGCTGAGGCACCAGGAGGCCCCATCCAACCAGGCCCCAGATCGTCAAAGCGACCACGGCGGACAGCAGATTGGCCGAGGTCCATGGGCGCAGGCAATTCCGCGCCAAGTCCGCCGTCGGCATGGGCGGCTGAATCTGCCGGCCTCAATGCCGAGCCGGCCAGCGAGTTGCGCTGCGCAGCACAAATTTGAGTCGGCTCAAACTGTCCGGAAACAGGCAAGCGCTTTGCCACCCGCGCCTCAAGTATTCGTTCAACATCCCTTGATCCCGTGGATTGCTTGAGATGATCAATGGCACAGGTAAGCGGCGCCCTGCAGGCCGCCATCTTCGACATGGATGGCGTCATCACTCAAACGGCCAGCTTGCATGCGTCCGCATGGAAACTGGCGTTTGACGACTTCCTGCGGCGTCGGGCAAATGGTCAGGCGTTTCGTCCCTTCGACGAACACGAGGAATACCGGGCGTACGTGGACGGCAAGCCGCGCCTGGATGGCGTGCGCAGCTTTTTGCAGGCCCGCAAGATCACGGCCTCCGAAGAAGAGATGGCGACCCTGGCCGAATGCAAGGACAGCCTGTTCGAGCAAGCGCTGCATGCGCAAGGCGTGCAGACTTTCGCATCCACCCTGAGCCTGATCGAAGCCTTGCGCACACGCGGCGTAAAGATCGGCATGGTGACCTCCAGCCGCCACGGCCAGGAAATCATGCGTGTGGCGGGCATTACCGGATTGTTCGACATCTGCGTGGACGGCAATGATCTCGACGCATCGGCCCTGAAGGGCAAGCCGGACCCCGCCATGTTCCTGTATGCGGCCCAACAACTGGGTGTCGCGCCGGGACGCGCCATGGTGGTCGAAGATGCAGTCGCCGGGGTGCAGGCTGGCCGCCGCGGCGAATTCGGGCTGGTGGTCGGAATCGACCGCGAAGGCAATCCGCAGAACGCCAACAACTTGCGCAGCGCCGGCGCCGATATCGTCCTGCCCGACCTGGCCGGGCTCGGCATTCCCGAGCTGGAAGCCGCCTGGCGCGCCCAGCAGGAAGACAACGCCTGGCGCATCGAGCAGGAAGGCTTCGACCGCGCGCGCGAGCGCCAGATGGAAAGCCTGTTCGCGGTGGGCAATGGCTATCTCGGGGTGCGCGGCGCGCTCGACAGTCCCCTCCCCGGTTCGCAAGGCGACATGTTTGTCGCCGGCATCTACGACCGCAAGTGCGCCGAGCTGCCTTATTCGGAGATCGAGTTCCTGGCGCCGGAGCGCGGCGACAACTACGCGGAATTGGTGCATCTGCCATTTCCATTCGCACTGCGCGCCACGCGCCAGGGGGCGACGCTTGATTTCGCCGGTTCCAGCGGGCGCGAACTGCACCGCGTGCTGGATTTGCGCCGCGGCGTGCTGCATGAGCAAACCGTCTATCAAACTGCCGACGGGCAGCGTACAAGGATCGATTCGCGCCGCTGCGCTTCCCTGGCCGATCCACATCTGCTGCTGCAGGAAGTGCGCGTCACGCCGGAGAACGATGGGCCCGAGGTCGAATTCGAAGCCCTGTTGGATGGCCAGGAATTGGAGCGGCATCTGCATATCCAACTGGTGGAGCATACACAGGCCGCCGGTATGGATTGCCGGCTGTACGCCACACGGGCATCCGCAATGCAGGTCTGTGTCGTCTCCCGCATCCTGCGCGAAGCGAAGCGAATGCGCCGCCTGATTTCGGTGTTCACGAGCCGGGATACGGCAGATCCGAAGGCCGCTGCACTTGCCCATTCGAAGGCGCTCGACCCCGATAACTTCGAGCAGATGTTCAACGCGCATGCCGCAAAGTGGATGGATTTCTGGGATCGGGCCGATATCCGCGCCTCAGGCCGTCCGGCGATTGAGCAGGTGCTGCGCTTTGGCAGCTATCACCTGCGCTCGGCGGCAAGCGAGGATTCCCGCGTTTCCATCGGCGCGCGCGCATTGACCGGGCGGGCCTACGAAGGGCACGTGTTCTGGGACACGGAAATCTACATGCTGCCTTTCTTCCTGCATGTCGAGCCGGCGATTGCGCGCGCCCTGCTTTTGTATCGCCACCACACGCTGGATGGCGCACGCCGGCGCGCACAGCGCATGGGTTTCCGCGGGGCCTGCTTTGCCTGGGAATCGACTGTCACCGGCGAAGACGTCACCCCTACCCAGATTCGCCTCAAAAGCACCGGCAAGGAAATTCCCATCTTCACCGGCGACCAACAGGTGCATATCTCTGCCGATATTGCCTACGCGGTCTGGCGCTATTGGGAAGCCACGGGCGATGAAGCCTTCCTGGTCGGGCCGGGTGCGGAGCTGCTGTTCGAGACGGCACGCTTCTGGGCCAGCCGCGCCACGCAGGATGGCCAGCACTATCACCTGCGCGGCGTGATGGGACCGGACGAGTATCACCATGCCGTGAACGACAATGCCTACACCAACTGGATGGCGCGCTTCAACCTTGAGCGGGCCGCATGGCTGGCGCAGCACATGGGCATCGACGACGCCGAGAGCAGGCAATGGCGTGAGGTGGCCGATTCACTCTATGTCCCCGTGCCCAACGAGCAGGGCATCATCGAACAATTCCAGGGATTTTTCGCGCTCGACGACTATCCCCTTCCCAAGGACGAGCGCTTCAAGGCGCCGGTCAGCCGCCTGTTTGGATGGGAAGAAATCAATCGCATCAAACTGATCAAGCAGGCCGATGTGCTGATGCTGCTCTGGCTGTTTCCGCAGGCGTTTTCCGATGAAGTGGTGGCGGCCAACTACCGCTACTACGAAGCCCTCACCGACCATGGCAGCAGCCTGTCGCCGGCCATCCACGCCGGCATCGCGGCCCGCATCGGATTGCAGGAAGAAGCGCAAAGCTATTGGGAGCGCAGCCTGTGGCTGGACCTGTCCAATGCCATGGACAACAGCGTGCTGGGCGTGCATGCCGCCGCCATGGCCGGCGCCTGGCAGGCATTGGTGTTCGGCTTCCTGGGCATCGGCTTCGACGACAAGGGCCCGCACCCTGGCGCGCACGCTGACCAACGCCTGCCGGCCGGCTGCGACGGCATCGAGCTCAAGCTGATGTTCCGCGGCCAGGAGCATGAGGTGAAAGTGCGGCGGCGGGCAAAGGACAAAGAGGACAAAGAGATACCCAAATGAAGCGCTTCCATTCTCTCCTGCTTCCCCTGGACGGTTCGCTGCACGCGGCCAAGGCCATCGGCTGCGCCCTGTGGCTGCGCGAAAGGCTGGGAGCCCGCTTGCACGTCCTGCACGCTGGCCCTCAGCCCCTGCCCGACCAGGACGCCCTCTCGCGCCTGCATATTCCCCAAACCGAAGGCGCGCATGTGATCCTGCACCAGCTGGCGGGCCAGGCGGACCAGGCCGTGCTGCAGGCCATCCACACTTACGGCGCGGACCTGGTGGTGATGGCCACCCGCGGCGAATCGGCTTCGGCCAAGCTCAAGTTGTCGCAGCGTCTCGGATCGATCGCGCAAGCCGTGATCGAGCAAAGCCCGGTGCCGGTGCTGCTGCTGCCCCTGCACTACCGCGAGCACTTGCCATGGACCTCGATGCTGGCCGCGGCCAGCGGTGAACAGGCGGCGGACCGGGCGCTTGAAAAGGCCACCCATCTGGCGGCTGCGCTCAAGCTGAAGGTGACGGTGATCCACGCCGGAAATGGTCCTGCTCCCGCGGGCGCGCGACCGCTGGGGGACTATGTCGACGCCGCCCATCATGAGTATCCCGGTCGCGTCCAGGAGATGGTCGAACGCGGCCTGACAGGCTGCACGCCAGAAGAATCGCATTGCGTGGACCAGGCGCTGGTCCGGCAAGGCAATGCGGCGACGGTATTGCTCGATCAGATCAAGCGCCAGTCATGCAATGTGTTGGCGCTGGGCTGGCACGGTACCCTGGGCACCGGTCACGCCCTGGTCTTGAAGCGCTTGCTGGAAGAAGCCGAATGCGCCTTGCTGCTGGTGCGGGCCACGGAAAAGTCCGGCGCCCGGCTCAAGATCGGAGCCGACATCGACGGCCGGATTTTCTAGCGCTTGAAGCGCTCTTTGAAGCGCTATTTGTTGGCCTTGGGCTGCCGTTCCGCATCGCCCACAAACAGCTTGCCGATGCCGTTTTCCTTCACATAGCGCACGTGCGTGCCCGGCGGCGCCGAGCCGTAGGAATGGCCGTTGACGCTGATCTCACCGCCGCGCACTTCCACGGTGTCGCCGTCAACCACGGCCTTGCCGCTGGGTGAAACCAGAGCCGCTTGCGCGCGTGAACCGGTGCTTGAACTGGCGCTTGCATTGCCACTATTGGATGCGGCGCCCGGATGGCCCGCTTGCGAAGCCGCTTCGCCGGCGCAGCCGATCAGGCCGCAAAAGAGAACGGCCACGCTCAATTTGAAGGTGTACTGGTGCATGACAGGCTGGAAGCCGAGCACCCCGGCCAGGGGCCGGGGCTGCCGCGCTTACTTGGTGGTGGAAGTCGAACCGGACGAGGAACCCATGCCGGACTGCGAGCCCGAGCTGGAATTGCTGCCGCTGCCCATGGAAGACGCCCCGCTGGTGCCCGAGGTGCCGGACGAGCTGGAAGCGCCGCCAGGCGTGGTCGACGACGAAGCGCCGGTGTCGCCCGAAGTGCCGCTGCTGCTCGATGCGCTGCCGGCCGGCGCCGAGGACGAACCATAGCTGCTGCCCGAAGAACCCAGTCCCGAGGACGAACCAGACGAACTCTCGGGCGCCGTCGATGAACCGCTCGAACCGTAAGTGCCTTGCGCCGCCCCGCTCGCCGAGCCCATGCCCGAGGTCGAGCCGGAAGCCGAGCCGCTGCCGGAAGGACCTGCGCTGCTGCAGGCTGCCAAGGTGATCGCACATGCCAGGGGAATGAATAGTTTCTTCACGAGATCTCCTTTCTCTGGATGCGGCACGGGTGCGTGCCGCCTGTTCAATCGAGTGGCAGTTCCAACAAGGGTTCGCTGAGAAATGTAAGGAAGGTTTTCTATTGGCGGGGCGTATCAAATGCTGCCAGGTTTCAATGCCGCCAGGCTGGGAATGCCGCAGTCGCGCAGCCGCCGCCGGCCGGGGCGCGCGATTGCGGGTCCACCTTCACATGTCCACGATCATTTCAAAGCCGCCGAAAATCATCCGCTTGCCATCGAAGGGCAGGTTTTCCGGCTTCATCATGTCGGCCATGCGTGAATCTTTCATGACCTTGTCGTTCACCTCATCGCGCTTGGCGCGGGATTCATAGACGATCCAGGAGAAGGCCACGATCTCGTCTTCCTTCAGGTCCACACTTTGCGGAAAGGAAGTCAGCTTGCCGGGCTTGACGTCATCGGCCACGCATTCGCGGAATTCCAGCGCGCCGTGTTCGCGCCAGATTTCGCCGCAGCGCACCGACATCTGGCGGTAGGCTTCCACTTTGGCCTTGGGGACAGGGACAACGAATCCATCGACATAGGGCATGACATGCTCCTTGCATGAAAGGCTGCCGCTTGCCGGCAGCGGGTTGGAGGGCCGGCTCATTTCAGCACAAGCGACCCCGCAATTCACGCTGATTCCGGGGCCTGCGATGAATTGCAGCACGGCGACTTGACCCAGCGCAGGGGAAGCGGGAGAAAGGCGAACCAGGCCAGGCATGGCTAGCAAGCCGAGGCGCCGAAAGCGGTTTGCGCCCGCAGCGGGCGGATCGCTTATGCTGTGCAGCTTTGCCCTTTGCCGCCCTGCTCTCTCATGCCTGCATCCAATTTCCGCTGGTCCGCGCCTGGGCCTACCTTTGCCGCGGCCGATC
>JAEVZY010000192.1 GCA_023392035.1 Pseudomonadota bacterium | reverse complement strand
GCTGCGGCAAGTCCACCACGCTGCGCCTGATCGCCGGACTGGAAACGCCCAGCAGCGGCCGCATCAGCATCGGCGGACGCGACGTCACGCATCTGCCGCCGGCCCAGCGCAAGATCGCCATGGTGTTCCAGTCCTATGCCCTGTTTCCGCATCTGAGCGTGAAGGAAAACATCCTGTTCGGCCTGAAGGTCAGGGGCGAACCCAAGAGCGAGCATGAACGGCGCCTGAAGCGCGTGACCGACCTCCTGGGACTGGGCCATCTGCTGGAACGCCGCCCCGGCCAGTTGTCGGGCGGCCAGCAGCAAAGGGTGGCGCTGGGCCGCGCCATCATCGCCGAAACCGCGGTGTGCCTGATGGATGAGCCGCTGTCCAACCTGGATGCGCAATTGCGCCAGGAGATGCGGCGCGAGATCCGCGCCCTGCAACAGTCGCTGGGCATCACCATGGTGTACGTCACGCACGACCAGACCGAGGCCATGAGCATGGCCGACCAGGTGATCCTGTTGCGCGACGGCCTGATCGAGCAGGACGCGCCGCCGGCCACCTTGTATGCCGAGCCGGCTTCCGAGTTCGCGGCGCGCTTCATCGGCACGCCGCCGATGAATATCCTGCCGCTGCAAGCCGGCCCGCAAGGCATGACGATAAAAGGCAGCAGCCAGGCGTTGCTGCCGACCAGCAGTGAAAAACCGCTGACGCTGGGCGTGCGCCCCGAGCATGTGCGCCTGCTTGAGCCGGGACATGAACGCGGACTTCATGCCACTGTCACAACGGTCGAATATCTTGGTGCCGACACCATCGTTGCCGCCCAAGTCGGCGACGCGCCCATCCTGGTGCGTGTGCCCGGCCAACAGCAGTTGGCCAAAGGCAGCGCGGTGCAGCTGGCCTGGAATCCGGATCAGCAATTCCTGTTCGACGCAGCAAGCGGGCTGCGCATTGCGGCCAGCGACGGCCGCATGCGTCAGCCCGTCGACATTCAATAAACAAGGAGAAAATCCCATGCGCAGGACCCTCTTGAAAAGCGCCGCCGCCCTCGGCCTCGTTGCCGCATTCGGCATGCCCGCAGCCCATGCTGCTCCGGTGGAAGTGAGCTTCTATTACCCGGTGGCGGTCGGCGGTCCGGTGACCCAGACCATCGACGCCATGGTGGCCGAGTTCGAGAAATCGCATCCGGACATCAAGCTCAAGGCAGTCTATGCCGGCACCTATCAGGAGAGCATCGTCAAGGCCCTGACCGCGCACAAGAGCGGCAACCCGCCCACCTTCGCGGTGCTGCTCTCGACCGACCTCTTCACCCTGATCGATGAAGGCGCGATCCAGCCGATCGACGCCATCGCCAACACCCCGGCCGACAAGAAGTGGATCGACGGCTTCTACAAGAGCTTCATGCAGAACAGCCAGACCGGCGGCAAGACCTGGGGCATTCCCTTCCAGCGTTCCACCATCGTCATGTACTACAACAAGGCCGCCTTCAAGGAAGCCGGCCTGAATCCGGACAAGGCCCCGGCCACCTGGAATGAGATGGTCGATGTCGCCAAGAAGCTGACCAGGAAAGATGCCAGCGGCAATGTCACCCAGTGGGGCGTGAAGATTCCCTCCACCGGCTTTGGCTACTGGATGTTCCAGGGCATGACCACCCCGCGCGACACCATCCTGATGAACAGCGCCGGCACCGAAACCTATTTCAACAAGCCGGGCGCGGTGGAAGCCCTGCAGGCCTGGGTCGACCTGTCGCAGAAACAAGGCGTGAGCCCGAAGGGCGTGATCGAATGGGGCACCACGCCCAAGGACTTCCTGGAGCAGAAGGCGGCCATCGTCTGGACCACCACCGGCAACCTGACCAATATCCGTACCAATGCCAGCTTCCCGTTTGGCGTGGCGATGCTGCCGGCCGTCAAGCACCCGGGCAGCCCGACCGGCGGCGGCAATTTCTACATCTTCTCCAAGACCACGCCCGAGCAGCAGAAAGCGGCGCTGACCTTCATCAAGTGGGCTACCGAACCGGAGCGCACCGCCAAGTGGAGCATTGCCACCGGCTATGTCGCCACCCGCCCGGACGCCTGGGAAACCCCGACCATGAAGAAGTATCTGCAGGAAGTGCCAGCCGCGGGCGTGGCGCGCGACCAGCTGCAATACAGCGTGGCCGAGCTCTCCACGCATGACAACCAGCGCGTGACCAAGGCTTTGAACGACAACCTCCAGGCCGCACTCACGGGCAGCAAGCAGCCCAAGCAGGCGCTGGATGATGCGCAGAAGGAAGCCGAGCGCATCCTGCGCATGTCGCGCCGGTGATCTTGCGTCCACCTTTGGAGCCGATCGCATCTTGAACGGGCAGCGCCAGGCGCTGCCGGTGACACCATGGCTGCTGTTGTTGCCGGCCATGGTGTTGCTGGTGGCTTTCACCCATTACCCGGCCGTGGCCACGGTCTGGGACTCTTTCTTTTCCACGCCCAAGGCCGACCGTCCGGTCAGCTTTGTCGGCCTGGAGAATTACGCCTTGCTGGTTTCCGACCCGGTGTTCTGGCAGGCGCTGAAAAACAATCTGCTGTACGCCTTCATCACCATTCCGGCCGCGATTGCGCTGGCGATGCTGATGGCGCTGTGGGTCAACGACAAGCTGGCCGGGCGCGGCTTTTTGCGCATGGCCTACTTCACGCCCACCGTCTTGCCGATGATTGCGGTGGCCAATATCTGGCTGTTTTTCTACACCCCGCAATACGGCTTGCTGGAGCAGGTGACGCAAGCCTTCGGCCTGGCTTCGCATAACTGGCTGGGCAGCCCCGACACCGTGCTGTACGCGGTGATGGTGGTGGCGGTGTGGAAGGAAGCCGGCTTCTTCATGATTTTCTACCTGGCCGCGCTGCAAGGGATTTCGCCCAGCCTGGCCGAAGCCGCCAGCCTGGAAGGCGCCAGCCGCTGGCAGTATTTCTGGCGCGTGCAGTTTCCCCTGCTGATGCCGACCACCATCTTCGTGCTGGTGAATGCGCTGATCAACGCTTTCCGGCTGGTGGACCATATCGTGGTCATGACGCGCGGCGGCCCGGACAATGCCAGCTCGCTGCTGCTGTACTACATCTACGAAGTGGGCTTTGCCTACTGGGATTCTTCCTATGCGGCGGCGCTGACGGTGGTGCTGCTGGGCGTGCTGGCCCTGGTGGCGATTGCCAAGTTCCGCTTCCTGGACAAGAGGACGCATTACCAATGAGCGCCACCCCGACCAGCGCAAGTCCCATCAGCGCCATGAGCTGGCGCGCGCGCCACAACCTGCTGGAAACCACGGCGGCCTGGATACTCGGCCTGTTGTGGCTGTTGCCGCTGGTGTATGCGGTATGGACTGCCTTTCATCCGGCGCAGTACGCCACCCGCTTCGCGCTGGATGCGCCGCTGACGCTGGATAACTTCAAGGCGGCCTGGGCCGCAGCGCCTTTCGTGCGCTATTTCTTCAACACCACGGCGCTGGTGGCGATGATCCTGGCCGCCCAGCTCACGCTGTGCACGCTGGCGGCCTATGCCTTTGCCCGCTATACCTTTCGCGGCAGCGACCTGATGTTCGTGCTGGTGCTGATGCAATTGATGGTCATGCCCGACATGCTGATCGTGGAGAACTACTCCACCATGAATCAGCTGGGCCTGCGCGATACCATCCTGGCCATCGGCCTGCCCTACTTCGCCTCGGCCTTCGGCATTTTTCTCCTGCGCCAGACCTTCAAGACCGTACCGCGCGAACTGGATGAAGCGGCGCGCATGGAAGGCGCCTCCAGCCTGCAGGTGCTGTGGAAAGTCTATGTGCCGCTGGCCAAGCCGGTGTACCTGGCCTATGCACTGGTTTCGGTGTCCACCCACTGGAACAATTTCCTGTGGCCCTTGATCGTCACCAATTCGGTGGAAACCCGGCCGCTTACAGTGGGCCTGCAAGTGTTTTCATCCACCGACCAGGGCGTGGACTGGTCCATCATCACGGCCGCCACCCTGATGACTTCGGCGCCGCTGTTGCTGGCTTTCCTGCTGTTCCAGCGCCAGTTCGTGCAGTCGTTCATGCGCGCCGGAATTCGTTGAGTGCGTTGATTCTGTCGAGGCTGAAATGAAACTGATCAGCTGGAATATCCAGTGGGCGCGCGGCGCCGATGGCGTGGTCGATCCGGCGCGCATCGTGCAGGCCGCGCGCGAGCTGGCCGATTTCGATGTGCTGTGCCTGCAGGAAGTGGCGGCCGGCTTTCCCGATCCTGGCCTTGCAGGCAGCCGCGGCGAGAACCAGTTCGAGACCTTTGCCCGCCTGCTGCCGGACTTTGCCGCCATTCCCGTGGCCGGCTCGGATGTCTTGCTCGCTGACGGACGGCGGCACGCCTTCGGCAACCTGATCCTGTCGCGCCTGCCGGTCTTGCGCGTGCTGCGCCATCAACTGCCCTGGCCGCCCGATGCGGAAGTGATCAGCATGCCGCGCGTGCTGGTGGAAGCGGTGGTCGATTCTCCGCTGGGCCCGGTGCGCATCATGAACACCCACCTGGAATATTTTTCGCTGGTCCAGCGCAGCGCCCAGGTGGAAGCGGTGCGTCGCATTCATGCCGAAGCCTGTGCTCGCGCCCGCCTGGAAAACATCCGCCAGACCAAGCCCACGCCTTATTTCGCGCAGCCGCAAACCGCCTCGGCCATCCTCTGCGGCGATTTCAACCTGCGTCCGGACGATCCCCTGCACGCCCATATGCAGCAGGCGCACGAAGATGGCTCACCGCGCCTGGTGGATGCCTGGAACCATCTGCATGGACAAGAGCCGCGGCCGCATTCGGTGGGCTTGTACGACACCGAGCAATGGCCCGAGCCCTTCAGCTGCGATTTCATCTTCGTCAGCGAAGACTGGCTGCCGCATGTGAAGCGCCTGCACATCGACCAGGATTGTCCTTACTCCGACCATCAACCCCTGCTGCTGGAACTGCAATGAAGCCCTTGGCGCAACTGGATGCCACCGGCGTGCGCATCGTCTTCACCGACATCGACGACACCCTCACCTCGCACGGCAAGCTGACGGCCGAAGCGTATTCAGCCATGCAGGTGC
>JAEVZY010000181.1 GCA_023392035.1 Pseudomonadota bacterium | reverse complement strand
CAATCGACCTCGGCCAATCGCCCCAAGGGCCGGCTCGAATCCAGCGACGAAGGCTTCCAGGTGTATTCGCAGGCGACCGGCGCCACCCAGGGCCGGCCGCGCGCGGTCGACTACCGCGACCTGGTGGTGGCCTGGCGCAACAATTCGCCGGTGCGCCTGGACGATATCTCGCGCGTGATCGACAGCGTGGAAGACACGCGCACGCTGGGCCTGTTCAATGGCGAACCGGCGGTGATCGTATTGCTGCGGCGCCAGCCCGGCGCCAATGTGATTCAAACCGTGGACAATGTGCGCGCCCTGCTGCCCACGCTGCAGGCGCAGTTGCCGGGCGATGTCCAGATGCGCATCGCCTCGGACCGCACCGTCTCCATCCGCGCCTCGCTGCATGAAATCGAATTGACGCTGGCGATTTCGGTGGTGCTGGTGGTGCTGGTCGTAGGCATCTTCCTGCGCACCCTGCGCGCCACTTTCATTCCGGTGGTGGCCACCCTGGTCTCGCTGGCCGGCACCTTCGGCGCCATGTACGCGATGGGCTTCTCGCTCAACAACCTGTCGCTGATGGCGCTCACTGTTGCCACCGGCTTCGTGGTGGACGATGCCATCGTGGTGCTGGAAAACACCACCCGCCACATCGAAGCCGGCATGGACCGCTTCAAGGCCGCGCTGCTGGGCGCGCGCGAAGTGGGCTTTACCGTGCTGTCCATCAGCGTCTCGCTGGTGGCGGTCTTCATTCCGCTCCTGTTCATGGGCGGCCAGGTCGGACGGCTGTTCCGCGAATTCGCGCTCACCTTGTCGGCGGCGGTGATGATTTCGCTCCTGATTTCGCTCACCACCACGCCCATGATGTGCGCCTGGCTGCTGAAGACCGGCGAACAGGCCAAAAAGCAGGGTCCCGTCTCCCGCTTTTTCGACCGCGCCTTCGGCCGTATCCATTCCGGTTATGCCAGGAGCCTGGACTGGGCGCTGGACAACAGCTGGATTGTGATGTTCGTGCTGGCCAGCGTGGTGGCCTTGAATGTGTGGCTGTTCATCGCCGCCCCCAAGGGCTTTTTTCCGCAGCAGGATACCGGCAGCCTGAACGGCGGCTTGCGCGCCGACCAGAGCATTTCCTTCCAGGCCACCCAGCAAAAGCTGCGGCAGCTGGTCGACATCATCCGCCGCGATCCGGCAGTCGATACGGTGACCGGCTTTACCGGCGGCGCGCGCGCGGGCGGCGGCTTTTTCTTCATCAGCCTGAAGCCGCGCCCGGAACGCAAGGAAGGCGGCCAGGCCGTCATCGCACGCCTGCGTCCGCAACTGGCGACGATACCGGGCGTGCAGCTGTTCCTGTCGCCGGTGCAGGACGTGCGCATGGGCGGACGCCAGTCCAACGCCAATTACCAGTACGCGCTGCAAAGCGACAACCTGGCCGACCTGCGCAAGTGGTCGGGCCTGCTGACCGCGCAGCTGCGCAACGAGAAAGCCCTGACCGATATCGACAGCGACCAGCAGGACAGCGGCGTCGAAACCTATGTCGATATCAACAAGGATGTGGCCAGCCGGCTCGGCCTGTCCGCGCGCGACGTCGACAACGCCCTGTACAACGCCTTCGGCCAGCGCCAGGTGGCGACCGTGTACGACGAACTGAACCAATACAAGGTGGTGATGGAAGTCGATCCGCGCTTCGCCCAGAGCCCGGCGGCGCTGGCCGACGTCTATGTGCCGGTGCGTTCGGGCGCGATACCGACCACCACCGCCGCGGCCGGCACCGTGGGCGCGGTGGCCGCGCCGGCCGGCACCGTGGCCTCGGCCACCGCCGCCGGCAGCGCCAATCCCGGCCTGCGCGACCCCTCGGCCGGGCAGGCGGTCAACATCATGCCCAGCACCATGGTGCCGCTGTCCACCATGGCCAGCTGGAAACAGCGCGCCACCGCCGCCTCCATCAATCACCAGGACGCCGGCATTGCCACCACCATCTCATTCAACCTGGCCGACGGCGTCTCGCTGTCGCAAGCCAAGGAAGCGATCCGCCATGCCGAACACACCATCGGTCTGCCCTCCAATGTGCGCGGCAGCTTCCAGGGCACGGCCAAGGCTTTCGAGCAATCGCAGAACTCGCAGGTCTTGTTGATTGCGGCCGCCCTGATCGTGATCTACATCGTGCTCGGCGTGCTGTATGAAAGCCTGATCCATCCGCTGACGGTGCTGTCCACCCTGCCTTCGGCCGGCGTCGGCGCGGTGCTGGCGCTGTTGATGTTCAAGATGGAGTTTTCCGTGATCGCCCTGATCGGCGTGTTCCTGCTGATCGGCATCGTCAAGAAGAATGCGATCCTGATCATCGACTTCGCGCTGGAGGCGGAACGCTCGCGCCACATATCGGCGCGCGCAGCGGTGCGCGAAGCC
Organism: Pseudomonadota bacterium; assembly: GCA_023392035.1. Taxonomy (GTDB): domain Bacteria; phylum Pseudomonadota; class Gammaproteobacteria; order Burkholderiales; family Burkholderiaceae_D; genus Lacisediminimonas. The sequence goes on along the minus strand of JAEVZY010000181.1, from coordinate 1,379 downwards.
TGCCTGTTGCGCTTTCGCCCGATCCTGATGACCACCATGGCGGCGGCGCTGGGCGCCCTGCCGCTGGCGATTGGCTTTGGCGATGGCGCCGAACTGCGGCGGCCGCTGGGCGTGGCCATCATCGGCGGCCTGATCGCCAGCCAGATCCTGACCCTGCTCACCACCCCGGTGGTGTACCTGTTGCTGGACAAGCTGCGTGGCAAGCGCGATGAAGCGGGCCTGGCCCGCCATCCGGTCAGCGTCTGACCAAGGAAGCAAAACTATGCGAACAAAACTTACTCCTGTCGCCTTGGCCCTCAGTGCCCTGCTGCTGGCCGGCTGCGCCGTCGGCCCCGACTATCAACGGCCCGACACCGTGGTGCCCGCCGCCTGGAAAGAAACGGCCGCGCCGCAGGGCGGCCAATGGATCGCCGCCAGTCCGGCCGATGCGCATGCGCGCGGCCAGTGGTGGACCGTATTCAATGATCCGGCCTTGAATGAACTGATGCCGCGGGTGGAGGTGAACAACCAGAACGTGGCCATTGCCGCGGCCGCCTACCGCCAGGCGCGCGCCCTGGTGACGCAGCAGCGCGCCGCGCTGTTTCCGACCGTGACGCTCAATGCTTCAGGCACGCGCAACGGCGGCAATGCCACCACCAGCAGCGGCGTGGTGACCCGTTCCGGCAACAACTTCCAGGTCAACCTGGGCGGCAGCTGGGAGCCGGATATCTGGGGCCGCCTGGGGCGTGGCGTCACCGGCGCGCGCGCCGGCGAACAAGCCAGCGCCGCCGACCTGGCTGCGGCCACGCTCTCCAACCAGGGCGAACTGGCGGCCAATTATTTTTCAATTCGTTCAGCCGATGCGCAGATCGACTTGCTGAGCAAGACCCTGGCCGGCTACGAACGCAACCTGCAGATCACCGGCAACCGCTTCAATGCCGGCCTGGCGCCGCACACCGACTTGCTGCAGGCGCAAACGCAGTTGGCCAATGCCCGCGCCGACCTGCTCGCCGCGCAGCAATCGCGGGCCCAGTTCGAGCACGCCATCGCGGTCTTGCTGGGCGTGCCGCCGGCGCAATTCAACCTGCCCTCGCGCGGCGCCTGGAGCCCGAGCGTGCCGGCGATTCCGCTCAGCCTGCCCTCGGAATTGCTGCAAAGGCGGCCCGATATCGCCGGCGCCGAGCGGCGCGTGGCGCAAGCCAATGAGCAGATCGGCATCGCCCAGGCCGCCTGGTATCCAAGCCTCGCCTTGAGTGCCAGTTATGGCGTCTCCGGCGGCGCCGTGGCGGACTTGTTCAGCGCCCCGCCCACGGCCTGGTCGCTCGGCTTTTCGGCGCTGCAGACCCTGTTCAACGCCGGCCTCACCCGCGGCCGGGTGGAAGCGGCGCGCGCCGCCTGGG
>JAEVZY010000139.1 GCA_023392035.1 Pseudomonadota bacterium | reverse complement strand
TGCCGCCTTCGCTGCCCATGCCGCTGTCCTTGACGCCGCCAAACGGCGTTTCCGCCAGGGCGATGCCGAAATGGTTGATGTTGACCATGCCGGCTTCCAGGTTGTTGGCCACGTGGCGCGCGGTCTTCAGCGAGTTGGTGAAGACGAACGAAGCCAGGCCGAAAGGCAGGCTGTTGGCGCGGCGCAGGACTTCATCCGTATCCGAGAAGCGCGTGACCGGCGCCACCGGGCCGAAGGGCTCTTCGTTCATCACCCGTGCCGTATCAGGCACATTGGCCAGCACCGTGGGCGGGAAGAAAAAGCCGCCGTTCTGGTTGAGCGCCTCGCCGCCCAGCAGTGCCGTGGCGCCGCAGGACACCGCATCCTGCACGAAGGACTGCATGGCCTGCACCCGGCGCTCGTGCGCCAGCGGACCCATGCGGGTGTCTTCCAGCAAGCCGTCGCCCACCTTCACCTTTTGCAGCGCCGAGACGAAGGCGGAAAGGAAACGGTCGTAAGCCTTGTCCTGCACGTAAAAGCGGGTGGGCGCCACGCAAACCTGGCCGGCATTGCGCTGCTTGAGGGCGGCCAGCACGGTTGCGGCCTGCTCGACATCGGCGTCATCGAACACCAGCACCGGCGAATGGCCGCCCAGTTCCATGGTGACGCGCTTCATGTGGGCGCCAGCCAGCGCCGACAATTGCTTGCCCACCGGGACCGAGCCGGTGAAGGACACCTTGCGCACGATGGGCGAGGTAATCAGGTGCTGCGAGACTTCGGCTGGCACGCCCCAGACGATATTGAGGCAGCCCGGCGGCAAGCCGGCGTCATGGAAAATTTTGGCCAGGGCCACCACCGCGCTGGGCGAATCTTCCGGGCCTTTCAGGATCATGGTGCAACCGGCGCCGATGGCCGCCACCATTTTGCGGATGGCCTGGTTCAGCGGGAAATTCCAGGGCGTGAAGGCGGCGCACACGCCCACCGGCTCACGTACCGTGATCTGGCGCACGGCGGGATTGCGCGGCGGGATGACGCGACCGTAGATGCGGCGGCATTCCTCGGCATGCCATTCGGCGTGCTCGGCGCCGGCGGCCACTTCGGCCTTGGCTTCGGCCAGCGGCTTGCCCATGTCCAGCGTGATGCCGCGGGCGATTTCGTCAGCGCGGGCGCGGGCCAGTTCGGCCACCTTGCGCAGGATCTTCGAACGCTCCATCGGCGAGGTGCGGCGCCAGGATTCGAAGGCTTTTTGTGCCGATTCCAGCGCCCGGTCCAGGTCTTTCTTGCTGGCATGCGGCAGCTTGCCGATCGGCTTGCCGGTGGCGGGATTGATCACATCCTGGGTTTTTTCAACGTCGGCGGCGGTAATGAACTTGCCGTCGATGTACATCGAGAGTTCGGGGTACATGAAAGAGGTCTCCGTGTGGGAAGGGCCGGGCCAGAGCGGAGCTGGCGCAGTGGCGTAAGTGTAGTCGGTTTTGTTGCGGCGCGTGAACGGCCCTCGGTCCGAAGAAGAACGCATGGCCTTGCCTGCGGGATGGCGCAGGCAAGGCCATGCGTGCTGCCATGCGTGCTGCCATGCGAGCGAGGCTAAAGCGGCGCGGGAGCCCTGGGAACAGATTCAAGTTGATGAGCGTGGTGGCATTCTGGCACCACCTGTGCTAGGCTGCATTCCATTGGGAGGGGATCATGTCACCCGTTGAAGAAAGAGGCCGCATTACCGCGCGTGTTCCTCAGGCAGTGCAAGACAAGTTGAGCGAAGCGGCCGAGCTGACAGGTTCCACCTTGAACCAGTTCGTCGTTCAAAGCGCGTTGGAGAAGGCCGAGCTGATCCTTGATCGGGAAAAACACATCGGCCTGACCCGTGCCGACGCAGCCATGCTGGTGGATCTGCTGGAACATCCTCCCCGCCCCAGCCGCGCACTATTGAAAGCCCTGAAGCAATACAAGAACAAGGTGCAGGATGGGACTCTCGATAGCAGCGCTGGCGAGCAGCCATGATCTGGCAGTTTTTACCAGCGGCAGCGAGCCCCTGGACGGCTGGCTCAGAAAAGTCGCGGGCCAGCATCAGCAAAAATCTCTCTCCAAAACTTTTGTTCTAACGGAAGACCAGGCGCCGCAAGTCATCCTTGGTTACTACGCTTTGGCCCATCGCGGCTTGGTGGAAAGAGAGCGTCTTCCGGCGGACCTGGCCAAGCGCTTGCCATCAAAAATCCCGGGCTTCGTGTTGGCACGCCTGGCCATTTCGCAAGGGCACCAAGGCCGGGGTTTCGGCGCCATGCTATTGATGGATGCGCTTTGCCGGGCGCGGCAGGTGGAAAAATCGGTCGGCGGCCCTTTCATGTTCGTGGATGCCAAGGACGATGCGGCCGCCGACTTCTATCGGCATTTCGGCTTCCAGGCCTTGCCCGGCGATCCCCTTTGCCTGGTCTTGCCGCTGGCGGTGCTGGGCCAGGAGCTTTTTCTCATGCAAGTAAATCAGAGACCCTTCGATAAAAGGCCTGGCACCCAATGACTCAGCGTACCCCTCCACCGCGCCGCGCGGACTACGTCCACTTCTGCGACATCGCCACCCGCTGGATGGACAACGACATGTACGGCCATGTCAACAACGTTGTCTATTACTCGTATTTCGACACGGCGGTGAACCAATACCTGATCGCGTGTGGCGCGCTCGATCCGATTCATTCGCCCGTCATCGGCCTGGTGGTGGAAACCCAATGCCGTTATTTCAGCCCGCTCGCTTTTCCCGATCTGGTGCGGGTTGGCATCCGGGTCGGCAAGGCCGGCAGTTCCAGCGTGCGTTATGAAGTGGGGATATTCAGGAACGATGAAGACCTGGCCTGTGCCGAAGGCCATTTCGTGCATGTGTATGTGGATCGGGCCAGCAATCGCCCCACGCCTTTGCCGCCTCAGTTGCGGGCGGCGCTTGAGCCCTTGATGAGGGGGTAGCAGGGCAGGGCTATTGCAGCCTGCGCCCCCCGGGGAGCCGTGGGGCCATGGCTATCGACTGCGAAGGGCGTCAGCCGCCGCCCGAACCGCGGCCTCGGTATCCTCCCATCCGATACAAGCATCGGTAACCGACTGCCCATACACCAGCTTGGAAAGATCCGCCTGAATCTTCTGCGAACCCTCAACGAGATTCGACTCCAGCATCATCCCCACAATGCTTCGATTGCCGGCGCGGATCTGCCCGATCACATCCTCCAACACCGCCACCTGCCGCTTGTGATCCTTGTTGGAATTCCCATGGCTGCAGTCGATCACGATCGAGGAAGGCAAGCCCGCCTTGGCCAGCAGTTCTTCCGCCTGCGCCACCGCCTTCTCGCCATAGTTGGGCGCCGACCCGCCGCGCAAGATCAGATGCGAGTGTTCATTGCCGGTGGTGCGAATCACTGAAGTGCAACCCTCGGCATCGATACCCAGGAAGGCGTGCGGCGTACGCGCTGCCTGCATGGCGTTGATGGCCACCGCCAGGCTGCCGTCGGTGCCGTTCTTCAAGCCCACCGGTGTGGAAAGGCCGCTCGCCATTTCACGATGGGTCTGCGATTCGGTGGTGCGCGCGCCGATGGCATTCCAGCTCACCATGTCGCCCAGGTACTGCGGCATCAAGGGATCGAGCGCTTCGGTGCCGGTGGGCAGGCCCAGCTCGCCGATGTCGCGCAGCAGCTGGCGCGCAATGCGGATGCCGCGCACGATGTCGAAGGAATCGTCACGGCCCGGATCGTTGATCAAGCCTTTCCAGCCGACCGTGGTGCGCGGCTTTTCGAAATAGACCCGCATCACCAGCAGCAGCACATCCGCTACCTCGGCCGCCAGCGGCTTGAGCTTTTTCGCATAGTCCATGGCCGCTTCCGGGTCATGGATGGAACAGGGGCCCAGCACGATGAAGCGGCGCGCATCGCGCCGGTTGAGAATGTCTTCCAGTTGCGCCCGGCCATTGAGCACCGATGCCAGGGATTTTTTGGTGTGGGCGATTTCCTGCTGGATCACCGAGGGCGCCGGCAGCATTTCCTGAGAGACGATGCGGGCATTGATCAGTTGCTTCATTTGAAACCGGGCTTTTGAAACCGGACGCAAGGGGAAAAGCGGCATTTTACTCCGCGCCGGCCCGAGCTCCGGGATGCCCGCCCTGGCCGGCCAGCTCGGTTTCACTCGCGAAGCTGGCGGAAAGATAGTCGACAAAAGCCTGCAGGCGGGTCGATGCGCGCAAGGCTTGCGGCCAGACCGCGTAAATGTCGGCATCCGGGGTTTGCCAGGACGGCAGCAACTGCCGCAGGCGGCCTTTCTGGATATAGGCGGCCACATCCCATTGCGCGCGCAACAGGATGCCGCGTCCCTGCAAGGCCCATTGGGTGGCGACGCCGCCGTCATTGGTGGTGAGATTGCCGCGCACCTTGACCTGTTCCTCTTCGCTGGCGCGGCCGCGGTGGCGGGCAAAACGCCAGACCCCGTACTCATCGCCTTGCCGTATGCCGATGCAGTTGTGGCGGGTCAGGTCTTGCGGGTTGCGCGGTTCGCCATGGCGCTTGAGGTAAGCCGGTGCGGCGCACAGGATGCGGCGATTGGCCGCCAGCTTGCGCGCAATGACGCGCGCATCCGGCGGCGGGCCGAAGCGCACGCAGACGTCCCAGCTGTCTTCGGACACGGCAGGGGGTGCCACCGTCAACTGCAATTGCACATCCACTTCCGGATAGCGTTCGACAAAGCCGGCCACCAGCGGCGCGATATAGGCGCGCCCGAAGCCGAGCGTGGCATTCACCCGCAACAGGCCGCGCGGCGCCTGCGCCACGCCACGCAGCAAGCTGTCCAGCTCGTCCACCTCGCCCAGGACGCGGCGCGCATGCTCCAGGTAGATCTCGCCTTCCGGCGTGAGCGCCATGCGGCGCGCATTGCGCTTCACCAGCAACAGCCCGAGCCGCGCCTCCATCTGCGCCAGACGCTTGCTGACCGCGGGCGTGGTGACCCCCATCTCGCGCGCGGCCGCCGCCAGGCTGCCGGAGGAAATGAGGGTGGAGAAAAAGCCGAAATCCGCGGCCAGCACGGCGCCTTTCATGATTAACCTGAAGTAAAGGATGGATTGTCTTTATACACGTGCGTTAAAGCTGCTTCAACCTAGAATTCCCTGCACCGAAGCCGCCGTGCGAGCGGACCACCACACATAACAGGAGACCTGATGCATACCCGAACCGTGCGCCCCTTGCGTCGCTTGCTGCTTGCCGCCTTGCCGCTGGCCCTGACCGCCTTCGGAACCGGCGCGGCCCACGCCCAGCCCGGCTGGCCGTCCAAGACCATCACCATCGTCGTGCCGTTCCCGGCCGGCGGCACCACCGATGTGCTGGCACGCGCGGTTGCCACCCGCCTCGGTCCGGTGTTGGGGCAATCGGTCATTGTGGATAACCGTCCCGGCGCCGGCGCCACGCTGGGCGCGGCGCTGGTCGCCAAGGCGGCGGCCGATGGCCATACCTTGCTGATGGGCGCGGTGCACCACACGATTGCCACCAGCGTCTACAAGTCGCTCTCCTACAACCTGGAGAAAGACTTCGCGCCCATCACCACGGTGGCCATGGTGCCCAACGTGATGGTGGTGAACGCCGGCAAGCCATGGAAGAACATGAACGATGTGCTGGCCGCGGCCAAGGCTGCGCCGGAAAAGCTGTCCTACGGCTCCAATGGCAATGGCACGGCCCAGCATTTGATCGGCACCCAATTCCAGCTCGCTTCGGGCAGCAAGATCCTGCATGTGCCCTACAAGGGCAGCGCACCCCTGACCACCGACCTGCTGGGCGGGCAGGTGGACATGTCCTTCGACACCATCACGCCGGTGCTGCCCTTCATCAAGGAAGGCAAGCTGCGCCCGATCGCGGTGACCACCGCCAAGCGTTCGTCGGTACTGCCGAACGTGCCGACCATGCAGGAAGCCGGCATCGCCAACCTGGCGATCGGCACCTGGTTCGGCCTCCTGGCGCCGGTCGCCACGGCGCCGGAAATCACGCGCCGCCTGAACCAGGAGATCGTGAAAATCATCCAGACGCCGGAATTCCGCAAGCAGATGCAGGACATCGGCGCCGAACCGGTCGGCAACAGCCAGGCCGAGATGGCGCGCCAGATCCATGACGAGACCGCCAAGTTTGCGAACCTGGTCAAGGAAGCCAAGATCAATCTTGAGTAAGACGTGAGACCCGAAATGAACCCGATCCCGGACAAGCAACAAGCGCTCGCCAACCTGACCGAGCTGATGGCCCTGTTCACCGCCTATATCGGCAAGCGCCTGCCGAAAGACGTGGAGCAGAAGCTGGCCGAGCTGCGCGGACGCGAAACCAACCCGCTGGCCAAGGAAGTGTATGAGTCCATGCGCCAGAACCAGGAAGCCGCCGACCGCCTGAACCGGCCCAGCTGCCAGGATACCGGCGTGATCCAGTACTTCATCAATGCCGGCGCCGGCTTTCCGCTCCTGGGCGAGCTGGAGGAGATCCTGCGCGAAGCCACCTTGCAGGCCACCCGCAACGGTCCCTTGCGGCATAACGCGGTGGAAACCTTCGACGAAAAAAATACCGGCAACAACACCGGCTCCAAGATTCCCTGGCTGGACTGGGAAATCACGCCGGGCGAAGACAGCGTCACCATCGATGTCTACATGGCCGGCGGCGGTTGCACCTTGCCGGGCGCGGCCAAGGTCCTGATGCCGGGCGAGGGTTATGAAGGCGTGGCCGAATTCGTGTTCGACGTCATCACCTCGCGCGGGGTGAATGCCTGTCCGCCGCTGTTGGTGGGCGTGGGCGTTTCCACCTCGGCCGAGACCGCCGCGCGCCTGTCCAAGAAAGCCATCCTGCGGCCGGTGAATTCGCGCCATCCGAATGAGAACGCGGCCATGATGGAGCAGCTGCTGGAAGAGGGCTTGAACGAAGTCGGCCTCGGCCCGCAAGGCCTGACCGGCAATGCCAGCGTGATGGGCGTGAACATCGAATCGTCGGCGCGCCATCCTTCCACCATCGGCGTGGCGGTGTCCACCGGCTGCTGGGCCCATCGGCGCGGTCGCATCAAGATTCATGCCGACCTCAGCTATGAAATCATTTCGCATCCGGGAGCACAGCTGTGAAAAAAGTCCTGACCACGCCGATTCGCGACGAAGACCTGGAGTCGCTCAATGCCGGTGACGTCGTTTATCTCACCGGCCTGTTGGTCACCTGCCGCGACGTCGCCCATCGGCGTCTGATCGAACTCGGGCGCGAATTGCCGGTGGACCTGAAAGGCGGCGCCATCTTCCACGCCGGCCCGATCGTGCGCGAAAAGGAGGACGGCCAATACGAGATGGTTTCCATCGGGCCGACCACCAGCATGCGCATGGAAAAGTTCGAGAAGGAATTCATCCGCCAGACCGGCGTCAAGCTGGTGGTGGGCAAGGGCGGCATGGGCGCCGAAACCGCCGAAGGCTGCGTCGAAAACAAGGCGGTGCATGCGATCTTCCCCGGCGGTTGCGCAGTGCTGGCCGCCACCAAGGTGGAGAAGATCGAAGCCGCGGAATGGAAAGACCTGGGCATGCCGGAGACCCTGTGGGTCAACCGGGTCAAGGAATTCGGTCCGCTCATCATTTCCATCGACACCAAGGGCAACAACCTGATCGAGCAGAACAAGGCGCGCTTCCAGGCCATGAAGAAGCCGATCCTGGACAAGATCAACGCCAAGGTCCGCTTCATCAAATAGCCTGAACTGAGCTCACGCCGGGGCCGGGCAGACGCGCAAGCGCTCTGCCCCGTTCAGAATTTAGTGCGATCATTCGGATCTTTCCGATTCGCAGAGACTTTTCATGATCCACGGCCTTGGCGCCATGTATGCCGCCGTCCTCGGCATGCTCATGCCCGTATTTGCCGTCACCGCCGTCGGCGCCGCCTGGGGCCATCGCAAGATCGCTTATCCCGGTTTGTTCGTTTCCACCCTGGTGACCCTGGTGGCCACGCCTTCGCTGGTGTTCCACACCCTGGTCACCACCAAGCTCTCCACCGCCATTCTGGCCAATGTGGTGGCGGCCGCGGCCCTGGGCATCCTGGTCATGGGCCTGATGAACGCGGTGCTGTTGAAGCTGTGCCGCTTTCCGGTGCGCTCGCTGGTGCCGACCACCACCTTTCCCAATGCCGGCAATCTCGGCCTGCCGCTGTCGCAGCTGGCCTTCGGCGATGCCGGCCTGTCGGTGGCGGTGGCCTTCTTCGCCGCCACCTCCTTTTTGCAGCACACCGCGGGCGTGTACCTGCTGACGGCCCATCGCACCGACAAGCGCGGCTGGTTCAGTCCGGTGATGCTGGCCGCGGTACTGGCGCTGCTGTTCCGGGTGTTTGATGTTTCCACCCCGTCCTGGGTCCTGGAAACCACCCGCATGCTGGGTTCGCTGACCATTCCGCTGATGCTGATCGCGCTCGGCCATACCCTGGTCACCATCTCCCATGCCGGCCTGCGCGACGGCTTGTGGCTGGGCATGATGCGGCTGGTGGTGGGCGTGGCCGGGGGTGCGCTGGTGGTGCGGCTCTTGCATTTGCCGCCCGATATTGCCGGGGTCACCCTGTTCCAGATGATGATGCCGGTGGCTGTGGTCAACTACATGTACGCCCAGCGCTTCACCGACCATGCCGATGCCACCGCCGGCGCGGTGCTCGCTTCCACCCTGGTGTTCCTGATCTTTTGCCCGCTGGCCTTCTGGTTCGTGGGCGCCAACTTGAGCTGAACTCACGCAGCGGGCCGATTTTGTTTTAGTATTTCCGCCAGCTGTCCCCACGCTGTCCGGCTGCGGCTCGCCGCGGTCGACGCTGATGCCGCAATTCACGTTCGATTGTCCCGGGACGCGCGCAGCGCGCCCTGTCACCAATGAGAATCTGGAGCGCCGCAGTCATGCAGCAGATGCATCCATCCGCCAAGGCCAGCAGTGATGACGCCCTGAAACAGGTCCTGAGCCTGTCGGCGCGCGGCGCGCCGCCGCAGCAGATATTGCAGGCGCTGGCGCAGGTCGCCAGTCATTTGAACGGCCCCGGCACCCGCTCGGCCATCTTCACGCGCGATGCGCCCGGTCTCCTGAGGCTGCGCGCGGCGGTCGGCCTGACGCCGGCGGTGCTGGCCACCTTGCAGACCGTTCCCATCGGTCCGGATCAGCTCAGCTCGGGCCGGTCCGCCGCCAGCGGCCAGCCGGTGATTGTGGAAGACATCGTCCAGGACGAAAGCTTCGCGCGCTGGAAGACGCTGTCCCTGCGCAACGAGATTTGCGCGGCCTGGTCCTTTCCCTTGCTGTCGCGGCAGGGCGAAGTGCTGGGCACGCTGACCCTGTATCCCGGCACCTGCGGCGCGCCCGATGAGCGCTCGCGCGCCGAAATTGCCTATTTCGCCGACGTCGCCTCGCTGCTGATCGAGCGCGAGCAGTTGCAGGAACAGTCCGACCGCCGCCGCCGGCTGTATGAAACCTTCCTCCAGAACACGGCGGACCTGGCCTATGTATTCGACCTCGAATACCGCTTCGTGTATGCCAACGAAGCCATGTTGCGGGTCTGGGGCAAGAGCTGGGACGAGGCCATCGGCAAGACCTTCGCCGAGCTTGGCTACGACCCGCAGGAAGCCGCCCTGCACCAGCGCGAACTGGAACGGGTGACCCTGACCAAAAAGCCGGTGCATGGCGAATTGCCCTATCGCGGCCAGGCCGGGGTCCGGCTGTACGACTATTTTTTCGTGCCGGTGCTGGGCCCGAACGGCGAAGTGGAAGCGATCGCCGGCAGCGGCCGCGACATCACCGAGCGGCGCGCCTTCCAGGAAGTGCTGCAGGCCAGCCAGCAAGCGCGCGAACACGAATTGCGCGAAGCCGGCAAGCGCAAGGATGAATTCCTGGCGATGCTGGCGCATGAATTGCGCAACCCGCTGGCGCCCATCACCTGCGCCGCCGAATTGCTGGGCATGGGCGTAACGCCGGATCAGGCGCGGGACGCGGTCAGGATCATCCAGCGCCAAGCGCGCCACATGACCGGCCTGGTGGACGACTTGCTGGACGTCTCGCGCGTCACCCGCGGGCTGGTGCGGCTGCGCCTGCAGGCCCTGGATCTGGCCGACGTGGCGCGCGACGCGGTGGAGCAGGTGCGGCCCCTGCTGGAGGAGCGCAGGCACCGGATCGAAGTGCAAATCGAGGCCGGAGCGCATCCGGTGCGCGGCGATCCCATGCGCCTGGTGCAGGTGGTGGCCAACCTGCTCAACAATGCCGCCAAGTACACCGACGAGGGAGGGCAGATCTGGCTGTCGCTCGAATCCGGACCGGAGTGGGTGCTGCTCAGCGTGCGCGACAACGGCGTGGGCATGAGTGCCGAATTGCTGGGGCACGCATTTGAGCCTTTCGTGCAGGAGCAGCGTTCCTATCATCGCGCCCAGGGCGGCCTGGGTCTCGGGCTGGCCCTGGTCAAAAGCCTGGTTGAACTGCACGGCGGTGAAGTGCACGCCTACAGCGACGGTCCCGGCCTGGGTACCCAGGTCAGCTTTCATTTGCCGCGACTGGCGGAGCAGTTGCCGCAGCCGCCGCAGCCGGGGCGCGAAGCGGCGCCCACGCCAAGGCGGGGGCTGCGCATCCTGGTGGTGGACGATGAAATCGATGCGGCGCGCATGCTGGCGCAATGGCTGCAAGCCGCCGGCCACACGGTGCGCACCCAGCACGATCCGCTGGCGGCGCTGGCGCTGGCCGAGAGCTGGCTGCCCGACCTGTGCCTGCTCGACATCGGCATGCCGGTAATGGATGGCATGCAGCTGGCGCGTGCGCTGCGCCAGCACGACAGTCTGGCGCACTGCATGCTGGTGGCCGTCACCGGTTACGGCGGCGAAGCGATCGCCGAGCAGGCGGCGGCGGCCGGTTTCGACCTGCACCTGGTCAAACCGGTGGCGCCCGAACTGCTGGAGGCCATGCTGCAGGACTTGCAGGGCAGGTGAATTCCAACGGCGGCCTGCTATGCTTGGGCTTTGCCTTCCTGACCACCTGCCTTTATCCGTGAAAACCGCAGACCAACTCCGCAGCGCGCGCTGGTTCGCGCGCGACGACCTCCGTTCCTTCGGCCACCGCTCGCGCGTCATGCAAATGGGCTATGCGCCGGCCGACTGGGCCGGCAAGCCCGTGATCGGCATCATCAACACCTGGTCGGACATCAATCCCTGCCACAGCCATTTCAAGCAGCGGGTGGAAGACGTCAAGCGCGGCGTATTGCAGACCGGCGGTTTTCCCATCGAATTGCCGGCGATTTCGCTGGCGGAAAACTTCGTCAAGCCCACCACCATGCTGTACCGGAACATGCTGGCGATGGAATGCGAGGAGCTGATCCGCTCGCATCCGATCGATGGCGTGGTGCTGATGGGCGGCTGCGACAAGACCACGCCGGGATTGCTGATGGGCGCCACTTCGGCCGCGGTGCCGGCCATCTATGTGCCGGCCGGCCCCATGTTGCGCGGGAACTGGAAGGGCCATGTGCTGGGATCGGGTTCGGATGCATGGAAATTCTGGGACGAGCGTCGCGCCGGCAACATCAGCGATGAGGACTGGGTTGGCATCGAAGGCGGCATCGCGCGCAGCCACGGCACCTGCATGACCATGGGCACGGCGTCCACCATGACGGCCATTGCCGAGACCCTGGGCATGTCGCTGCCTGGCGCTTCTTCGATCCCGGCGGCCGATTCCAGCCATATCCGCATGTCCGCCGCCAGCGGCCGGCGCATCGTGGAAATGGTGTGGGAAGACTTGCTGCCCTCACGCATCCAGACCCGCGCCGCCTTCGAGAACGCGATCGTGGTGGCGATGGCCATGGGCTGTTCCACCAATGCCATCATCCACGTGGTGGCGATGGGCCGGCGCGCCGGGCATGACATCGGCCTGGAGGATTTCGATGCCGCCAGCCGCATCGTGCCCGTGATTGCCAACATCCGGCCCAATGGCGACACCTATCTGATGGAAGACTTCTACTACGCCGGCGGCCTGCCGGCCTTGCAGTCGCGCTTGAAATCTTTTCTCAAGTTGGATGCACTCACCATCACCGGCAAGACCCTCGGCGAAAATATTGAACACGCTGAAGTGATCAATGAAGACGTGATCCGTCCGCTGGACAATCCGCTCTATGCCGAAGGTGCGCTGGCGGTATTGAAAGGCAATCTCGCGCCCGATGGTTGCGTAATCAAACCCAGTGCCTGCGCGCCGCGTTTTTTCCAGCACACCGGGCGCGCTCTGGTGTTCGACGATTACCCATCCATGAAAGCGGCGGTGGACGATCCCGAGTTGGATGTCAGCGCCGACGACATCCTCATCCTGCGCAACGCCGGCCCGCAAGGCGGCCCCGGCATGCCGGAATGGGGCATGCTGCCGATACCTGTGAAGCTGGTGAAAGAAGGCGTGCGCGACATGCTGCGTATTTCGGACGCGCGCATGAGCGGCACCAGTTACGGCGCCTGCATCCTGCATGTGTCGCCTGAGTCGTATGTCGGCGGCCCGCTGGCGCTGGTGCAAACGGGGGACCGCATCACGGTGGACATCCCCGCGCGCAGCATTCACCTGGAAGTGAGCGCAGAAGAACTGGCGCGTCGCCAGGCCGCCTGGACGCCGCCGCCGAAACGCTTCGAACGCGGCTACGGCTGGATGTTCGCCCAGCACATCCAGCAAGCCAACGAAGGCTGCGACTTCGATTTCCTGCGCAGCGATTTTGGCGAGACGGCGGGAGAGCCGGATATTTATTGAGTTGCTTATAAAAAAACGGGTGACGCTGGCGTCACCCGTTTTTTCGTCAGTGCGGGGAAATGCTCAAAGCGAGCCCAGGAAATCCTTCATCAGCTGCGCGAATTGCGCCGGTTGCTCCACCGCGCTCAGGTGCGCGGCGTCGATGCTGACCAGCTTGGAACCGGGAATCTGCGCATGCATCGCTTGCGACATGGCAGGCGGCGTGCCCATGTCCTTGCTGCCGGAGATGATCAAGGTCGGGCATTTCACGCTCTTGTTCGACTCGCGGTAGTCGATGGTGGATACCGCCCCGCACGAGGCGACATAGCCTTTCGGGTCGCAGGACTGCAAAGTCTTCTTGATCCTTTCCACCCGCGCCTGGCCGGCGCCGCTGGCCACGAATTCCGGCGTGAACCAGCGTGCAATCGAGCCGTCCACGATCGGCGCCACGCCGTCCCTGGTCACGGTTTCGATGCGCGACTTCCAGATGCTGTGATCTTCGTAGTAGGCGGTCGAATTGGCGATGACAATGGCTTTCACCAACTGCGGATGACGCGCCGCCAGCGACTGCGCCACCATGCCGCCCAATGAAAGGCCGGCAAACAGCACCGGACCCTGGGCCTGTTCCTTGATCAGGGCCGCCACATCGTCCGCCATATCGTCCATGCTGAACGGGCCGGCCGGGCAGTCCGACTTGCCATGGCAGCGGTGGTCATAGCGCAGCACCGTGTATTGCGACTGCAATTCCTGCGCGACTTCGTCCCACATGTGCAAGTCGCAGCCGAGCGCGTGGCTCAGCACCAGGATCGGGCCGTGGCCCTGTTTGATGTGGTTCAGCTTGATACCCATGGGTCTCCTTTGTCTGGCGGATATGCAGGATGCGAGGATGCAAGTTTGCCGCAATCCCCGTCATCCTGCTGTGAGCCAGGCTCACACTGCCTGACTCAGCTCCGTGAGCGCCTCTCAGTCCGCGCCTCTCAGTCCGCGACGATCTTGCGCTCGGCGATCAGCTTGCCCCAGCGCGTCATCTCGCTGTTGAGATGGGTCGCCAGTTGCTCGGGCGTGGAGCCGATCGGCTCGGCGCCGATGGTTTCGAACTTCTTCTTCACGTCCGGCGAATTCATCGCGTCGATCAGCGCCTTGTGCATTTTCTGGACGATGGGCTTGGGCGTGGAAGCCGGCATGAAGACTGCAAACCAGGGCGAGACTTCATAGCCCGGCAAGCCGGACTCGGCTACCGTCGGCACATTGGGCAAGGTGGACGAACGCTTGGCCGTGGTGACGGCGATGGCGCGCAGCTTGCCGGAATCGATGAAGGGCTTCGATGAAGTGATGCTGTCGAACATGTAGTTCACCTGCCCACCGAGCAAGTCCGTCACCGCCGGGCCGCTACCCTTGTAGGGAATGTGCAGCATGTCGATGCCGGCCATGGCGGTAAACATTTCACCGGCCAGGTGGATCGAGGTGCCGTTGCCGGCCGACGCATAGGTCAGCTTGCCGGGTTGCGCCTTGGCGGCGGCAATCACATCGCGCACCGTCTTCACATTGGGCTGGGTGTTGTTGGTGACCAGCACATTGGGCACCACCGCCAGCAGCGACACCGGCGCGAAGTCGCGCACCGGGTCATAGCTCAACTGCTTGTACAGATACTTGTTGGTGGCCATGCCGATGGAGGTGATCATCAGCGTATAGCCGTCGCCAGGCGACTTGGCCACCACGTCGGCGCCGATATTGCCGCCGGCGCCGGGACGATTGTCGATGACGAAGCTCTGGCCGAGCGACTTGCCGGCCTTGTCGCCCAGGGCGCGCGCGATGGCGTCCATGGCGCCGCCAGGCGGGAAGGGCACCACCCAGCGGATCGGACGGGAAGGCCAGTTGTCGGCATGAACGGCGGTACTGGCAAACGTGGCCGGCAGGGCCAGCGCCAGCAGGGCAAGGGTGCGCAGGGTTTTCATGGTCTCTCTCTTTGGTGGATCGAAATGGGTCTTCAGGCAATCGCCGAGGGATGCTTGGCCAGCGGCGTGACCTGGATCTTCATGTAGGGGAACAGCGGCAGCCTGGACAGCAGCTCGTGCAAGGCATCATTCGATTCGACATCGAACACGCTGAAGTTGGCGTATTCGCCGACCACGCGCCACAAGTGCTGCCACTTGCCGCTCTTCTGCAGATCCTGGGCGTAGGCTTTTTCGCGGGCCTTGATATCGTTGGCCTCCTGCTCGGGAAGCGTGTGGGGAATCTGTACATCCATGCGGACTAGAAAAAGCATGCTGGCTCCTGTTGTTCGGTTCGGTTCAGGCAATCAATGCGCAATTCAATGTGGGCAACTCAATGCGGGCAACTCAATGCAGGCAACTCAAGCAGGCAACTCAGTGGCTGGTCGGGCGCTGGCCAAGATCGATCACGATCGGCGCGCCGCCGCCGGCGCGGTCATAGCGCCTGAGCTTGGCGGGATCGATTTCCACGCCATAGCCGGGACCGTCAGGCACCTTGAGCGCAAACTCTTCGATCACCAGCGGCTCTTTCACGATCTCATCCACCATCAGGCGCGGCCCGAACAGTTCACAGCCGTGCGGTGTGTCCTGCAGGGTGGAAAACACCTGGGCCGAAGCGGCGCTGCCCAGCGAAGTCTCGAGCATGGTGCCGCCGTACCAGGCAATGTCGGCCGCTTCGGCGATCGCCGCCACCTTGCGCGTGCGCAGCAAGCCGCCGTGCTTGGCCACCTTCAGCGAGAAGGCATGGCTGGCGCGCTTTTTCGCCAGCATCACGGCGTCTTGCGGCAGGCACACGCTTTCGTCGGCCATGATCAGGCCGCATTGCGGCAGGGCGCACAGGTCTTGCAGCGCCTCCACATTCCAGTGCGCCACCGGTTGCTCGATCAGGCGCACGCCGGCTTCCACCAAAGGAGGCAGACAGCGGCGGGCGGTGTTGAAATCCCAGGCCTGATTGACGTCTATGGTCAGGCTGGCACGCTCACCCAGGGCGCGGGCGATGGCCGAGACATGGGCCACGTCCTGCTCCGGCAGGCGGGCGCCGATCTTGATCTTGAAGATGCGATGGCGGCGCGCTTCCAGCATGCGTTCGGCTTCTTCCAGGTCGCGCTGCAAATCGCCGCTGGCCAAAGTCCATGCCAGCGGAATGCTGTCCATGCGCTTGCCGCCCAGCAGTTGCCAGGCCGGCAGGTTGAGGCTGCGCGCCAGGGCGTCGATCACGGCCATTTCCACCGCGCTCTTGGCAAACCAGTTGCCGCGGCAGGCGGCGTTCATGCGCACCAGCAAGGCTTCCAGGCGGCCGGCGTCTTGGTCGATCAGCACCGGGCCCAGATGGTTCTGGATCGCATGCAGGATGCTTTCCGGCGATTCCTCGTTCCACGACGGCCCGCCGATGGTGGCCGCTTCGCCGAAGCCGCTGGCGCCATTGGCCAGCCAGACTTGCACGATCACCGGGCTTTGGCGGCTGATTGCACCGAAGGAAAGCTTGTGGGGGCGGATGGTGGGAATATCGAGGATGCGCGCCTCGATGCGCGCGATGCGTTGACCTGCTTGATTGCCTGCTTGCACTTGCATGGTGAGTCCTGGTGGGCGATGCGGACCACTCTAGTGCAGGCGCGCGCATTGATCCAATGACTTATTTTTTGCCTATCATTCGATGTCTTCGAACGATTGCAGGCAGGTGAGCCCCATGGAAATCCGACAGTTGCGCTATTTTCTGGCCATCGCCCAGACCGAGCACCTGACCCAGGCCGCGCGCAGCCTGTACATCACCCAATCCACGCTGTCGCATGGCTTGCGCCAGCTGGAAGAGGAACTGGGCGTGCAGCTGTTCGAGCGCATCGGACGCCGCCTCAAGCTGTCGGTGGCCGGCGAAAGCTTTCGAACCCATGCCGGGCGGGCCCTGCAGGAGCTGGAAGCGGGGCGCATGGCCTTGTCCGATCTGTCCGGCCTGCGCTCGGGCTTCCTCAACCTGGGCGTGATTCCGACCTTCCTCAATACGCTGGTGCCGGCGGCGGTGGCCGCCTTCAGCGAGGCCTATCCCGGCGTGCACGTGGTGGTGCGCGATTTGCGCGCGCTGGAAATTGAAGAGCGCCTGGCGGCGGGCGAACTCGATCTGGGCCTGGCCTTCTGGCCGACCAGCACCGACGATATCGATTGCCAGCCGCTGTTCACGGAAAAGCTGCAATTGCTGGTGTCGCCGCGCCATCCGCTGGCCAAGCGCACGCGCTTGCCGATCAAGGCGCTGGCCGGGCAGGCGCTGGCCTTGTTGACGGTCGAGTTCGCAACGAGGCGCAAGGTGGACGAAGCCCTGCGCGCGGCCGGTGTGACGCCGCATATTCCGGTGGAGATGGAATCGGTGGAAGCACTGATCGACGTCTGCCGCCACAGCCGCCTGGCCAGCATCGTGCCCGAGCGGGCGGCGCAACTGGCGCCGGACATGCACGCGCTGGATTTGACCGCGCCCGCCTTGAAGCGCCAGGCCGGCATCCTGTGGCGGCGCGGCGGCTCGCCCAGCATGGCGGCGCAAGCGTTTGCGCACATGCTGACGTTGCGACTGGGCGAACGCTAGGCGCTCCAGCAAAAACCATATCAAGCTGTAACGGCTGCCGCTGCTGAGTCTGACTCAGCAAGTCCAGGGCGCGGCTGCCTCGCTGGCTATGCCATAGCGGTCAATCGCCTCACGGCAAGCGGCTGCGTCAAGCTTGCCTTGCTGCGCAAGCGCCGTCAGCGCCGCCAACACAATATGGTGCCGGTCCACTTCAAAGAAGCGGCGCAAGGCCTGGCGGGTATCGCTGCGGCCGAAGCCATCGGTGCCCAGCACCGTGAAGCCGGCGTCGACATGCGGCGCGATCAGTTGCGGCCAGGCGCGCACATAATCGCTGGCGGCAATCACCGGCGCTTCGCCGCCCAGGCATTGCGACACATGGCTGCGCTGGCGCGGCTGGTCCGGATGAAAGCGGTTGCGGCGTTCCACTTCCTGCGCCTCGCGCGCCAGTTCGCTGTAGCTTGTGGCGCTGTAGACCTGGGCATCGATATTCCATTCCTCGGCCAATAGACGCGCCGCCGCCAGCACTTCCGGCAGGATTGCGCCCGAGCCCAGCAATTTCACCGTGCCGCGCGACTGTTTCGACTGTTCTTCGCGCAGCAGGTAAAGGCCCTTGATCAAGTCCTGCTCCACGCCGGCCGGCAATGCCGGCTGGGCCGTGTTCTCGTTCATCAGTGTGATGTAGTAGAAGACGTCTTCCTGCCGCTCCAGCATCTGGCGCATGCCATGGTCCAGCAGGACGGCAAGTTCCGCCGCGAACGCGGGGTCGTAGGCGCGGCAATTGGGCACGGTCGATGCCACCAGCAGGCTGCTGCCGTCCTGGTGCTGCAAGCCTTCGCCGCCCA
This sequence comes from Pseudomonadota bacterium, assembly GCA_023392035.1. Lineage (GTDB taxonomy): Bacteria > Pseudomonadota > Gammaproteobacteria > Burkholderiales > Burkholderiaceae_D > Lacisediminimonas. The sequence goes on along the minus strand of JAEVZY010000139.1, from coordinate 422 downwards.
GCGTGGTGCGGCCGGCGGTGGCGCCCAGCAGAAAACCGCGCGCACGCTGGTCGGCCGCGGCCCAGATCAGGTCGCCGATGCGCTGGAAGCCGAACATCGAGTAATAGATGTAGAAGGGCAGCATGGCTTGGCCGTGCACGCTGTAGCTGGTGGCGGCCGCCACCCAGGAGCTGATGGCGCCGGCTTCGCTGATGCCTTCTTCCAGGATCTGTCCATCCAGCGCTTCGCGATAGGACAGCACCGAGCCGATGTCTTCCGGCTCGTAGCGCTGGCCGACGCTGGAATAAATGCCGACCTGCTTGAACAGATTGGCCATGCCGAACGTACGCGCCTCGTCGGCGACGATGGGCACCACGCGCGGACCCAGTTCCTTGTCTTTCAGCAGATTGCCGAGCATGCGCACAAACGCCATGGTGCTGCTC
>JAEVZY010000024.1 GCA_023392035.1 Pseudomonadota bacterium | reverse complement strand
CCTCCAGCGTCGGCCCCACATCCACCTGCATCCCGCTTTCGTCTTCCTGCAGCGGCTCCAGATCGGCCAACTGACTATCCAGAAGCGAAGGCGGCATGAAGTGTCCGCGCCGGTGCTTCAGACGCTCTTCAAGCAGTGCATGCGAACCATGCAGATACACAAAGAACACGTCAGGATCGCCGGCGCGCAAGGTATCGCGATACTTGCGCTTGAGGGCTGAACAGGCCATCACCATGCCGCTGCCGGCCGCGCGCGCCGCGGCCAGCCGTGCTTCCAGGCGCTGCAGCCAAACCCTGCGGTCCTCATCGTTCAGGGCAATGCCGGCTGCCATCTTCTTCAGATTGGCCTGCGGATGCTCCTTGTCGCCCTCGACATAAGACAGCCCCAGCCGCTCGGCCAGCAAGCGGCCGACACTGGTCTTGCCGCTGCCGGATACGCCCATCACCACCCAGCGGCGCGAGGTGTGTCGAGGAGAGACTGGTTCTGACATGGCTTGGCTTCGAAACGGAAATCAATCCAGCGAAATATTGGCGGTCTTGATGACCTTGGCCCAATAGTCGATCTCTTTCTTGACCAGGGCGTTCAAGGCGTCCGGTCCCAGGTAGCGCAGTTCGATGCCTTGCGCGGCGGCGCGCGCCTTGGCATCGGGCTGCTCCAGCGCCGCCTTCACTTCCTCCGACAATTTGTTGACGGTGGCAGGCGGTGTCCCGGCCGGGGCGAACAGGCCGACCCAGCTTTCCAGTTCAAAGCCCGGCACGCCGGCCTCGGCCGTGGTCGGCACATTGGGCAGCATCGGATGGCGGTTCCTGCCGGCGATGGCCAGGGCTTTCAGCTTGCCGGTCTGGATGTGCTGCATTACCGATGGCGGCGTGGTGATGAAAAGCTGCACCTGGCCGGCCAGAACATCCTGGATCGCCTGGCCCGAACCCTTGTAGGGCACGTGCTGCAATTCGGTGTGCGTCACCTGCTTGAACAACTCGGTGCCCAGATGCGAGACCGAGCCATTGCCCTGCGAGGCGTAGTTGATCTTGCCCGGGTTCTTCCTGGCGTAGTCGATGAAGTCCTTGAGCGTATTCACCGGCAGCGAAGGATGGATCGCAATCACATTGGTGGCCACCGTCACCAGCGCCACCGGCGCGAAGTCTTTCGGCGCCCACGGCAGGTTTTTCATCAGGCTCGGATTGCCGGTGTGATAGGCCGAATAGGACGCCAAGAGCGTGGCGCCATCCGGCTTGGCGCGCGCCACCATCTGGTAGGCGATATTGCCGCTGCCGCCGGGACGGTTGTCTATCACCACCGACAGCTTGCTCAGGCGCGCCAGCGGTTCGCCCACCAGCCGCGCCGAAGTGTCGACCAGGCCGCCCGGCGGATTGGGCACGACAATCGTGATGGGTCCGGCCGGCAGGGCGCTTTGCGCCAGGGCCATGCTTGCGGTGCAGGCGAAAAACGCGCCTGCGGCCAATTTGCGCAACGACATATTGATCTCCTCCTTTTTTATGGTTTGTGTCCGATCGGCCCGGATTATTCGGCGCCGTTGTGCGCCGATTTCAGAAAGCGTCCTCAGCTTTCATATTCCTTGCAGGGTGAATTCTCCCAGTTGTTGCAGATTCATGTAAGTCGCTTGCGCCTCCCTGCACTTCGGCTCACACGGAGTCATCGGTCTTCATGCGCTTGCCGATCTGCAGTCCTGCACCGTTGCAAGGTTTTTGTCAGCTCCCTGGTTTCCTGAATGCTGGCGAATCGCAAATATATTTCTGTTCGGAAAATACTTAACCGCTGGAACGCAAACACACTGAAAGTTACTAAGCGCCCAATCGTTCGATAAGCCGAGCGACCGGGGCCGCAAGCCCGCCATCCAGCACCATGGAGACGCGATGAGGCAAGTATTCGTTCGTATCCCAAGCCTGGGAAGCTCCGCCGATGAAGTTGCGCAGGAACTGCAGCTGGAAGCTGCCACAGTTCACGACGCTCTGGCCAAGGCAAGCCAGGAGCGACCCGAACTCTTGAGTTTGTTGTTCACCGCTGCCGGGAAACTGCATCCGCTGGTGAAAGTGCTGGTCGGGCAGAGCGAGGTGCGCACGCTGGGGGGATTGTCGGCGCCGCTGGCGGACGGCGACGTGCTCAGCATTGCGCCGGATTTCGCCGCGGCCGGCATGCGCGATCGCTTGGCCGACTTGCGCTCGCGCATCGTGGAAATCGAACCGGCGCAGGCACTGGCGCTGCAGTCAATGGGCGCGGCCATCGTCGACGTGCGCGAACCGCAGGAAATGACACCTGGCACCGTGCCTGGCGCCTTGCGCCTGGGGCGCAGCTTTCTTGAAGTGCGCATCGAAAAGGAAGTCGACAGGACGCGCACCGTCATTCTCATGTGCGAGAGCGGCACGCGTTCCATATTTGCCGCCGACGACCTGGCCCGCCTCGGTTATCGTGACGTGCGCTCGCTGGCAGGGGGCTTTGGTCGCTGGAAGGGGCAAGGCCTGCCGGTCGAAGTGCCGCAAACCCTGGACGACGCCGCCCGCGAGCGTTACTCGCGCCACTTGATGATGCCGGAGGTCGGCGAGGCCGGACAACTGCGGCTGATGAAGTCGAAAGTCCTGCTGATCGGCGCCGGCGGGCTGGGTTCGCCGGCCGCCTATTATCTTGCGGCGGCGGGCGTGGGCACCATCGGCCTGGTCGACCATGACGTGGTCGACCGCAGCAATCTGCAACGCCAGATCCTGCACACCGATGCCCGGGTCGGCATGCCCAAGGTGGCTTCGGCGCAGGCCACGCTCAAGGGGCTCAATCCAAGCGTGAAAGTGATCGGGCACGAAGAGCGCCTGAGCTCGGCCAACGTGGAACGGATTTTCTCCGGCTACGACCTGGTGATCGACGGCACCGACAACTTTCCCACGCGCTATCTCATCAACGACGCCTGCGTGAAGCTCAAGCTGCCCAATGTGCATGGCGCGGTGTTCCGCTTCGATGGCCAAGTCAGCGTCTTCTGGCCCGGCCGCGCCGGGCAGCCCGGTCCCTGCTATCGCTGCATGTTCCCGGAACCGCCGCCGCCGGGCACCGCGCCTTCCTGCGCCGAAGCCGGTGTGCTCGGTGTGCTGCCCGGTGTGATCGGTCTGCTGCAGGCCACCGAAGCGGTCAAGCTGGTATTGGGCGTGGGCGATCCGCTGGTCGGACGCATCCTGCACTTCGATGCCTTGCGCGCCAAGTTCTCCACCTTGCGGCTGCCGCGCAATCCTGAGTGTCCGTGCTGCGGCGAAGGCAAGAGCTTTGCCGGCTACGTGGACTATGCGCAGTCCTGCAGCCTGGCCGCGCTCCCCGCCTGAAGAACCGGCAGGAAAATTCTCATGGCTGTCGGCCGCGAGGGCGGTTGAACAGTCGTTCATCACCTCGCAGCTGAACGGGAGTTTTATGGAACAGTCCATCACTCAACAACAAGGCGTGGCAGACCGGCACGGCCGCTTTCTTGGCGACCTGAGGCTTTCGGTGACGGATCGCTGCAATCTGCGCTGCAACTACTGCATGCCCGAGGAAGAGTACACCTGGCTCGACAAATCCAGCCTGCTCAGCTTCGAAGAGATGATGACCCTGGTGGACGTGTTCACCGACCTTGGTGTGGACAAGATCCGGCTCACCGGCGGCGAGCCCTTGATGCGGCGCGATCTGCATGTGCTGGTGTCGCAGTTGGCCGCACGGCCGGCGGTGCAGGACCTGGCCATGACCACCAACGGCGTGCTGCTGGCGCAGAACCTGCCGGCACTGTACGACGCCGGCCTGCGCCGCCTGACCGTCAGCCTGGACACGCTCAAGTCCGAGCGCTTTCACAGCCTCACCCGCCGCGACGATCACGACAAGGTGATCCACTCGCTACGTTCCATCGCGGAGGCCGGCTTCACCGGCACCAAGATCGACACCGTCGTCATGAAAGGCTTCAACGATGACGAGCTGGTGGACCTGCTGGAATTCGGCAAGAGCGTGAACGCCGAAGTGCGCTTCATCGAGTACATGGATGTGGGCGGCGCCACCCATTGGTCGATGAGCAAGGTGCACTCGCGCGCCGGCATGCTGCAGCAGTTGCGCGCCCATTATGGAACGGTCGATGCCATGCCGGCCCCGCCCGGCGAAACGGCGCCCGCAGCCCGCTACTTGCTGCCCGACGGCAGGACCCTGGGCATCATCTCTTCCACCACCGAACCTTTCTGCTCGACTTGCAACCGCGCCCGCCTGACGGCCGACGGTACGCTCTACCTCTGCCTGTACGCCGAAAAGGGCTTGGACCTGCGCGCGCCCCTGCGCGACGGCGCCTCGCATCGGGAACTGGTCGATCTGGTGAGCAAGACCTGGAGCGCGCGCGGCGACCGCGGCGCCGAGCTGCGGCTCAAACAGCGCGAGCGCGCGCCCTTCATTCCGATTCATCAGCTCAAGCAAGACCCTCATCTGGAAATGCACACCCGTGGGGGCTGAACCACCCGCAGCAACGCAGCATCCGAAAACAAGGAGAGGAAGCCATGAAGGAAAGCGAACAACAAGCCGTGCTGCAGCCAGCCTGCGCCAGCTCCGAAAACCACGTGCATGGCGCGCAGTGCAGCCATGGACATGCGCCGCACGCGCACGGACCGCAGTGCAGCCATGGGCACGGGCATCACCGTACGCCGGCCCCCTTGCTCAGCCTGACCGAGATCCAGGCACGCCTGCAAGACCTGCCGGGCTGGAAGCTCGATGAGACCCACCTCGTCAAGTCTTTCCATTTTGAGCAGCCGAAAGAGGCGGCCGCCTTCGTCGAGTACATCAACCGGGTGGCCGAGGAGTGCAACCACCATCCGCATGTGCATCTGTGGAAGCGTGACGTGACCCTGAAACTTTGGACCCACAAGAGCAATGGCTTGACCGAGAACGACTTCAATATGGCCGCGCTGTTCAACCCCCAATTCGAAGCGCAGGCATGAGCCATGAAAGTAGACCAGGCGAAATCAAACCACACAGCGGCGGGGGCACGCCCGCAGCAAGTGCAAGGCAAATCGGATCATGGAGCGCCGGTGCCGACGCTCAAGCCCTCAAACAGCCGCGAACCCGCGCAAGACTTGCCGCAGGGGCAGCCGGATCAGATTCAGGTCCAGTTGATGGCCTTCGGCGGCACCAAGATGATCGTGGGCGCCACCGAAGTCGAGTTTTCGCTGGCAGGACCATGCTCGGCCAGCGAATTCCTGGACCAGGTCTGCGGGCGCTATCCGGATCTGGCGGTCCAGCGCCACGCACTGCGCCTGGCCGTCAACGGCGCTTATGTCGGCAATGAGCACCGGGTCGGCAAGGGCGATGAGGTTGCATTGATTCCGCCGGTCGCCGGCGGTTGAGCGAGAAAAGGACAAGGCATGAACAACACGGATTTCCATGGATTGACCCATCTCGACAGCAGCGGCGCGGCGCGCATGGTGGATGTCTCGGACAAGGCCACCACCAAGCGCATCGCACGCGCCTCGGCCCAGGTGCTGATGAACCCGGCGACGCTGGAGCTGATTGTCAGCGGCCGCGCGGCCAAGGGCGATGTGCTGGCCGCGGCCCGCCTGGCCGGCATCATGGCGGCCAAGCGCACCGGCGACCTGATCCCCCTGTGCCATCCCTTGCCGCTGGAATCGGTGACGATCGACCTGGTGGCCGTTCCACCCGGCCGTCTTTCCATCACCAGCACCGCTGTGGTGAGCAGCCGCACCGGGGTCGAGATGGAGGCGCTCACCGCGGCCAGCGTGGCGGCATTGACCATCTACGACATGTGCAAGGCGGTCGACAAGAACATGGTGGTGACCGATCTGCGCCTGGAAGAAAAGTCGGGCGGACGCAGCGGACACTATTTGCGCGCTGTGGCCAAGCCGGCCGCCGCCGGCGCCGCGCCGCCGCTGGACGTGCGCCCGGCTCCCGCGCCCGGCCAGCCCTATTGCCGCCTGAGCCGCGAGGCGCTCAGCCTGCAGGAGGTGGTGGATGCCGTGAGCGGTCCGCAATTCACCGGCCAGGGCGGCCTGGTCACCTTCACCGGCATCGTGCGCGACAACAACCTGGGCAAGGATGTGGAACGCATCGAATATGAAGCCTACGACCAATTGGTGCTCAGCACCCTGGCCACCATCATCGAAGGCATCGAGCGCGGCATCGAAGGCAGCCGGGTCGCCATTGTGCACCGTGCCGGCGTGCTGCAGGTGGGCGATGCGGCGGTGGTGATTGCCGCCTCGGCGCCGCACCGTGCCGAAGCCTACGACGCCTGCCGCCGGGCGATCGAGGAGTTGAAGCACGAGGTGCCGATCTGGAAGAAGGAAGTTTCGCCCGAGGGCGAAGAATGGCTGGGTATGCGGCCGTAAGCGGGCCGCACCAGCAGCCATGCGTGCTTGACGAAGGAGACCGGTGCGATGCCGAGCGTAAGGGAAAAGTGGGACAGTATCTATGCCGCCAGGACGGTCGAGGAGGGCGGCCATGCCGGCGTCCTCGACCAGGCACAGCACTTGCTGCCGAGCGCGGGGCAGGCCCTCGACCTGGCCTGCGGCACCGGCGCCGCGTCTATCTTCCTGGCGCGGCGCGGCCTGGCGGTGCAGGCCTGGGAC